>JAFGFM010000090.1 GCA_016931115.1 Deltaproteobacteria bacterium | reverse complement strand
CTGCCGATCCTTTATAACTGCTCAGGTTATCAGTCTGTAGGGCTTCTCAAAACAGCAGAGGAATATGCGGATATCTATATGCCTGATTACAAATATTCAGACCCTGAGATCGCTAAAAGATTTTCAAGGTGCAGTGATTACCCTCATAAGGCCCTTGATGCAATCGCAGAGATGGTAAGGCAGAAGGGTTTTCTGGATGCATCGTCAGAAGATAATGATGTTGCTTCAAAGGGTGTGCTGGTCAGGCACCTGATACTTCCGGAAAAGATAGAAAATTCCATCCATGCACTTGATTCGCTATTTCTGGAATTCGGGCCATTACTCCCTTTAAGTCTTATGTCACAGTATCACCCTGTATTAAGGCATGATGACCCTGATATGAACAGGTTTCTGACTGTTAATGAGTTTGATGCGGTTTACTCTCATGCACTTGAACTGGGATTTACGAATATGTTTGTGCAGTTCCCCGCAGGGTATGACAGCATGCATGGAGAACAATCGGAATTTTTACCTGACTTCAATGATGAATCGCCATTTAAAGGAAACAGTAGCAGATAACGTTATAATACATACTTCTGTGTCGCTGTTGAGGTAAACCTTATAAAAAGGCCAGGATAAAGCGGGTAACCCAATAAACCAGGCCCGGATAAAAGAACAGGCTTGCTGCTTTACAGTTGGAGAGGGAATCAATATGGGATCCAAAAACCAAAGAAAAGTGGTTATTGCCGGTGCAGGAGCTGTTGGCGCAACCTTCGGGTACACTCTTGCTCAAAGCGGGTTGGCAGACGACATCGTACTTATTGACAGGAACGAAGAACTTGCCCGGGGGCAGGTGTTGGACCTTGCGCACGGGCAACCATTCTTTCCTGCGGTGACTATTCGTGAGGGAAATCCATCGGACTTTTCCGACGCCCGGTTGGTCTGTGCCGGTCCTGGATAGCGCCCGTCTCCGGCATCTTCTGAGCATGCATTGTGGAGTTGATGTTCACAACGTGCATGCTTACGTTTTAGGCGAGCATGGTGATTCTCAATTCGCTGCATGGTCATTGACCCATTTAGCCGGTATGAAGATTGACGAGTTTTGCCCGATCTGCGGCAAATGCGAAGACTGGAAGTTGAGGCGCAATGAGATAGAACAACAGGTGAAGGACTCAGCCTACCACATCATCGGCTACAAAGGCGCTACATGTTTTGCGGTGGGTATGGCGCTGGTACGTATTGCAGGAGCAATCCTGCGCAATGAAAAGAGCGTATTGACTGTTTCCACGAGACTCGAAGGAGAATTCGGGCTCAGGGATGTTTGCCTGAGTGTCCCATGTATCATATCGTCCATGGGAGTCGAAAGAATTGTAGAGAGCTACGAAGGATGGAAAGGTAACGCAGCAGATGACAATTTTATATTGAATTAGGGATATTATTACCGATTGATTAATGTGTTTCAGAAAAGTATAATCCCTTTGATTCATTTCAAACTACAGTTTTACAAAGAAAATAATCTGAAATACTGGTCCATCTTTGTGTATAACATGCAAAAAGTAAAGTTATCCGGAACTGGTAACTCACTTGTTGACACATACTTATTAAATAATACTTTAGGGGAAGCTATGAAATATTTACTAACAATCTTAATATTATTCTCAATTTCAACTTACTGCTTTGCTGAATATGACTGCGAAAAAGGGGAAGGTGAAATTGAAACTGTAAATAAAATAGAAGGTAAAGTTTTAAAAACGATAACGCTGGAAAATAAAGCCGAGTTCATATTTTGCGAAACCAACCTTTGTGAAGATTATGGATTACCTGTGCTTCTATACATTAAGAAAAATAATAAAATATATAGATCAATTCAAGTGACTAAAGTGGGCCTACAAGAAAAACAAATACACCAACCCACTCAAAACTATTACTACTTTGATTGCTATACCGGTGGGAATAGCATAAATGCCGAATACAGAAAGGCGTTATTTATTGAAGATAATAATGATTTTTATTTTGCAGGTTTTTTTACAGGATATGAGGATATTGATGGAGATAACGTCAAAGATTTCTTCATATTTAAGGAGTTAAACACTGAAAGATCTCATGTGGATTGGCAATATAAAAAAGCAAAAATGATACTCCAGAACAATATACTTACCATGCCAAATTCTAAAAAGCCATAACAACCGCGTCAACAGCGGACCAGCACAAACAACCACGCCGACCGGTAATAAATAGGTTATCAGAGAAATATAAAATGGAAGAACTAAAAAATCGCACTTTACGGACAGATCGACTTGAGTTAACAGCGGCGACATTTGACCATATTCACGCTGAAATGGAATCCCCTGAACACCTGGTAAGATTGTTGCGAACCCAGGTTGAACCCGGATGGCCTCCAGGGGAGTATGACCGTGATGCACAGGAGTTCTTCGGCTGTCGCCTCAAAGAAGGAGGCGCGTTGGTTGTTGGGTGGTATGTTTGGTATGCGGTACGCCGAGAAGAGGAGAATCAGCCTTCAATGTTGGTAGGTACAGGCGGGTATTTCGGCCCCCCAAATGAAGGAGGTGAGGTAGAGATTGGCTTTTCCATAATACCTTCGGCACGAAAGGATGGGTATGCGACTGAAATGGCCAGAGCGCTTGTCTCAAATGCGTTTTACGACATCCGAGTGCACAAGGTTATTGCCCGCACGACTTCTGAAAATATGGCGTCGATCAAGGTGCTTATGAAATCGGGTTTCAGCTACATTCGTCGAGATCCGTCTGGCAACGATGTCTTTGAAATACTGAGGAGCTGATAACAACCGCTTGAATCCAAAAACGACAGTTTTTGGATGGACACTAAATAGGATTCAACAGCTATTCGGTTCCATCTGTTGCAGGATTGAATCTTCAGATGGCATGCTGCGGATTAAAAATATTGATAACTGTTGCTTTTAAGCTACAATAAGGCCATGAATAATTCCCAGATAGAATTACTTGAATATATAACTGAAGAAGGTCAAAATCCCTTTCATACGTGGCTTAATTCTCTAAAAGACCTGGCAGCGCGTGCGAGGATTCGAGTTCGGTTGAATCGTGGGAGGCTTGGTAACTTTGGTGATTTTAAAAGGAGAATGGAATGAAAAAATTAACAGAAAAATATGAGACTAATCTTAGAAAAGATTTCCTTGATCCTGTTGAGGCTGCAGAATACTTGAACGCTGCTCTGGAAGATGGCTCCCAGGAGGTATTCTTGATGGCCCTGAAAGATGTTGCAGATGCAAAGGGTATTTCTGAAATAGCACGTAAAACAAAACTTAATAGGGAAAATCTTTATCGTATTCTTTCCACACAGGGTAATCCGAAATTAAAAAGTTTGAATTCTGTCCTGCATAGTGTTGGTCTAAAATTGTCTATCGAAGTAGGGAGTCAGTTATAAAACCTGTAGGCTAACATGCGTCTGGATCGAAACTTTATTAATTAATCCCTTTCCAACAGAAAGATCATTGGTTGCGGAAAAAAGCGTGATGTTTCGCCTTCTTGATGAAGAAAAATATGCCAAGGGTCTATCCCGGCTCAAGGCGGATATCGGGAGACAATTTTATGATTCCGACAGAGGAGAGTCTCTTATCTGGCTCAAAAAAACAGCCAATCCTTTAAAAGAATAATTTTAAAAATTTCGGGTATATTTATGTAAGAAATCTTAAAAGTGAAGTTGTCCGGAACTGATGAGCCACCAATTTGTACAACAAAATATCTTTCAATATTTGGTGCTGATGTGTATAATGCGTATAAGTATACACATGAGAGGCAAATAATGAGAACAAATGTAGTAATAAATGATAATCTGATGGAATCAGCGCTAAAGGTTTCCGGTTTCAGAACGAAAAAGGATGCCATTGAAGAGGGATTGAAACTGCTGGTCCAAATGAATAGTCATAAAGAAATCAAGAAATATAGAGGGAAGTTGAAATGGTCCGGCAATCTCGACGAGATGAGGACAGATAAATGATTCTTGTTGATTCATCTGTCTGGATAGACTATTTCAATGGTAATCAAACCAATCAAACAGACTGGCTCGATTCTTCTCTTGGAAATTCACCGATCGTAATAGGAAATCTTATACTGACCGAAGTTCTCCAGGGTTTTCAGAATGACAAGGATTTTAAGATAGCAAAGGATCTTCTTTTGAAAATTCCATTTATGCCAATGGGGGAACAGTCATTAGCAGTTGAGAGTGCCATGAATTATAGGCTTCTTAGGAGGAAAGGCGTTACAGTAAGGAAAACTATTGATGTTATTATTGGAACTTTCTGTATTCATAATCATCTCACACTCTTACATTGCGACCATGATTTTGATCCTATGGTCAAATATTTAGGTTTAAAAATAGTGGACATATAACATAATCAATCCACCCGGTTGATGCTTTCCAGGTGGTTTCTTCGTTGATAAAATTAAAATGTAAAATAGAAAGAGATTGCCTCCCAAATGCCAGTAATGGGTTGATGTAAGAAACAAAATAAAGGATTGAATTATGCCTGACAATGAAAGAGATCAAATTCTTTTAGGTCTGATAAAGATTGAATCGGTTCTTAACAGGTTGTATTCAAGATTTTCAGCGCAAAAGAATTTTTCACCCCCTGTTAAAAGATTCTGGGAAACTATTGCCCATGAAGAGATGCTCCATGCCGACACCCTGAGTGGTATACGCAGGCAGGTCAATGATGGGGGTATTAATATTGATATTGATATTAAGATAGAAAAGCTTAAAGAATTTATTACAAACCTGAATGTTTTTATCAAAAAGGCATCTACAGGCAGCATGTCGGAAACCGAGGCATATTCGCTCGGCGCTCAAATTGAGGCAAATCTGAATGAATCAGGCTTTACAAAGCTGATAAAGACCACAGATAAAAAAATTTTAGAGCTCCTGAAGGGGATAGAAAACGACACAAAAAAACACAGGGTAATACTTGTGAACTACTCAAGGGGTATAAAATAAGGGCAAGGACAAAATCACCTCAAATAGTCACCTGCCTTAACAACAAAAAACTTCTTGTAATGAAAAATATTCTGTTATAACCTCCCCACAGTTTTGGGATTCTGATAAGAATTCAGGAACCATTTTTACAGGAGTTATTAAAGGAATCATGAATTGTACCATTTGCGGTTTATCTGCTGATAATGTTGAAGATCTGGTTGCTGAAAACTGGACCCTTTCATTTTTTGACGAAAATGATGAGCATGGCCCCCTTTGCCCTGCCTGCTCTGAAATACTGCTTCATATGGCAAATGACGGCGAATATGAACTTAAAAGGGAGTATCACGGGAAGGTGACTTTTAATGATCAGATAGAATATCTGGATGATGATCCCCTCTGCGACATAGTCCTGGGGTATATTCTTAACTGAAACTTACCCTGTGAAAAGGTGATAACCCGACATAACGCTGACATTCTGAAATACGATCTAAAAACATTTCCTCCTTTACAATTTTATTTCTCCTTTATAGATTAAAATCAAAAATATAGAGTATGACCTCTGTATATTTATAAGGTATAAATCTTGGATTATAAACGTCTCGACAACCACGATATTGAAATGTTAAAGGGTTTTACTGCCCCTGACAGGTTTTCTACTGGTGAGTCAGTTAAAACCCTCCATTCAAAGGACCAGTCCCGCCATGTTTGTATGTTACCCGAGGCAGTGCTCTGGCCGTTGAATGAGTCTGAGGTATCAAATATCCTTAAGTATTCGAATGAGCAGCGAATCCCTGTAACTGCGTGGGGAGCCGGGAGCAGCCTTGAGGGTAATCCTTTATCTGTGTGCGGGGGCATAGTGGTTGATTTTACCATGATGAACAGGGTGTTGGATGTAAGAGAAGAGGATTTTCAGGCAGATGTGGAGCCTGGGGTCATATACAAGGAATTAAATAAGAGGCTAAGGCATAAAGGGCTCTTTTTTGCCCCTGACCCTGGTGCAGACGCCACCATAGGCGGCATGATAGCAAATAATTCAAGCGGTACACGCACTGTAAAATACGGGGCTACAAGGGCAAATATCCTTAAGCTCTCCATAGTACTTGCAAATGGTGAGATTATAAGAACAGGCACACGCGCATCAAAGACATCATCAGGCTATGATCTTATTAACCTGATCACAGGCTCAGAGGGGACGCTCGGGGTGGTAACATGCGCAACACTCAGGCTCAGGGGCCTCCCAGCAGAATTTTCTGCTGCTGTTGTTTCATTTCCTTCAGTTGAAAGCGCAGGTAAGGCTGTATTTGAGATTATACGATCCGGCCTTGACCCGGCTGCTTTAGAGCTTCTTGACCGTGGGTGTATAAGCCTGATAAACCGCAACACGGGCATGAACCTTATGGAAAGGCCAACGCTCTTTATAGAATACCATGGCCCTTCCATCAGCTATATAGGCGAGGTCATGGAGGTTACAAGGGAGTTGTGTGCATCCAGTAACTCCCTGGATTTTCGATCAGGCATAGGCAGGGATGAGAGGGATAAATTATTCAGTTCAAGGCACAGGTTAGGTGAAATGATAGTACAGAATCATACTGATTGTTTATTTCTATCAGCTGATACAGCAGTGCCCATCTCCGCATATCCTGAGATAATTGCCATGGCAAGGGAAGAGGTTGAAAAAGGGGGCGTAACCGCCTATATTTTCAGCCATGCAGGAGATGGAAACCTTCATTTGAAATTTGCCGGCAGAAAAGATAATAGGGATGACTGGCGGGTTATTAATGAGATTAATAACAGGGTAGTATCAAAGGCCATATCCCTTGGAGGCACTGCTACAGGTGAGCATGGAGTTGGTATTGGTAAACGTGCATTTATGGCTGAAGAGCATGGAAACAGCCTGATATGGATGAAAAAGATAAAGGAGCTGTTTGACCCGAACGGGATTTTGAACCCGGGTAAGATATTTCTTTAAGATAAATATTCTAAATTTTATAAAAACTATGGAGGATAAAAGGGAAATATTCAAAGGTAATAGCTTTTAAATGGATGCCCGATCAAGTCGGGCATGACGGCTCTCAAACTTTATAACTATTTGTCATCCCCCGACTTGATCGGGGGATCCAGTAGTTTTATATTGGTCTTTCACTGGAACCCTTGACCCCTGGACCCCTTAAACTTTTTAAATATATGATCACTGATAACGCATACATAAACGAACTCATTAAGCTGATATCAACCGGGAACAGGGATATCTCTGTCTCCGGCATAGATAATGCTGCCAGGTCATACCTTATCTCAGGGCTCTTGATTGAGCAGGAAAGCCCCTTTCTAATTATTCTGCCCACAGCAAAGGAGGCAGTAAGGCTCATGAGGGAGTTGCAATTCTTCCTGCCAAAGGGTTTTGTTTCAGGAGGCCAGCAGGAAAAGAGGCTTTTTGATTTCCCGGCCTATGATCTATCACCACTTACCGGCTTAAGCCCGCACCGGAATATCATAAACCGCAGGCTACAGGCACTCTATGCCCTTACATCCTGTAAAAACCCAATAGTCGTAACCTCTCTTGAGGCACTGCTTTTAAAAATCATGCCCAAGAAGGCCCTTATAAGGACACTGGAATACCTGGAGCCAGGGGAGGATTTTCCACGGGATGAGCTTATCAAAAAACTTGAGTCAGGGGGATACCTGCGCACTGCACTTGTGGAAGAGCCTGGCGATTACTCTGTGCGCGGCGGTGTTATAGACATATTTCCTCCCCTTTATGAGATGCCCATCCGTCTTGAATTCTGGGGGGACAGGCTTGAATCCATTCGCCATTTTGATCAGGTATCACAGCGCTCTACAGACCAGTTAAAGGAGATGATCCTTTTACCCTCAAGTGAGGTCATCATGGATGATGAGGCCATGAAACGTGCAAGATCCATGGGACGGCTACCTGAACAGGCAGGTGAAGGGACAGGTTTTCCGGGTCAGGAGGCGTGGCTTAACCATTTTTATCCTGAGCTTAACAGCCTGTTTGATTATTTCCCATCTTCCGGGAATATCCTCCTTTTGAACAGCGACAGGATGGAGACAGATAAGGAAAAGTTCCAGTTCAGGTTTGACAGAGACAAGCTAAAGTACAGGGAGGAGGCGGAAAACAGGGGCGCGATCTTTCCTGATATAGAGGGGGTGCTTTTAACTGACAAGGAATTTGAAGAGGGCATCAATACGCGCCAGAAAATAAGTTTCAACAGCCTAGCAATAACCCTGCCTGACCAGACAGGTAAAGCAATAGAGGTAAAGGGCGCCCATGACATAGAGTTTGAATTTGACCTGAGGCTGACAGGCAAGGGGCGTGTATCCATGGCTCCGCTTGCAGAGAGAATATCCCTCTGGATGAACCAGGGTGCAAGCATCATCCTTGTATGCAGGACAGAGCAGCAGGCATCAAGGCTTGACGAGATACTGAACAACTACAATGTACAGGTTGATGAAACAGTAGACAGCTTTTTTGCGGTCTCAGCCAGAAAGAAGCTGCACATCTGCCTTGGCAGGCTCTCAAGGGGTTTTGGCTGGGAGGATATTAGCCTCTATGTGATAAGCGAGGATGAGATATTCGGCCCCAAACGGGCAAGGGCAAAGAAAAAGAGTGAAGAGGGAGGCATAGACTGGACATCCTTTGGCCAGCTTGCAGTAGGTGATCTTGTTGTGCATGAGGATCACGGCATAGGCCAGTATGGCGGGCTCATAAGGATGGAGATACAGAACAAGATTAATGATTTTGTCCTTATCGAATATGCTGGTACTGACCGCCTCTATATCCCTGCTGACCGCATCAGCATTATGCAGAAATATGTGGGTGCTGATGATAAGAACCCGAAGCTTGACCAGCTTGGCGGTAAGGCATGGAAGGTAGTCAAACAAAAGGCCAAAAAGGCCATAATGGAGATAGCAAGGCAGCTTGTTGATATATATGCCATTAGAAAATACAAAGAGGGGTTTGCCTTTTCACGTCCTGATAGCTTTTTCAGGGAGTTTGAGGCCACATTTGAACATGAAGAGACATCCGATCAGATAAAGGCCATTGATGATGTGCTTTCGGATATGGAATCACAGCGCCCCATGGACAGGCTCATATGCGGTGATGTTGGTTATGGCAAGACAGAGGTGGCCATACGGGCCGCTTTTAAGGCGGTTACTGACGGTAAACAGGCAGCAGTGCTGGTGCCCACAACGGTTTTAGCCGAGCAGCACTATGAGACATTTAAGAACAGGATGAAGCCCTTTAATGTAGAGGTGGATGTATTAAGCCGTTTCAAGGGCGCAAAGGAGCAGAAGGAGACAATAGCACGCGTGCGTGCAGGCCAGGTAAATGTTCTTATAGGCACCCATAGGATACTATCCAAGGATATAGGTTTCAAAGACCTGGGCATACTAATAATAGATGAAGAGCAGCGGTTTGGTGTCAAGCAGAAGGAGAGATTAAAGGAGTTCAGGGCAGTTGTTGATGTGCTTGCGCTCACCGCAACCCCTATCCCGCGTACACTGCACCTTTCACTCATGGGTGTGCGTGACCTGAGCATCATAGAAACCCCTCCTGAAGACAGGCTTGCCATACAGAGTTATCTTTTGCCCTATGATGAGGCGACCATTAAACATGCAATTGAAAATGAGATGGAGAGAGGTGGGCAGGTATTTTTTGTCCATAACCGCGTCCAGTCCATAGACAACATTGCCGGAAAGATCAAAAAGATCGTGCCCAACGCAAGGTTAGCCATAGGGCATGGCCAGATGAAACCGGATGATCTTGAAAAGACCATGATGCGGTTTATAAGAAAAGAGGTGGATGTACTGGTATGCACTACCATAATAGAATCGGGTCTGGATATACCATCAGCCAATACCATAATCATCAACCAGGCCGAGAGGTTTGGGCTCGCACAGATATATCAGCTCAGGGGCCGCGTGGGGAGGTCATCTGAAAGCGCCTATGCCTATCTGCTTTTATCGAAAAAGGCCAATTTAACAAGGGAGGCAGAGAAGAGACTAAAGGCGCTCATGGATTTTTCACAGCTCGGCGCCGGTATTCACCTTGCCATGCATGACCTCAAGATAAGGGGAGGTGGTAACATCCTGGGTTTCAGCCAGTCAGGGCATATTGCATCCATAGGGTATGAGCTTTACATAAAGCTTACAGAGGAGGCTATTGCAGAATTAAAGGGCGAAGAATACCAGCAGGAGATAAATCCTGAGATCAATGTGGAACTCTCTGCCTATCTGCCCGAGGAGTATGTCTCTGACATAGATGTAAGGCTTAATATCTACAGGAGGCTATCCAGCCTTAAAGAGGATGATGATCTGAAAAAAATGTCCGATGAGATAATAGACAGGTTCGGGCCGCCTCCAAAAGCGGTATCAAACCTGTTAAAGGTGATGGAGGTAAGGCTCCTGATGAAGCGAAAAGGCATGGCCCGCCTTGATGTACAGGAGGATGCCATTATGTTCACCTTCAGCCAGGTTAAAAATATCAATCCGGCCGATGTTGTAAGATTTATAGAAAGAAAGCGGCCAAGGTTCAGCATGCTGGCCGATTCAAGGCTTAAAGCCAGGATAAAAAGGACAGATCATCTTGGTGCACTTAACGAGACCAAGAGCGTTATTAATGAGTTTGATTTTATTTAAAGTTTGACTATTCTTCAAAAGCGAATGGATTCAGAAACTGACGCCCCCATAGATGATTTTTATCTATTGTGCTGAGTTGGGCTTCCTCACATACTTCATGCCAGTATTCTCGGATGATATCCTCTATATGTTCAAATATAGAGAGGGCATCTTCTTTAGAAAGCAAAAAATGATATGCTGCTTCAAGACAAAATTTAAGCTGACTGAGATTATTGTCCCCTTTGATCTTCATTGCCTGTGACGCCATACTGCCTGCCCGTCCCTGTGGGCAGATATCATATGCAGGGGTCAGGGTGAGTTCTTTTCCATTCCAGAATGCGGCATGATTGCGTGCGTGGTCATCTGTGTTTCCGCACAAAATATTAAATACCAGCCTGCTGAACAACTCTTTCAGGGTTTTTTTCGGTTCTGTAAAACGGTGTCTTATGATCTCCGCAAATTCTTCATAGCTGGCATATCGGGCTGTCATGTCATTAAGGCCGAGCATGGTCAGGCAGGAAACCATGCACTTCCGGGTCCACCCGTTCTTAACAGGTATTCGATCAAAACGCTCGATGAGCAGGACATCTTTATTAGATGCGTGAACCAGTCTTACCGGCGCAACACTCAGCCCTGCAAGGCTCGCCAATCTCATTGCGATGTATTCTGCCTTAACAACACTGTAAAGTTCATTTGTGGATGAAAACTTGGCAATAAATTTTTTGCCACTATTCTCTATCAATGCCTTTGGCCGGGCGCCACCAACCGAGCTTCCATGGAATAGTGCCTGATCGAGTTCCGGTGTTAAGGGTATGCCCTTCTCAACACGATCTGCTGACATAAGCAGCTCTTCCAGAGGTACATTAATTGCTGACCTTGGAAGATATTCAGACGATGAGTGCTGAAAATCAAGCGCACCAATCCGGTCAGAACCTGATTCCAGGAGATAAGTCAATTCATCAAGTTCTGTTGTGTCAATACCATTACCTTTTAATCCCAGGAGCTTATTGATTATTACCCGCCTCCCCCATGCGTCAGGGGCAGCATCCCTTATACAGCCGGGCATTTCCAGGCCGGGTAAAAGAGGCAACTCTCCGGGTTTTAATGGCAGCTCCGGCTCGTAAATGGGTATGGCAGGATTTTTATCTCTTACCCGCTCAAGATAACTTTTGCCATAGTTAAAATGTATATACCTGCCATCAACTTCCAGCTTGCCGGCAACCACAGGCTGCGTTTCCCCCGGTAACCAGATCCAGACAAAGGCTTCTCTCGCATGTTTATTAGAAGTCATCATCAACCGCCTTTGTTTTGTTTCTGATACGTCTTGGGAGCAGGGCGATTTTGCTCTGTGTCAGGTCAATGTCTGTTACAAGGTACTTATGGTCCTGTTCAAAAAGGTTTACCCCAACCAGCGCAGCCGTCTCAAACACAATCCCGATAGAGGGAGTCATTTGACCTGCCTCGATCTTCTGAAGAGTTGCCCTTGAAATTCCAGCCCTGTCAGCAAGGTTTTGTTCTGACCATCTATTTTTTTTGCGACCCAGCTTAATTTGATTACCGAGCAGTAAGGCGGCTTCTTTTGCGTATTTGGAGTATGTTCTTTTATTATTCATAAATAATTACTCATTAAACTTTGGATAATATACTGGTCATAAAAAATATTAATGGCTAGTATATTAGCCATAATAAGAATTATCAATAATATTTTTACCTGTCTTAAAAAATCCAGCATTTTTCCCCAGGACCGGAAGCCATGTTGACATATTAAACTCAACCCAATATATTTCATTCCAAAAAATGGAGAACTGTCATGTACAATGAAAAAATTATTCTTTATGTTGATTCGTTGTTTATAAGCCCATATGTGATGTCAGTATTTGTTACACTGAAAGAGAAGGGGCTTCCATTTGAGATTAAGAAGATCGATTTAAAAGCAAAAGAGAATAATCAACCGGATTATGCAAATATATCCCTTACACAGCGTGTGCCAACCCTTACACATGGTGATTTCCATTTGTCAGAGTCATCAGCCATCTCAGAATATTTAGATGAGCTGTATCCTGATCCAGGTGTATACCCTAAAGATACCCGATTAAAGGCAAGGGCCAGACAGATGCAGGCATGGATTAGAAGTGATCTTTTACCGATTCGGGAAGAGCGCTCGACTGAATTCGTATTTGGCAAACCAACGAATAAATCGCTTTCTATTGCAGCACAAGCAGACGCTGCACGGCTGTTTGATGCTGCAGACAGCCTGATAAAAAATAATGCAAAAAATCTTTTTAACGACTGGTGTATCGCCGACACAGACCTGGCTTTAATGATCAACCGTCTTGTATTAAATGGTGATGATGTGCCTGAGAAGTTGAAAGACTATGCGCTTTATCAATGGCAGAGACCCTCTGTGCAGCTTTGGGTAAATCAAGAACGGTCTCTTTAATCCGCCGGTATAGCGAGCATCTTTTCTACTGCTTTTCTTGCCTTACTGGCAATCTCCTCCGGCACCTTCACAATGGTTTTCATCTGTTCAAGGGCCTTTACTACATCCAGAAGCCCTGTCTTTTTCATGTCCGCACAGATCATATCAGGGGCAACAGGGATAAACACTTTGTCCGGGTTTGCCTTTGAAAGGGTGTGAAGGATACCGTTTTCAGTCCCTATTATAAATCTTTTATGAGATGAATTTTTAACAAAGGCGATAATTCCTGAGGTACTCTTTATCTCGTCAGCTAGCTCCAGCACCTCGGGCGGGCATTCGGGGTGGGCAAGAAAAAGGGCATCAGGGTTTTCCGCCTTTACCTTTTTTACCTGTGATGGTTTCAGATTATTGTGTATGGGGCAAAACCCGTTCCACCAGGTTATTCTCCTCTGTGTCCTGCTTTTTGCATACTGCGCAAGATTTTTATCCGGGGTCATGAATATCTCTTTGTCCGGGTCTATACTCTCAACAACCTTTACGACGTTTGCCGAGGTGCAGCATATATCGCTTTCAGCCTTTACATCCGCTGTGGTATTTACATAACTAACAATAACCCTGCCCGGGTTTTTCCTCTTCTCCTCTATCAATTGAGAAACTGTAATCATATCCGCCATAGGGCACCCCGCGGCTGCTACAGGCAGCAGGACTGTTTTATTGGGTGACAATATGGACGCAGTCTCCGCCATAAAATGCACACCGCAGAATACAATAACATCCTTCTCGGTCTTTGATGCCCTTATGGACAGCTCCAGAGAGTCACCGCACAGGTCTGCAACATCCTGTATCTCGGCCCTCTGGTAATTGTGGGCAAGAAGGATCGCATTCTTTTCCTTTAAAAGCCCCCTTATTCTATTTTTCAATTCTTCCATACGTTCTATAGTTAATCCCATATTAATATCCCTGATAATTCCTTTTATTTTATCTTTATTTCTATGTTATCATCCTGGCTATACTATAGGATGATTAATTTCAGGTCAAGCAACGGTTTAGTTAGTGTTTATCCCGAAAGAGATAATTTTTAGGTGGAGATTTCATCTGTCAGTTGATTCTTTGTTTTGAATGCCTTTTGCTGAAAGCTGAACGCTGAAAGCTGACAGCTTAATTTATAAGTATCGAATTAAATGAAATTGGAAACTGATATAGAAAAATATAAGAACAGAGAGAAGGTAAATTACACCCCTTCCATGAAGGCATCAATAAACGATGGTATGAGCCATGCTGTCATGATGGGGTGCGGCGAAAACTATTTCGGGGTCTTCAGTATCTTCCTTAAGGCAACAACCATACAGGTGGGTCTCATAGCCACCCTGCCGCAGCTTTTCGCGGCAATTATACAGTGGGCAGGGGCAATAAACCTGGACAGGATAAGAAGCAGGCGAAGGGTTGTAAAAACAGGGGCATTTATACAGGCACTCACATTTGTCCCCATTGCGCTTCTCCCTTTTATTATTGATATGGGAGAAACCTCTGTATTATTACTTCTCCTGATGGTGATTGTCTACTTTTGTGCGAACGGGGCCACAGTACCAGCCTGGAACAGCCTCATAGGAGATCTTATTCACCCGAACGCCAGGGGCAAGTTTTTTGGAAAGCGCAATACCCTTACCGGGATGAATACCTTTATTGCCCTGACTCTTTCAGGGCTTATGCTCCATGTTTTTAAGCAACAGGGTAACCCGGAAATCGGATACCTGATAATCTTTGCTGTGGCAGGTTTTGCCAGGCTGCTCTCTGCCCACTGGATCGGGAGATATGATGATCCGCAGCTCGCTATCACCCCTGACCAGGTCTTTACCTTCAGGCAATTTTTAAAGAGGTCACCCTACTCCAACTTTGCCAAGTTCGTATTCTTTGTTGCCATGATCAACCTTGGTGTTGCATTCTCTGCCCCCTACTTTTCTTTATACATGCTGAGGGACCTGGAGTACAGCTACATGGCATACACCTTTGTGATAGCTGTTGGTAATATCTCCCAGTTCCTTACATTCAAGCACTGGGGAGGCATCAGCGACCGGTTCGGTAATAAAAAGATACTTAATCTATGCGGCTGGGGCATGTCCCTTGCCCCCATCCTCTGGGTGGGGCCTGCCAATATATACTACTTTATTTTCATACAGATCTACGCTGGGATAATATGGTCAGGGTTTAACCTGGCTATTGCGAATTTCCTGTTTGATGCGGTAACTCCCCCGAAAAGGGCAAGGTGTGTAGCCTATCAGGGTCTCGTAAACGGCATCGCAGTCTTCACAGGGTCTCTGCTCGGGGGCCTTACTGCCAGCCATTTACCTGATTCCATTAATATCGGCCTCTTTGTCTGGAAGCCTGTATCCATGTTGCTCATGGTTTTCCTGATATCAGGGGTGATAAGATTTATAGCAGCCTACATATTCCTCAAAAAATTCAGGGAGGTGAGGGAGGTGGAACCAATAAGCGACAGCGAGCTGATATTCAGGATCAGCCATATCAAACCTATTGCAGGGGCAACATTCAGCCTCACCACAGGGCTCTTTAATCCGCAGAAAAAGAGAGACGAAAAGGATCAGTAAAAGAGGGCAAGCCAGAG
>JAFGFM010000089.1 GCA_016931115.1 Deltaproteobacteria bacterium | reverse complement strand
TTTCACCACGGAGAGCACGGAGGACACGGAGAATCTATAGCCCATGGCTTAAGAAATTTGAAATCTTATTTCTGCCATCCCTGCAAAAGTGGAAATCCATTTAATTTACAATGATTTTCTGAAGGTCTGCCGGAGTTTATACCGCATTTATTGGGGGATAGGCTTGATGACTTATTTTTCAAGTTTACTGTAATTTTTTTACTCCGTGCTCTCCGTGTCCTCCGTGGTGAAAAGTCTTTGCTTAAAACGGTATATTGGAAGATTCAAAGCCCCTTAGCTATGATGATGTATTCTTTAGATCATTGAATTATTGCCATAGAGAACCAAGCCAAGCAAAAAAAATAGCGGCCCAAAATAATAGACCGCTATTTTACAA
Organism: Deltaproteobacteria bacterium; assembly: GCA_016931115.1. Taxonomy (GTDB): domain Bacteria; phylum Desulfobacterota; class DSM-4660; order Desulfatiglandales; family HGW-15; genus JAAZBV01. Next base: position 12,324 of record JAFGFM010000089.1, on the reverse strand, counting down.
AATCAAAAACCTGTTATTTATTTCTGTTTGCAGGTCTGAGTTTTCTGACAGCAGCACCAGCCTGCCACATCTCAGAATCCTTTATCCTGTCAAGCTCTACCCGGAGTTTTTCTTTGTAATCCGGTGCGCTGTTGGCCTTCATAACTATCTCTGTTTCTTTTCCAGTCATGACACTCTTATACAGGTCATCAAATACAGGGGCCACTGCATCACGGAAACGATCCTTCCAGTCAAGCGCGCCCCTCTGTGCTGTGGCGCTGCAGTTTGCATACATCCAGTCCATACCGTTTTCGTCAACAAGACGGATAAGGCTCTGGGTAAGCTCTTCAACCGTTTCATTAAATGCCTCACTCGGGCTGTGACCGTTCTTTCTTAAGCAATTATACTGTGCCTCCATTGTTCCGGCGAGACATCCCATAAGAACACCCCTTTCACCAACCAGGTCACTGTGCACCTCTTTCTCAAAGGTTGTTGGGAAGAGATAGCCTGAACCTATTGCAATACCAACGGCCTTTGTCCTCTCTTCTGCCCTGCCTGTGTAATCCTGAAATACGGCATAGCTTGAGTTGATACCAGCGCCTGAAAGAAAGTTTCTTCTGACCGATGTGCCTGAACCCTTTGGTGCAACAAGAATAACATCTACATTATCCGGAGGAATAACCTGTGTCTGCTCCTTGTATACTATTGAAAACCCGTGTGAGAAATAGAGCGCATCACCGGGATTAAGGCATTTCTTGATTGTCGGATATATGATCTTCTGGGCCGCATCTGTTACAAGCATCTGGATGATTGTCCCGCGTTTTGCCGCCTCTTCAATATCAAAAAGTGTCTTTCCGGGAACCCATCCATCAGCAACAGCCCTGTCCCAGTCGGCCTTAAATTCCTTTGACTGACCGATGATAACATTAAAGCCGTTATCCTTCATATTGAGAGACTGTCCGGGCCCCTGAACTCCATAACCTATTACTGCGATAACTTCATCTTTAAGTATCTCTCTTGCCTTTGCCAGAGAAAATTCATCAACTGTTGTGACCTCTTCCTCAACTCCTCCAAAATTAATCCTTGCCATTTATTATCCTCCTTAAGTGTATTTAACTGTAATATAAAAATTATTAGTAATATATATTTTTATTAAGCTTAACTATAGATATAGTATTAAGTGCATATTTCACATATACCTATTTCTTCTCTCTTGCAAGCGCTATTGCTCCTGTGCGTGCAATTTCCTTGATGCCAAATGGGCGTAAAAGATCCAGCAATGCGATTATCTTGTCTTCACTGCCCGTTACCTCGATGGTATAGCATTCAGGGCTCACATCAATAATCCTTGACCTGAAGATATCCACCAGCCGAAGTATTTCCGCCTTGCTCTCCTGTTTTGCCTTGATCTTTATCAGTACAAGCTCCCTCTGCACAAAGGGAGTTCCTGTAAACTCAAGCACCTTTACAACAGAGATAAGCTTGTTAAGCTGTTTCTTGATCTGCTCAAGTATAAACATATCGCCTGTTGTAACAAGCGTGACACGGGATATGTTCTCTTCGTTTGTCTCTGCCACACAAAGGCTTTCTATATTAAAACCCCTTCCGCTAAAGAGACCGGATATCCTTGAAAGGACCCCCAGTTCATTCTCAACAAGCAATGACAGGATATGCTTTTTGTTCTCTGTTCCATTATTCATTTACTGTACTCCTGTTTAAAAAGCATCATATTTCTAAAAACCAATTTTACCTATACAAGCAGCATTTCCGTGATATCTGCGCCAGAGGGAACCATTGGATAAACGCCCTCCTCACGCTCAACAACAAAATCCATTATTACAGGTTTATCCGATGCAAATGCCTTTTTAAGTACAGGAACAACCTCTTCAGGTTTTGTGGCCCTTAACCCCACTGCCCCGTATGCCTCTGCCAGTTTCACAAAATCAGGTGTATGTGACATCTCTGTGCATGAATAGCATTTTTTATAAAAAAGCTCCTGCCACTGGCGTACCATGCCAAGATACCCGTTATTCAATATAGCTATTTTTACCGGTAGATGAAACTGCATTGCAGTAGCCATCTCCTGTATATTCATCTGGATGCTTCCATCTCCGGCAATATCTATAACAAGCTTATCAGGGCATGCTACCTGTGCACCTATTGCTGCAGGAAGACCAAAACCCATAACACCCAGTCCGCCAGATGTTATAAAACAGTTGGGCTTATCAAAGTTATAAAACTGGGCAGCCCACATCTGGTTCTGACCAACCTCAGTGGTTATTATTGCATCTCCCTTTGTTATCTCAAATATCTTTTCTACAACAAACTGAGGCTTTATTGTATCACTCTGTTCATAGGCAAGAGGTTTTGTGGATTTCCACATCTCTATCTGATCAAGCCAGGGTTTTCTTGATGCCTTTATTCCTTTAAAATCTTCTTCTCCAAGAAGTTTATTAAGTCTTTCAAGGGTTATCCTGCAGTCACCCACTATAGGTGTATGGACCACAATATTCTTGCTTATTGATGTGGGATCGATATCAATATGTACTATCTTTGCCTTTGAGGCAAAGGTTGATGTTTTACCGGTAACCCGGTCATCGAACCTCACACCCACTGCAATAAGAAGATCGCACTCCGCGGTTGACATATTTGCCCTGTATGTGCCATGCATGCCAAGCATACCAAGCCATAAAGGGTCTGAGGCAGGAAAAGCGCCAAGACCCATCAGGGTTGTAGTAACAGGGGCCTGTATCTTACGCGCCAGCCTGATCAGCTCTTTAGAGGCGTTTGAAAGAATAATTCCCCCTCCTGCAAATATCAGAGGTCTTTTTGAGTTCTTGATCATCTCTACAACACGGTCGAGCTGCTTCATATTTGGCTCATAGGTCGGGTTGTATGACCTCATTTTTACATTCTTCAAGGGTTTGTATTCGGCAAATGCCTGGACAACATCCTTTGGTATATCCACAAGAACAGGCCCTGGCCTGCCCGTGGTTGCTATATAAAAGGCCTCCTTTATGGTCTTTGCCAGATCCTTTATATCCTTTACAAGATAGTTATGCTTTGTGCATGGCCTTGTTATACCGACTATGTCTACTTCCTGAAAGGCATCATTACCTATGAGGCTGGTATTTACCTGGCCTGTAAGGATAACCATCGGGATAGAGTCACAATAGGCAGATGCAATGCCTGTAACCGTGTTTGTAGCCCCTGGGCCTGATGTAACAAGACAGACACCTGGCTTACTTATTGCCCTTGCATAACCATCTGCTGCATGCACTGCGCCCTGTTCGTGGCGCACAAGTATATGCCTTATCTTTTCACTCTTTATCAGTTCATCATAGATGTCTATAACTGCCCCGCCTGGAAATCCGAAGATTGTCTCCACTCCCTCATCTTCGAGTGCCTTTATTAATATCTCTGCACCTTTAATCTTGATGATAACCACCCCCTTTTCAATTATCAGTGATCAATTATCAGTGATCAATTATCAGTTATCAATTATCAGTTATCATTGTTTATTGATCATTGTTTATTGATCATTGTTTATTGATCATTGTTTATTGATCATTGTTTATTGTTTCTTAACATACTCAACCAGACCGCCAGCGTCAATTATTGCCCTCATGAAATCAGGTATGGGGTTGGCCGCATATTTTACACCTTTATTCACATTCGTTATTTCGCCTGTGATGAGATCAACACTTACCTTATCGCCATCCAGGATTGCCTCCACAGCCTCTTTAGACTCAAGGATGGGAAGGCCTATGTTAAAGGCGTTTCTGTAAAATATCCTCGCAAAACTCTTTGCAACAATAACACCTATTCCTGCTGTTTTTATAGCCAGAGGGGCATGCTCCCTTGATGAGCCGCATCCGAAATTGCTGCCACCTAGAATAATATCGCCCTTTGCGACGCTGCCCCCGAACTCCGGCCTGAGATCCGCAAAGCAGTTCTTTGCCAGTATCTCTTTATCAGAGACATTCAGAAACCGGGCAGGTATAATTACATCAGTATCTATATTGTCACCAAACTTCCAGACCTTTCCTTGTATCTTCATTTTATTCTCCTTTCCGGTTTATAACTCTTCAGGTAAGCCTATACGGCCAAGAACCGCAGAGGCTGCAGCCACAGCCGGACCTACCAGATAAACTTCACTGCCTATATCGCCCATCCTGCCTAAGAAATTCCTGTTACTTGTGGATGCGCACCTTTCACCTTTTGTCAGTATGCCCATATGCCCTCCAAGACACGGACCGCATGTGGGAGGGCCAATTGTTGCCCCTGCGTCAAGGAATGTCTCTATTATTCCCTGCTGTATGGCCTGTTTATAGATCAATTGAGAACCAGGGATTACAATCAGCCTCAAACCTTCTGCCCTTTTTCTGCCTTTTAGTATTTCAGCAGCCTGGGCCAGGTCTTCAAGCCTGCCATTGGTACATGAACCAATAAAAACCTGATCAAGTTTTACACTGCCTGACTCGGAAACCGGCTTTACATTATCAGGCGAATGTGGCCAGGCCACCTGTGGACCAATATCAGTTACATCTATTATAATCTCCCTTTCATACTTTGCATCAGGGTCTGCCTTGTATATCACAGGCTTTCTTGTTGTCCGGTCTTTTATATAGTTCATGGTGATCTCATCTGTCTCAAAGATACCGTTCTTTGCACCGCACTCTATGGCCATATTTGACATGGTAAGCCTGTTCTCAATCGAGAGTTCCTTCACAACAGGCCCTGTAAATTCTATTGCCCTGTAATTGGCACCCTCAACACCGAGTTTTCCAATCAGGTAAATTATAAGGTCCTTTCCACCCACCCATTTCTGGAGTGTACCTTTAAACACTACCTTTATTGTTGGAGGAACCTTGAGCCATACCTCGCCGGTAGCCATTATTACACCGAGGTCAGTGCTGCCCACCCCTGTTGAAAAGGCACCTACAGCACCGTATGTACATGTATGACTGTCCGCACCTATCACAAGGTCACCGGGGATAACAAGCCCCTTTTCAGGCAGAATAACATGCTCAATTCCCATATCACCCACCTCAAAGTAATGTTTAATATTATGCTTTCCGGCAAAATCCCTCATGATCTTTGCCTGCGCAGCAGAGGGTATATCCTTATTGGGCACAAAGTGATCAGGTACAAGTGCAATCTTCTCCCTGTCAAACACATCGCTTCTGCCTACCTCATAAAAAACCTTTATTGCCAGTGGTGCAGTAACATCATTGGCAAGTGCAAGGTCAACCTTTGCCTGTAGCAGGTCCCCGGGTTTCACACTGTTTTTACCCGAATGCGCTGCCAGAATCTTTTCAGTAATGGTCATTCCCATTTTATTTTATCTCCTTTTTTAAAAACTTCGTTCCTGTGCATCTATGGAAGGATTTCTTTTCAGATATTTTAACCTGTTTAACCCGTTTATATATGCCTTTGCCGCAGCAGTGATAATATCAGGATCAGTCCCCTTTCCAAGCGCCAGCATTCCGCCTTCCTCCAGTCTTACAGTAACTTCGCCCTGTGCGTCCATACCACCGGTAATGGAGTTTACTGAAAACCTGACAAGGTTTGACTTCGTGCCGGTCATCTTTGCAATAGTATTATAGGTCGCATCTATAGGGCCCATACCGAAACCTGAACTCTGTGTCTTTACCCCCTCTATGAAAAGAATAACTGTAGCAGTTGGGATAGTGACTGTTCCACTTACCACGTTCAGGTAATCAAGTTTGTATATATCCGGGACCCTGAGATGCTCTTCTGCAATGAGTGCATCAATATCTTCATCAAGCAGATCCTTCTTCTTATCAGCCAGTTCCTTCATTTTGATGAAAAGGCTGTCTATCTCCTCCTTTGTGAGATCGTAACCCAGATCCTTAAGCTTGTCACGAAAGGCGTGCCTGCCTGAATGTTTGCCCAGCACCAGCCTGTTTGATGTCAAGCCTACTGTCGCAGGTTCCATAATCTCATAGGTCATCCTGTTCTTAAGTATACCGTCCTGGTGTATCCCTGCCTCATGCGCAAAGGCGTTAGCACCTACAATGGCCTTGTTGGGCTGAACAACTATGCCGGTAATCATGGATACCAGTCTGCTCGTCGGCATTATCTCATGCGTGTTAATGATAGTTTCAAGATTCAGCAGGCTTTTCCTGGTATGAATACTCATCGCAATCTCTTCAAGACTGGTGTTGCCTGCCCTTTCACCTATGCCGTTTATTGTTACCTCTGCCTGCCTGGCACCGGCTATTAGCCCGGCCATGGTATTTGCTGTTGCAAGGCCAAGATCATTATGACAATGCACGCTTATTATTGCCCTCGCTATATTTGGCGTATGGCCTTTTATATAGCTTATCAGCTCCCCGAATTCGTTCGGAAGTGCATAACCTACCGTGTCAGGGATGTTAACAGTTGTTGCGCCCGCATCAATGGCTGCCTCAAGCACCCTGCATAAAAATTCCCTGTCACTTCTTGATGCATCCTCTGCGGAAAATTCCACATTGTCTGTAAGGGATTTGGCATATCTTACCGACTCATAGGCGGTCTTTATCACCTGTTCCCTGTCCATCTTGAGTTTATGTTTAAGGTGGATATCAGATGTTGCAATAAAGGTATGAATCCGGGGATGGGCGGCATCCTTTATTGCCCCCCATGCCCTGTCTATATCATCCTTTGAGGTGCGGGCAAGCCCTGCTACCTGGATTTTTGTCATCTTCTGACTTATTGCCTGAACCGCCTCAAAATCACCCGGAGATGCTGCGGGAAACCCTGCCTCAATAACGTCCACTCCAAGTTTTTCAAGCTGAGTGGCAAGACGTACCTTTTCAGCAGTATTCATGCTGGCGCCAGGAGACTGCTCACCATCTCTCAATGTTGTATCAAAAAAAATTACTCTGTCCATTCAGGGTATTCCTCCATTAAGTTAAAAGAATCATACCACCAATAATAAAAATCCGTTATCAGGGGGCCTGATAACGGATTTTTATTTGTTCATTAATTCAACTATCCCATTATCATGCCCGGCGGTATACCCCTAGCACCAGAAGGTTTACTACGACAGGTAGGACCTCTACTGCATTTCCGCTGATAATGTTGATAGTATTGATATTCATTTAAATATTATTTTCCTGTTTTGACTAAATTTGGAGGTATATTCCCACTATATACAGGCAATGTCAAATAATTTTTTATAATTTTTATTATCCATACTTGACCGGATGATTAAAAAATAGTACTCACACTGCTCATAGGGTTATGTACTAGGCAAAAGCCATCCAGACTCATAAAGTCGGGATGGCTTTTTTCTTTTTCGACTTTTAAATGTATAAAACGAACCAAGCATTACTCTTGAGAGCAACGCCGGGATATTATCTGGTAAAAGGATTAAAAATAAGGGTATTTAAAATGGCAAAACTCCTGGTCATAGATAACTATGACTCCTTTACATATAATCTTGTTCAGATGTTTATGGATTACGGGCTTCAGATAATGGTCTACAGGGCTGACAAGATATCGGTTGAAGAGGCAATATCTCTGAAACCTGATTACATCCTTATAAGCCCCGGGCCAAAGGACCCCGCACATTCAGGCATCTCTATTCCCATAATAGAAAGATTCTACAGAGATATACCTTTATTGGGCGTATGCCTCGGTATGCAGTGTATAAACAAGCTTTTTGGAGGTGAAACCGTAAGGGCGCCTGTCCCGGTGCATGGCAAAACAAGCCTGGTAAGACACAAAGAAGATGGGATTTTTCGCAATATTCCTTTCATCTTCACTGCCGCAAGATATCATTCATTGATGATAAGGCCAGCCGGTCCTCCAATGATAATTACCGCCATGAGTGATGATAATATAATCATGGGTATTTCACACCCTGATTACCCTCTTCATGGTGTACAGTTTCACCCTGAAAGTTTTCTTACTGAATATGGAGGGGAGATGGTAAAAAACTTTCTTAATATCGGGCCCATGCATCTGTAAAACAAGGATATTGAACATGACTGATATCAACCGATTAACAGAAAACATAACAGGTGTAAGGACAAAAAGGATTTTAACCCATTTTTCTTTTACTGATATAGCTTCACGTTTTGCCGCTGAAACCGGTACTGTAATGCTTATGAGCGGAGGCAGCCTTGACTGTGCCGGATACCATATCCTTGGCATTAGGCCATGGATGACCTTTACCGGAAAGGGTAAGCTGTTTACAATACAACTATTCGATACTGAGCACAGGCTTGAAGGAAACCCTTTTGATATCCTCAAAACGATTTTAACTAATTGCAGGATAGATGACTTGCCCCGGGAAATCCCATTTGGTGCAGGGCTTATGGGTTACCTTTCTTATGATCTCAAGGATTATATTGAAGAGCTGCCACGTACATCTATAGATGACCTGAATCTTCCTGTAATTTCCCTGTTTGCCCCATCGATTATACTCATATACGATAATAATTCTCAGCAGTATACCCTTTGCGTACCGGAAAAAGATGGTTTACCTGTTATACCGCTTGAGCATGCAGAAGAAATTCTTTTATCAAACGCTGAAAAAGGTCTCAAAAATAAAGAGGGTTTCTTTAACCGGTCTTGCAGCAATTTAAAATCAAATTTTACACAGGCTGAGTATGAATCAGTAATTCTGAAGATAAGGGAGTATATCGCATCGGGCCATGTGTACCAGGTGAATATGTCCCAGAGGTTTGAGATGGATTATTCAGGTGATCCCTTCAGCCTTTTCATGAAACTATTCAATGAAAACCCTGCACCCTTTTTTGCTTTTATAAATGCAGGAGATCACCAGATCGTATCCACCTCACCTGAAAGGTTTCTTACCTTCAGGGGGAACAATGTCGAGACAAGGCCCATAAAGGGCACTAAACCCAGGGGCAAGACAGAGGAGGAGGATGAAAAGAACAGGCTACAACTTTTAAACAGCAAAAAGGATGAGGCAGAACTCTCCATGATCGTTGACCTGATGCGTAATGACATTGGAAAGGTGTGCGAGGCCTCCTCCGTAAAGTTAAAGGAGCATAAACGCCTTGAGGCCTATGAGAATGTGTATCACCTGGTGAGCATTGTTGAGGGGATACTTAAAAATGGTTGTGATGAAACAGATCTCCTAAGAGCTACCTTTCCCGGTGGTTCAATCACAGGTTGTCCAAAGGTAAGGGCAATGGAGATCATAGATGAGCTTGAACCCAACAGGAGGCATGTTTACACAGGCTCCATCGGTTATATAAGCTTTCACAGGAGCATGGACCTCTCCATAGCAATACGCACCGCCACTATCTATAACAACAGGATTTACTTTGCCTTTGGCGGAGGGGTTGTTTATGACTCTGATCCCCTTGATGAATATATTGAAACACTTCACAAGGGGCGAACAATTATCAAAACCCTGAAAAGAGATGGGGATATAAATAAATATGAACCAATGGCATGGATAAACGGGACTGTAAAACCTCTATCAGCAGGTGCTGTTAAACTGACTGATTTTGGCCTTCAATATGGTTATGGTTTTTTTGAAACCATAAGGGTTAATTCAGGAAGGATATCATACCTGGAAGATCATATAGAGAGATTCCGTAATACGTGGAAAATTATGTTTGAACATCCATTCCCTGATATCACATGGGACGAGATAATCAGGCAGGTGATAAGTGCCAATTGTCTGGAGAAATCTGTTGCGGCTGTTAAAATTATAGCCACCTATGGAGACAGAGATATACCTCCATACAATCATGGTCTGATCGTAACAGCAAGACCCTATATTCACAGGCTCGAAGGCAAAGCTGAAAAAGGACTCAGACTTGGAATATATCCGAAACATAGACAATCACCCCTTGCTGATCACAAGACACTAAATTACCTCTATTATTATATGGCAGGAAAATGGGCAAAGGAAAACAGCTTTGATGAGGCACTCATACTCAACCCTGATAATAGCCTCTCTGAGACTAACACGGCAAACATACTCATTATAAGGGATCGAAAAATAATAAGGCCTGTTTCACAGCATGTTTTAAGAGGCATTATGGAAAAGAATATCTGTAAATTCCTTGAGGCTGGCGGTTACCATATAGAAGAGAGGTTGATATCACCTGATGATCTTTCAAACTCGGACAGCCTTATGATAACCAATTCTCTTATCGGAGCAATACCGGTGATAAGTATCGGAGATATGGGCGTTGAGGAGCCGACAGGGTTGTGCAACAGAATAAATAATACACTATTAGGTATCTGACATTTCACCTCTTTTATGTTATTCAGGTAATGATCAAATTTCCTTGACATAAATTCTGGAGGTTGTAAAAGTTCCATATTCAATCCTAATAATTATTAAAAAGAAAAGGAACTCAAATGCTCCTCCTGCCATCTAAAAAGTATCCTATTTTCCTCTTTATTATAATTCTTCTGATTTCCGCGCATGGACTCTGCCGTACACCTGTTGATCTTGACCGCGTCATTGACGAATATGAACACAGCAAAAACCCTGAAGACCAGTTAAAGCTGGCATATCTTGGGCTTGATCTCTATGCCCCTTTGAAACAGAAATCACAGGTAGACCCTGATGACAGGATTGTAATGAGCCAGATGAAACGGCTGGTCCTCACCAATGCCATTGACAGGGCAGGAAAAGAGATTCTGATCACGGCTGTCGGGACTACAGGATACTGGGTGCTGGAACGTATGGACAGGATAGTAAACAATTATCCGGCGGATGACCAGGACCGTATTGTAGAGCTCAAGAGAAAAGGCTGCTATATGGAGGGACTTAGCGATCTGGATTTCGTGATCATGGGGGCCAATTCGGCTGTATATAAGGATAATCTTTATCGCATATTTGCTGAAGGAACAGGAAATGTTCACCTTATACCAGATGAACTGGAAAAACTCGAAATCAGTTTTATCACAGATGATCAGATCAAAGACCTTTCATCCGGACCCAAAGGCCGGAAATTCTGGGATCAGTTAATGAACCTTGAAGAAAGCTCCCCCCACCCTGAAAAATATATCACAAAGGGCGGTAAGGCTTTATACGGCATGGAGCATCTCTATGAAGAAGGGGCGGTAGCCCTGTCAAATAAAAGCCAGATCCCGGAATTGTTCCATGAATATGCGGATAAGACGGGTCATCACATGGGGCCATTTACCCTTGTCCACCTGTTCGGCGGTTCCTGTGATATGGACTATTTCCTTTGCCATGCACTGGAAAAAAGTAGCCAGGAAAGTGTTAAAACCATTCTGCAGGTCATTAAATACCTCAAAAGGCAGGAATGGATGCTCAGGAGGACAGCAAAAAATATAAACCGGTTACCTTTCGGACTTCCTGAAAGACCGGATATTGTTAAATCACTTGAAAACTATGCTGCAAAGATTACATCCTTTACCGATAAAGCGGTTTCTCAAAAGATCTGGAAATCTCCACATGCAACCACCCAGTTTAGCAAAGAAGCCAGGGCTCTTTCCGGGGTTATCTCCAGCTTTGCTCATGAATGTCTTATTAATACAGGGGATGCCCTCCTTGTCCTTAGAAAGAATAGGCAACTGATAGATGAAACGAGATCCATTCTAACATCCATTGTATTTGACCTTATAACAGTTGATGAGGAGAGATACCCTCATGGATATCCGTCCTGGTATGCAGCTTCAGGTGATTCCCATGGCAGTATGCCGAGGGATAAGACACTGGATTTTTTAAAACGTTATCGTGAAGGCGAGACCGATCACAAAAAAGATGGCCCGGTTATCGCAATGCCCGAAGTAAGAAAAAAGAATAAAATAGACACCGGTCCAATCCTGCCTCCCCCTGTCGCCCATATCGAGATTAAAAAAGTCGATGTATCGCCTCAAAAACCCCTTGCAGGCGCGCCAGTTACCTTTACTCTTTCAGGAAGTGTCCATGGCATTTCAGAGAGATTGCCTGATTTCACTAAAAATGAGTACAGCGAAGATCAGCAGAAAAAGATGGAAGAGCTTGGGTTATGGTCTCTGAGAGCCATCATCTACCGGATGCAGATCCAATATCTTATGGAACAGGATATGTTAAGTAAAAATTCCTCTTCAGGAAAAGGACCCTCAATGGCCCCCGAAAACCAGAAACTCAACAGGGCTGCTGAATCACCTGATAAAATATATGTTTCCCCCTATGAAATTGCCAGGATTGCCGAAGATTACCTTGAACCTGCTGAAGATGAAATAGCAAGGATTTCCAGGGAACTGGAGCGTACTGTTACCGATAAAAAAAGCGGAAAATATGCCTTCCGGGTCAGGCCTGTCCCTTCAGCACAATCCATAAAGGATTACCTTACCGCTCTTGAAGATACCTGTGAGCAGGCAAAGAAG
>JAFGFM010000088.1 GCA_016931115.1 Deltaproteobacteria bacterium | reverse complement strand
TGGCAGCAATGAATAGGCATAATGATCCACAAGTCATTTACGACACCAACATCAGACTGGTAAAACAGTTGATATCAGCATGTGAGGCAACAAAGTCCACTCCACACATCTTATTTTCATCTTCAACCCAGGAGGAAAGGGATAATCCTTATGGTAAATCAAAGAGAGAGGGCCGTGGTCTTTTTGAAGAGTGGGCAAAGAGAATAGGTTCAAGGTTTTCTGGTCTTGTAATTCCAAACATTTATGGCCCTTTTGGTAATCCTTATTACAATTCAGTTGTAGCTACCTTCTGTCATCAAATTACTCATGAAGAAACCCCCAAGATTGATGTGGATGGAGAATTAAACCTTATTTATGTCGGTGAACTTGTAAATGAAATTCTATCGATAATTGATTCAAAAGAAATTCCTGTAAATAAAAATAAGTTTTGTGAGGCTATAAAAATACAGCACACTGCTACTATTAAGGTTTCTGATCTGCTTGGCAAGCTTGAAGGGTTTAAGCAGGATTATTTTATTAAAGGCATTATTCCTGATCTGGATAACCCCTTTGAACGAAATCTTTTTAACACATTTGTTTGTTATATTGACCACGAAACATTCTTTCCATTCCATCTAACACTTAACACCGATGAAAGAGGTAGTTTTGTTGAAACAGTAAAACTGAATAGTGGTGGGCAAATATCATTTTCCACAACGCTGCCTGGCATAACACGTGGAAACCATTTTCATACACGCAAGGCAGAACGATTTGCAGTCATTAAAGGAAAGGCTCGTATTGACATCCGCAAAATTGGAACAGACAAAGTATTGTCCTTTAATCTTGATGGAAGGCAGCCCTCATTTGTTGATATGCCAATTTGGTTCACTCATAATGTAACGAATATTGGGGATGAAGAACTCTACATCATCTTCTGGGTAAGTGAGCATTATAATGAGAATGATCCGGATACGTTTATTGAGAAGGTGGGGAAGTAGAGGAATTTACTTACTCTCAAGTAATTTTAAACCTGTTTTAAAATTAAATAGTAATTCATGTTGATGACATATGTCGGATAAAAAGCCGTATATAGTATATTTATCAAATTGGTTATTTGGCTTCTTTTTTTCATTCTTATTTGTCTGGGTTTTATCTTTTTTCTTCTGTGATACAGTGCATACCTTTTCATACTCTACTGAAATAGAAACTTGGGTACGTCCACCTGGTAGTATTCATAGACATCGAAGTGAAGGCTGGGGTGATGTTTGGTTTGGTCGCATGGATGTAATCGGTGAGGCAGATATTTCACTGATTAAAACTCCATCAGTTGTGATATGGGGTGATTCCCATATGGAAGCATTGCAAATAGAACAGAAAAATCGGATGCCACAAGTCCTAACAGATATGTTTCGAGCTGATAATATCAATACGTTTTCTGCCTTTGGTGTTGGAATGTCTGGGGAATCCATTGCAGATTACTATCTTAAAATACCACGTTATGAAAAAGTTGCAGAAATAAAAGCTCATTATATAATAATTTGCGATATTTCTGATGCACTGCCTGACCAATCTACTGCAGCACATGCAGTTTATTTATCAGAACCAGCATATAGAATTGTTGACACAAAAAAGGTGCCGGACCATATTAACATTAGAAAATTTTTAAGAAAATTCGAATTAGATTTCTTATGGGCCTCCGCAGTTTCAATATTAAAAGACACAAAACTCAGGTTTATGCCTGGTCCTTTCGATTCTGACAAAAATGTTATTGATGACGGCTATCCTTTATCAGTTAATGAACCTTTAAATTTTATTCTTCATTCTTTACGTCATAAAACAGAAAAACCTATTATTTTTGTTTACTGCCCACATTTACCAGCTATTAAAGATAATACTGTGACTTTTGAGAACAAAGAACATGATAGTGTTGATGTCTTTAAAAATTTGTGTTTTAAAAATGGTATTGGATTTATTGACATGACAAACGAATTTTGTAGTAATTACAAAGAAACAGGTAAGTTTCCAAGAGGTTTTCAGAATTCCCTAGTTTCTCAGGGACATTTTAACCGCGACGGTCACCGCATTATTGCAAAGGCCATTTATAAAAATATTTTATCTACAAAAATAATTCCTAATGCGGTTTATACAAACTGAATTTTATTTGTTTTTTTTTCTTCTCCTTATCTGCCTGTATATCTTTAGTGATAATAACAGAATTCGGAAAAGTATTCTAATATTTGCAAACTATTATTTTTATGCATATTGGGATTGGCGTTTTTTAGGTTTAATAATAATTACGTCATTTTCTGACTATACGGTAGGTAAGGCTTTATCCAAATCTAATTCGACTAGTTTTAGAAAATTACTCATCACGATAAGCATTTTAATTAATCTTTGTATTCTTGCAGGATTTAAGTACTGTAATTTTTTCATTCACTCATTAAATTTAATATTAGAGCCCTTTAATTTCGATTTAAGTACATTACCCATTATTCTTCCTCTTGGTATTTCATTCTACACTTTCAGAACTTTAACCTATACAATTGATGTGTATCGAAAAAAGATTGAACCCTGCTCTAATTTTCTTGATTATGCAATTTTCGTTAGTTTTTTCCCAACGATGGTTGCCGGCCCTATTGTAAGAGCCTCTGAACTCCTTCCTCAATTGCAATGCACTACTGCATTGAAATACATTCATATTTTATACGGATTAAAATTATTTGTTGTAGGTGCTTTTTTAAAAATATTTGTCGCCGATGGATTAGCTCCTTTTACAAATACTGTTTTTGATAATATTGCTGTTTTTAGTTCACTTACAATTTGGTTAGCTTCTTTAAGTTATTCAATACAACTATATAGCGATTTTGCGGGATACTCAATGATGGCAATAGGTATATCAAAAGCAATGGGCTATGATATTCCTAAAAATTTTGATTTTCCATATCTAAGCACATCGATATCGGAATTTTGGAAACGATGGCATATTACATTGTCGAATTGGGTCAGAGATTACATATATATAAGTTTGGGTGGAAATCGTAAAGGAAAAATTCGAACTTATAGTAATTTGATTTTTTCTATGATCCTTTGTGGTTTGTGGCATGGGGCCGCTTGGACATTTGCATTTTGGGGATTTTATCATGGGGTTGCGCTAGTTATTAATCACGTCTGGAGATTGATTCCTAAGCATAGAAATGTGGACAAAGAGGTCATAACGCCTTTGAAAGAACTCTCAAGCCATTTTATCACCTTATTAACAGTAATCGTAGGATGGGTTTTCTTCCGTGCTGATGGATTTGGAAACGCACTTATTGCAGTTAATAAAATGTTCTATCCTGTATCTGGTGTTGTATGGTATTACCCATTTTCTATATTTATAATTCTTTCTTTTATTATTATTCATTTTATTAAGTCATCAAGAGTGGGCGATTGTCTCGATATTCCAATAAAAGCTTGGTATGCTCCAGCTTTTTTATTTTGTATGATTTGGCTATGTTTGGTATTCGGTCCGAAAGAATTTACTCCTTTTATTTATTCACAATTTTAAAATGGTGAATATTGTAGCGAATTTTATTTATTGGCGAAGTGATATCGAAAGATTTTATAATATGCAATAACTTTAGCTGTTTTAGATAGAAGCTGTTTGAAAGATATAAATACATTTTCAGGTGTTGATCAGATAAACCAATAAGATCGGCAAAATGCTTGGGACAGAAGGTCAACCGAGATCACTCATTTTTTTACAGCCCATCATTAACAGCCCCTTATCTAATATCATTATGGAGAATAAAATGAAAGTCATGACAGTAGTGGGTACCCGTCCTGAGATAATCAGACTTTCTCGGGTAATGGCTGCTCTTGATAAATCAGAGGCTATTGAACACATAACAGTTCATACAGGCCAGAATTATGATTATGAGCTAAATGAAATATTTTATGAAGATCTTCAAATAAGAAAGCCGGATTACTTTCTTAATGCTGCTGGTGAAACCGCTACTGCTACTGTTGGGCACATCTTAATAAATATTGAACCTATTTTAGAAAAAGAAAATCCTGATGCGTTTCTAGTTTTGGGAGACACAAACTCATGCCTATGTGCCCTTCCTGCTAAAAAGAGACATATTCCTATTTTTCATATGGAAGCAGGAAATCGTTGTTTTGATCAAAGAGTGCCGGAAGAAACCAACAGAAAAATCGTTGATCATATTTCGGATATTAACTTGACATACAGCAGCATTGCACGTGAGTATCTTTTACGTGAAGATTTTCCTGCTGATCGTATTATAAAAACAGGCAGTCCCATGTTTGAGGTTCTTAATTATTATCTCCCTGAAATAAGAAAATCTGATGTTCTTGGCAGGTTACATCTTGAGAAAGATAAATTTTTTGTTGTGTCAGCGCATCGAGAGGAAAACATCAATAGTGAAAAAAATTTCAATAGCTTGATTGATGTATTAAATATGATCAGCGAGAAATATGGTTTCCCGATTATTGTAAGTACCCACCCACGTACTCGAAAAATGATTGAATCAAAAAAAGTATCAGTGAATCCACTGGTTCAATTTATGAAGCCTCTCGGCTTTTGTGACTATAATTCACTCCAAATGAATGCTTTTGCTGTGCTTTCAGACAGTGGAACAATAAGTGAAGAATCTTCCATACTTAACTTCAGGGCTTTAAATATACGTGAAGCACATGAACGACCAGAAGCAATGGAGGAAGCTTCTGTCATGATGGTAGGTTTTAACCCTAAGCGTATATTGCAGGGATTATCTCAATTGCAGTACCAAAAAATAGGTGATGATCGTGATTTCCGTTTAGTTTCAGATTATTCAATGCCCAATGTAAGTGAAAAAGTCGTTAAGATCATTATTTCATATACAGATTATATAAAACGGGTTGTCTGGAATGAATAGGGGTAAAATACTGTACATTGGCGGATTTGAGTTGCCAGATAAAAATGCAGCGGCACATCGTGTCGTTTCCAATGCTAAGTCGTATAGAGATTTAGGATTTGGGGTTATTTTTATTGGTGTTGACAAATCAATAAAATCTAATGGGCTTTCTGAAAAGCATAATTTTGTTTTAGGAGGTGTAATTCATTATTAGTAAAGGTACTATAATATATATTGGTGGATTTGAATTGCCAGATAAGAACGCTGCTGCTCATAGAGTAATATCGAATGGGAAATTACTCAAAGATTTAGGATATGATGTTGTGTTTTTTGGTATCACTAAAGAAAATCAAACAAATAATTCATATTGCTCACAGACAGTATTTGATTTTCAGTGCTTTTCACGTAATTATCCCACAAGCATTAATCAGTGGATAAGTTATTTTATAAATAATAGTGATTATGAGAAAATAATTAAAAATTACGAAAATGTTAAAGCTGTAATTTGCTACAATATGCCATCTTTGCCTCTATATAGATTAAAATTATTCTGCAATAAACGAAATATTAAAATTATTTCTGATTGCACTGAATGGTATAAAGGTTCCATAAAAGGCAATATTTTTATTGGCCTTATAAAGAGAATAGATAGTATTTTAAGAATGCATTTTATTCAAATGAAACTAGATGGCATTATTGCAGTCAGCGAATTTTTAAACATGTTTTATTCAAAAAAAGGATTGAAAACAGTAAAAGTTCCTCCATTAGTAGATTATAAAGATCAGAAATGGAAGACTTCGTTTAAACAAAGTAATAATGTTATCGAAATAGTATATGCTGGTGGGGCGTTTTCATTAAAAGATGCTTATGTAAAAGATCGTTTAGATTTAGTAGTACAAGCATTATCATATTTAAAATCAATAGGATATATTTTTTGCTTTTATGTGGTCGGGTGCACATTAGATGATTTTATAGTATTTTATCCTGATTTGATCAAAGATATTAATTTGCTTAAAAACGATATTATGTTTTTGGGTAGAGTCACTCATGAGGAGGCAATTGGTTTAGTGAAAAGAGCTGATTATTCAATATTTCTAAGAGATGAAAGTATTGTAACGAAAGCTGGGTTTCCCACTAAATTTGTAGAATCAATAACAAGCGGTACCCCAGTATTGACAAATAAAAATAGTAATGTAGTTGACTATTTACATCAAGGTATAAATGGCTTCCTTATTGATACATACTCAATAGAAACAATAATCAACACCATGATTACTCCTCTATCACAAAGCCAGCTTAAGCTAAAACAAATGAAAAAAAATACTTACGAATCACACATTTTTGATTATAGAAATTTTAAAGAACAATTTGAAATATTGTTAGGGTAATATTTAAATAGAAATTTTATCTCAATTTAATACATGGAAGCATATAAAATTAATGATCTTACTGAAGAAACAGTTGGTTTGTATAAAGATTGTTTTGATTCTAACGGCAGTCCTAAAAGGGTTGAAAATATAAAGTGGCAGTTTTTGAATAATCCTGAATCAAGTTCGTTTATAGATATACTTTTTGATCAAAATAAACTTAGGGCTGCTGGCATATATGCAGTATCATGTGTTCAATTCAAAATCGATAACAAAGTGAAGTTAGGTGCTCAATCATTAGATACGCTTATCGATATTGATTATAGAGGATTGGGCTTATTTATCAAAATGGCTAAAGATGTATACACGAAAGCGAAAGATGGTGGTGTCGAGTTGATATATGGCTTTCCAAACGGAAGCTCCGTTCACGGCTTTTCCACAAAGTTAGCTTGGAAAATATTAGATCCGGTTCCTTTTTTATTCCGGCCTTTAAATACTCGTTATTTTACGAAAAAAATTAGTATTATGAAATGGTTGCCTAATATAAAGTTGAAATGGAGTGGTTATCAGGGCAATAATAAATATATCGTTAAAGCTATTAGTGAAATACCACGTGAAACAGATGAGATTTGGGAGTCATTTTCGAAGTCATTTCAAGTAGGTGTAGTGCGGGACAAACGTTATTTACATTGGCGTTACATGCAAAAACCTGGAGAACAATACAAATACGCTGCTTGTTATAACCAGCAGCAAAAATGCCTAGGTTTTGTAATTTATGCTGTCAAAAGGAAGCATGGCGGTAAAATTGGATATGTCATGGAGTTAATGTATTACCCTGAATATCAGAATGTGGGTAAACAATTGTTGAACTATGCGACATGCCAAATGAATGAGGCCCGAGCAGACTGCATTTTAGCATGGTGTCTGAAACATTCAATAAATTATTCAGCATATAGGGCAAATAATTATTTGCCTTTGCCAGAAAAAATGAGACCCATAGAGTTACATTTTGGATGCAGAAGTTTTGGTAGTGACGCTAAATTAATAGAAAATCGCTTAAGCTGGTACTTAAGTTATTCGGACTCGGATACAGTATAAAATGGCAGGAAGTTTTATTATATCATTTGATTTTGAACTTCATTGGGGGTCGATAGAAAAAGGGGATTTAGCTAAAAAAGCAGAATATTTTAAAAATACGCGATTGATAATCCCCCGCGTGCTAGAACAATTTCAAGAAAGAGGCATTCGAGCCACTTGGGCAACTGTTGGGATGCTTTTTACATCGAATCGAAAACAATTGGAAGCTTATTTGCCGAAAGTTCGTCCGCACTATAAGAATGCTCCTGTACTTAACTATTATTCAATGTTTGAAGGAAATAGGATTGGGCTAGATGAAGCTTCAGATCCTCTTCATTTTGCGGGCACATTGGTAAAGAAAATTATGGAGACGCCCGGCCAGGATTTGGGAACACACACCTTCTGTCATTATTATTGTAATGAACCTGGTCAATCCATTGAACAATTTCAGGCAGATCTCGAGGCTGCCCAGAACATAGCCAGGGATCTATATGGCTGTTCATTGCATTCCTTGGTGTTGCCCAGGAATCAGTATAATACTAATTATAACGAGGCTGCTTATAGAGCGGGGATTAAAGTCATAAGAACTAATCCGGACGTCTGGTTTTGGAAAAAACGTTTACCGCTACTTACGCTGGCCCGGGCTGTGGACACTTTGTTTCCGATCAGCCCCTCTTTGAGCTTTAACAAATTGGAATTGACCAAGGAAGGTGTACTTTTGTTACCAGCTAGTCGTTTTTTCCGGCCATATATGCACAATGAGAAAATGATACGTTCACTACGGCTGAAACGAATCAAATCAGAAATGCTATACGCTGCCAAAAATAATAGGCATTATCACCTTTGGCGTCACCCACACAACTTTGGCCATGCTGTAGAAGAAAATATGGTTGAGTTAATTGAGATCCTAGACTATTATGATTATCTAAAAATGCAATACGGATTTCAATCACACCATATGCTAGATATGTTCGAGAATATACAATTAAGCAAGTGCTAATTTTTCATTAAAATATAAAACTTAAAAATTGGATATTAGGTTTCCTTTTTGTTCTTTTGATCATATAGTGCATTTCATTTTTGATTTACAATACTGTTAACGCCATCGATTACTTTTCTGATGCAGACAGTTGGGTTCGACCAGTGGGTAGCATTCACAGGCACAGAAGTGAGGTTTAGGCAACATCGCGTTTTGGCCACTTAGATGAAATCGGTGTTGAAGATATATAAAAGAATCCATTGCCTGCCTTCGTTATATGGGGGGATTTTCACGTGGAGGCATTTTATGTTGATCAAAAAATTAGAATGGTATCTGGGGTAATCATCCTGAATTTGATAAATGGGTAAGCGAGTATTTGATATTAATGAATGCTATATTGTTTTCTACATGGCCAAAATAGCAAGTTCTGACTTCATTTTTTGATCATCAATTTTTCTTCATGTTAAACAAAGCTGATTACAAAGGATTAATGTGAGTCGTGTTGTTTTGATAGGTGCTCTCCCGGAATCTCTGATTAATTTCCGTGGTAATCTGTTAAACGCATTGATGGCCGCCGGACACATGGTGACAGCAATGGCAGGTACTGATGCTCCGGATGTAATTCAAAGGCTTTCTGCTATTGGTGTGGACTATCGCTCTTATCCGGTACAACGCAATGGGATGAATCCCGCGGTAGATCTGCAAACTTTAATAGCTCTACGTAAGACTTTAAAAAAATTGAGACCGGATGCCGTCCTTTCCTATACAATAAAGCCTGTCATTTGGGGTGGATTAGCCTTAAAAGGGCTGCCTGCTACGAGATTTTATGCGCTGATTACCGGTTTAGGATTTGCATTTAATAAAACTGATAAACCTATGCGACAAATACTTACTGCATTTGTGACATGTCTTTATCGCTTTTCGCTAACCAGAGCTTCGCGCGTTATCTTTCAGAATCCGGATAATCGAGATGTTTTTGTTTTACGGAAGATAATTACCAAAGATAAATGTGTAATTGTAAATGGTTCAGGTGTCAACATCAATAAATTTTCTTTAACCCCATTGCCAGAAGGAAAAAATAAGATTGTATTTCTTACAATAGGTCGGTTGTTGGGTGAAAAGGGTTTTCGGGAATATGCTGAAGCAGCTAGGCGGATAAAAGTAAAATATCCTGAAACTGTTTTTAGATTGGTTGGCCCTGAAGACCCATCACCTGATAGAATATCTCAACAAGAGGTGCAGCGTTGGCATGATGAAGGTATCATTCAATATTTGGGTAAAACTGATGATGTTAGACCTTTTATAAGTGATTGTCATGTCTATGTTCTTCCATCTTATCACGAAGGAACACCACGAACTGTCCTTGAAGCTATGGCCATGGGCCGGCCTATTATCACAACAAATGCTCCAGGTTGTAGAGAAACTGTTAAATTGGTAGAGGGACAAACCCTGGATAAAGATTCAATAGATGTTGTACAGGGCGAAAATGGGTTTCTTGTTCCTATAAAGAATGCTGATAAATTAGCGAATGCAATGGAAATGTTTATTAAAAAGCCTGATTTAGTTCTTAAAATGGGGACAAAGTCTCGTAAAATTGCTGAAGAGAAATATGATGTACACAAAGTGAATCATGAAATTTTAAAAGCTATGGGGTTGTCTTGTGAATAGGGTTTTTAGTAAAAAGATCAGGAGAATTAGTCATGAAGGTAATTTTTACAAAAAATATGGCAAAAGATATTTCGATTTTACTTTAACTATTTCGGCAGTTATTCTGCTTTTACCAGTCTTGGTAGTAATTGTATTTTTCGTAAGAAGTAGGATGAGAAACCCTATGCTCTTTTGTCAACAACGTCCTGGGTTAAATGGAAAACTCTTTAATATATATAAATTCAGAACAATGACCAATGAAAGGGATGCAAATGGAATATTACTGCCAGACCCTGAAAGACTTACGTCGTTTGGTAAATTTTTAAGGTCAACATCGCTTGATGAACTGCCAGAAATTATTAATGTACTTAAGAACAATATGAGCATTGTTGGGCCAAGACCATTGCTTACGCAATACCTGGATAGGTATACACCTGAACAGGCTCGACGTCATGTGGTTAAGCCTGGTATTACAGGTTGGGCGCAGATTAATGGCCGGAATGCTATTTCCTGGGAAGAAAAGTTTAAGTTGGATGTCTGGTATGTTGATAATTGTTCATTTGCAATGGATCTGAAAATTATTGCAATGACCATATTAAAGGTTTTTAAACGTGAAGGGATAAATCAAGCCGGACATGCTACTGCTGAAGAGTTTATGGGGACGAAAAATGAGTGAAAGATTTAACGACTGGAAATATCCCGATATTGAAGAAGGTAAACCTACAAAATATAACTGGGTGGTACAGCATGTTAATAATATTAAAATAGGGTTTAAAATAGATATTGGGGCTTTTTGCTATCTCAATGCAAAATATGGAATTACTATTGAGGATGAAGTTCAGATCGGATCACATTGTTCAATATATTCGGTATCAACAATTGATAATAAAGAAGGTCCAGTAGTTTTAAAACGGAATAGTAAAATTGGTTCACATAGCACTGTAATGCCTGGTATCACAATTGGTGAGAACTCAATAATTGGAGCGCATAGTCTTGTGAGTTGTGATATCCCTGATAATGTAATCGCATTTGGAGTCCCTGCGAGGATAGTGAAGAGTATAGATGGAAAAGACATTAAATAGAAAACGTATATTCCTTTCGCCACCCCATATGGGTGGATTGGAATTAGAATTTGTTAATGAGGCATTTAGCAGCAATTATATTGCTCCTCTTGGCCCAATGGTTGATGTTTTTGAAAAGGAATTTGCCAAGTATATTGGGATTGAACATTGCCTTGCTCTTTCAAGTGGAACGGCTGCGATGCATCTGGCTTTAAGACATTTGGGGATTGGGCCGGGAGATGAAGTGTTTGCATCATCGCTTACTTTTTTAGGGAGTGTCTCTCCAATAATCTTCGAAGGTGCCACCCCTGTTTTCATAGATTCTGAGCGGTCGTCATGGAATATGGACCATCTTCTGTTGGATAAAGAACTGGAGTCCTGTGCGAAAAAAGGGCGATTACCAAAAGCAGTTATCCCAACTGATTTATATGGACAGTGTGCTGATTACGAAAGAATATTTTCTGTATGTGAAAAATATAATGTTCCTGTGATTGTTGATGCAGCGGAAGCTCTTGGAGCAAGGTATAAAGCAGGAACTAGAAAAGAGAAAACAGGAAACTGGGAAGACGGAAAAGAAGGAGGTGAATGGCTGCATGCCGGAAGTGGAGCAAACGCGGCTGTTTACTCATTTAATGGTAATAAAATAATAACCACATCTGGCGGTGGTATGCTGGCATCTGATGATAAAGGGTTAATCGATCATGCAAGGAAGTTATCTCAGCAAGCCAGAGAAAATTTTGTGCATTATGAGCATGAGGAGATCGGATATAACTATCGGATGAGTAATATCCTTGCAGCTATTGGTAGGGGGCAACTTAAGGTGCTGGATGAGCGGGTAGAGAAAAAACGATGGATATTTGAGTATTATAAAAAAGCATTAAGCGACCTCCCTGGCATTGAGTTTATGCCTGAACCTCCTTACAGTAAATCAAATAGGTGGCTGACTGTAATATTGATAACCCCTGAAGAATTTGGATGTGATCGGGAAATAGTAAGATTAGCTCTTGAAAAGGAGAATATTGAGTCTCGTCCAGTATGGAAGCCGATGCATATGCAGCCTGTGTTTAACGGGCTGAGGCGCAAGGCGCAAGGCGCAGGGCATCAGGCAAACCGTAATAAAAAAACCTATCAATCAAGAGTTGTGGGCGGTCAAGTAGCAGAGGATTTATTTAACAGGGGTCTTTGTCTCCCATCCGGCACCGCAATGAATGAAGAAGATTTGGAAAGAGTTGTTAAGGGGATAAGGAAGAAGACTTTAGGCATTAGGCTTTAGACTGTAGGAAGAAAATGCTGGAAAGGCGGTAGTCAGAGGACGGAGGGCGGAGATCGGAAACCGGAGACGGATACTAGAAGTCAGAGTTCAGAAGTCAGATGACAGGGGAAAAAGACAAGAAACAAGAGGGCTGAGACTTGAGGCTTGAGGTAAGAGATAATGGGCAAGAGGTAGCGAACGTAGTATAGAGATTATAAAAGTATGTGACCATAAACCATATTCATTTAACTATACTGGATAATATATCTTGATCACAATAACTGATATTATTGAGTTGATTCATATTGGTGAATCGATAACACTTGAGTATAAAACATCATTTGACCGCGAATCGATTGAAACACTTGTCGCCTTTGCCAATGCCAGGGGAGGAACCTTGCTGGTAGGTGTTGCTGACAATGGCGCTGTACCGGGCGTGAAACTTGGTAAGGAAACGCTCAATGAATGGCTGGGTAAGGTAAAATCTTCAACGAGTCCCTCAATTATCCCGGATATTGAAGCATTTGATGTTGATGGCCGAACTATAGTCGCTATACAAATTGGTGAATACCCGATTAAACCGATCAGTACCAAAGGGAAATATTTCAAACGATTTGCCAGTTCCAATCATCAGCTCAGTATAAATGAAATAACCGATTTATACATGCAATCATTACAACTCTCATGGGATGCCTATGAGGCTCCTCGTGAAGACCTTAATTCCCTGTCTTTGAACAAGATTGAACAATTTATTGATAAAGTAAATCAGTGTGAGCGCTTCACTCTGGAAAAACCTCCATTGTTGGCACTTGAAAAACTCAAGTATGTTGTCAATAACCATCCAACCTGGGCATCCATGCTCCTGTTTGCCAATAGCCCGCTACGTCATCATATTCATATAGGCCGCTTTAAAACACCAACTATAATCATTGATGATCGCCAGATTACAGAAACGCTGTTTGATGCGGTTGAGCACGCTATGAAGTTTATTGTCTCACATATCAGCGTGGCATTTGAGTTTAATGGCAGCCTGCAGCGCAAGGAAAGATTTGTATATCCTTTACCAGCATTGCGTGAAGCACTGTTGAATGCTGTTGTGCATAGGGATTACGCCAACCCTTCTGACATTCAAATTAAAATATTTGATGATAGAATCACCATTTTTAGCCCTGGCAGACTCTATGGGGGGCTCACCATCGAAGAAATTAAATCTGATTCTTACCAGTCGCAAATTCGTAACAAATTGATTGCTGAAGCATTTTATCTCACAAAAAATATTGAAAAATATGGCAGCGGTTTTATTCGTATTCGTGAGGAACTTGAAGAATACCCAGAGGTTAGTTTCGATGTGGAGGAGATTGGAGGGGGCGTCTTGGTGACATTTAGTATTTCTGCGTCAAAAAGTGAGGGAGTAAGTGAGGGAGTAAGTGAGGGAGTAAGTGAGGGAGTAAGTCGTTTGCTAGGCTGTATTAGAAATAAAGCCGGATTAAGAATACCAGAGCTTTCTCAGGAACTTCATGTTCCTAAAAAGACTATCGAACGGTGGATTAAACAACTGCGGGATGAAAACAAGATTATTTTTAAAGGTGCGTCTAAAACCGGCGGCTACTTTATTAACGAATAATCTACAAATAACCCGGTAATAATTAAATACTGGAAAGAGGGTAGTCAGGGGACAGAAGGCGAAGCCAGAAACCAGAAGTCAGAGGACAGGGAAAAGAAGACTGTAGGCAGGAGGCTTTAGACTGTAGGAAGAAAATGCTGGAAAGGCGGTAGTCAGAGGACAGAAGGCAGAGGACGGAGGGCGGAAACCTGAGACCTGAGACTGGAGACCTGAGACCTGAAACTTGAGACCTGAAACGTGAGGTAGAGATCTGAGGCTTGAAAGTTGAGACCTGAGTCCTGAGATAGAGGCGGTAGGGCATTAAACCTTGTTAATAACCAAATTCTGTTCAAAGCATTTTAAATAAACCAATTTCAGTCTATGCTAAACAGTTATATGAGCGGTTTTGTGTAAATTAAAATGCTTTTAACTGTTTTCATTTCCATGCTAAAGCTTATAAGCCATATCATTATAGGAGTGAGACTGGAAAAAAGTATGTTTTTTTATTGGTTTTGATATAATTATCGCTACAATGTGGTTTAGGAGAAGGAAGTGAGAAATTTAGCGGTATTAAAATGATGATAATAGAGAGGAGGTAGCTATATGCCTATCGCTAGCCAATATGCGGTTTTATCTAAAGACAAGAAAAGCATAATTTTACCCGATGATGTTCAGAATTGGGTAAAGGGTGTTGATCGGTTTATAGTTGTAATGGAGAATGATGGCCTTATGTTAAAAAAAGCCCGTTCTCATTTAAATTTAGATGATGTAGTCACTAGAGAAGAGTCACCTTTGTCTGAGAATGAATTGAATAAGTTAATTCATGAGATTCGGAAGTGACCCTTAGCGTTGTAATAGATACAAATGTGCTTATTTCCGGTTTACTATGGCGAGGGACTCCATTTCATCTGCTGAAGTGGGCTGAGGAAAAGAATCTAATCATATATACAAGCCTTGATATTTTAGCGGAAATCTACAGGGTTCTGCATTACCCTAAGTTCCAGCAATATATAAACAATCAGCATGTCTCGTCAGATGAACTTTTCGCCCAAGTTGCAGCATTATGCACAATTATTCAGGTAGATAAAACAGTTGAGGGCGTATGTACTGACACGGACGATGAAAAATTTCTGTCCTGTGCTCTGTCTGCAAATGTTGAAGTCTTGATTTCAGGAGATAAACATCTGTTAGAATTGGAGCAATATCAGTTTATTCGTATCATTACTGCTCAGAAATTTTATAAGGAAAATGTTGACATGTTTTCATAGGCAACTTTTGGATCGACCGAAACAAATCATTTAGCTGGCATAATTGAAAGAGATTTCTGAAAACTGAGAAAACTGATTACTGCTAAATTAGAGAACTGCAGAAAATAGTGGTCAGAAATCACAAGTTAGAGGTCAAAAGGCATTTAAAAAGCAGGAAAGCTTTGAGGCTGTAAAGACAGTAACCAATGGCCAGAAGGCATGAGCCAGAAGACAGAAGTCAGAGGTCAGAAGACAGGAGATAGTAGGCAGCAGTCAGGAGTCAGGGGATAAAAGCTTTAAAAGCTGGAAAGCCTGGAAGCTGGGAGGCTGTAAAGACATTAACGGAAGACAGAGGTCAAAGGCCGGAATAAAAGACCTGAGCTTTGAGACGGTTTAATTTGTTGTGGCCTCATCCTTTTCAACCTAAGGCTTTTATATTTACAATGAATTTCCAACCAGATGACAAACCTTGATATGTTTCCATAAATTAGTTATTATTTGTTAACAGTATAAAAGATATTATTAGAATATCGCATGATTGTATTAGAAAAAAAGAGTAAGCAATCCTCAAGGAGGTGATAAAATATGAGTGATGTTAGGGTTATTTCTTCTCGCAACTGTGAACTAAAACCCATTGTGACTGCAGCCCTGGAAAATGAGTCGAAAATTATCTCCGCAGGTATTAAACGCACTGAAACAAGGCTGAAATATTTTGAAGTAAAATATAAGTTGGGCAGTAGTGAATTTCTTGAGTTATATGAGAGAGACGAGATGGATGAAAATATGGATTCCGCCGAGTGGATTGGGGAAATAAGGATTTTTGAGAGGCTTAAAGAAAAATTAGAGATGCTAAAGGATATTGAAATTGCGAATTGAGCGGTATTTTCGTGAAATTGAGCAGACAATTGAATCTTTCGCCTTAATTCAGCTATCAGAAATCACCTTTGAAAAACGGGGTACTCACGAAGGTTTTATTAAAGGAAACCTGACTTTCATTGACGGTTCAATGCTTCAATTTAGAGAATATGTGGATGTCGAGATTGAAGTGGATCGCCTGATGTATGTTTTTAATTACACAGATTCGTCCAATAACTTCATTTTCAGATATGATAATACCGGGCATCATAAGAAGTTGGGTTTGTCAACATACCCTAATCATAAACATGAAAAAAGTGAAGATAATGTGGTCGCAGCAGATGCTCCGTTTTTAGATTCTGTCCTTGAAGAAATTATCATGAAAATAGAGATATAAAAAGTTGTTTTGGTAGAGACCGGAATGAGAGGGCTGAGACCTGAGATAAGAGGGGAGACAAGAGGACAGGAGATAGAGGGCTGAGACCTGAAACTTGAGACAAGAGTCAGAGAACAGGAGCCAGAAGTCTGAAAAGTCGGGGGCAGTGCGTCATCCCGGCTTTTTTGTTATTTGGCCACTTTTATATGGGGCAGTAGGAAATCAGTAAAACCAATTGACAGTCGGGCTTTCTTTCATTAAAGTAGTGTTATTAACTACTTTAATAGAAGGATTTATATGAAAACGATATCATCAGCTAATGCAAATCGTGGTTTTTCTAAACTATTGAAGGAAGTTCGTACGGGTGAAGAGGTTACCATTCTTTCTAGAGGGACTCCTGTAGCAAAAATAACATCAATATCATCAGAAACCATACGAAAAAGCGCTATGAAAAAATTTCTTGTATCCCGTCTTAAGTCCCAATCTGCAACAGGGATTCGAAATTGGACACGAGAAGACCTTTATAGTGACTAACAATGCGAATAGCCCTTGATACAAATATTTTGGCATATGCTGAAGGAATTGGAGATGAGGCACGCTGTAGTAAAGCGATTCATCTAATAGAACAATTACCCTCTGAAGTGATCCTTGTACCTGCCCAGACTTTGGGAGAACTCTTCAGGGTACTTACGGGTAAGGCAGGTCGAGACGCGAAGCTTTCGAGAGAGGCGGTTATTAGCTGGGCTGATAGTTTTGAAGTCGCCCAATCCTCCTGGGATTCATTCCAAGCCGCAATGGATCTTTCAGTTGATCATAAGATACAAATATGGGATGCATTGATTATGGCTGTTGCTGCAGAGAATAAGTGTCGCCTGCTTTTAAGTGAAGATTTGCAGCCAGGTTTTATTTGGAGAGGTATTACAGTGGTAAACCCATTTGATTCTTCCTTTTCATCGTTTTCTATAGGACTTTTCGGGAAAACTCACAGGATATCAAGTAAAACCAAAAGACCTGCCAAATAATAGTAAGCATAAAAAGAAAAAATCATATATGGCATTAGCTGTTGAGTGTATTATAAGATTAAGGTTGACATCACCTTTATATTAAAAGAAGGTAAATAGGTTCGATGGTTTAGCGTTGTCATCATTTTGAGTGGCGTTTGGTCTGGTTTTGCAATCTGTAAAAAAATTATCATTGATAAGCATTATGAATAAAATAAAATCTCTTTTTTCACTATTTATACTCACTTCATTAATAATATCATTCCCTGGATATTCATTTTCATCTGACCAGCAGTTTGTTAACACTTCAAACTGGGGCGGTACAGGCCTTATGGAGATCCCCAATGCAAGGATACTGGATGACGGGGTTGTGAGGTTCAGCGGTGCTGTTGCATCACCCTACAGGTGGATCAATGCAGGGATGGGCATACTCCCCGGTTTAGAGTTTTCAGGTCGATTGACCGCGATAACAAATATACCTGCCCTCACAGAGGAGTATGGTTCAAATAAAGACAAGGCATTTGACATCAAGTACCAACTTTTTCCAGAATCAAGGGAATTGCCTGCTGTAGCCATTGGATTCAATGACTTCCACGGAACCAGTCTTTTTCCAAGTGAATATATTGTTGTGAGCCGGCAGGTGTACCCGCTTGATCTTACCTTTGGAATAGGGAGTAAAAGGTTCAGCGGGGGCCATGTTAAATTTTTCACTGACAGCTACAGCCTTTTTGGAGGGTTTGAGTTTGAACTGAGTGACAGGTTCATGTTTATGGCAGAATATAACCCTATTAAATATGAAGATGATGTCCCAAGCGCTCGTGGTGTGCCTCAGGGAGCCAAGACACCTGTTAATGTTGGCCTAAGGGCAAGAATAATAAAGGGTATTGATATGGGGGTATCGTTTCAGCGCGGGGATACCCTGGGTCTCTCCCTCAGTATTGGTTCTCTATTGGGCGATCAGGTGCTTCCCAATGCCCCTGACCCAGCCCCTCTTTTACCAGTAGACAGAAGGCCATTTAATGAGCGGGAAAACAGTGAGGTAATCCAGTCCATTTATGATGCTGTTAAGAAGGCAGGCTTTGATGATGTAGCGGTTTATACAGATGCCAATAACATCATTTGTGAATTCCAGAATAATAAATATCTCTCAAACCAGAAGGCGGCTGGAAGGGTATTAAGGCATATGCTTTTCCATTCCCCGCAGGATACAAATCTTTTAACAGCGGTTATAAAAAGTGGGCATTTTCCGATAATCAAGGTATCTGTAAAACCCAATCATATGGATAAATATATCCTGGGTGATATACCTGAAGAGACCTTTGTGAATAAGCTCCTTAAGGTGGAGATTGCAAATGATATAAAAGGGGTTGAAGGTAAAAGCTATTCAAAGGTAGCTGATGTAAAGGATTTCAATTTTGAATGGGAAATAAGCCCTGATCTTGATATATACTGGAATGACCCTTCAGGTTTCTGGAAGTTTTCAGCCGGTCTAGCACCCTATGTCACATTTGATCTCTGGAAAGGTGCATCAGTATATGCTCGGTTTACTGTGCCTTTCTATTCCAATATTTCATCCCCTTCAACCGAGGAGTTACCCCCTGACGTTATCAGAAGTGATATATCCAAGTATAAAAAGGATAATTATACATTTGATAGACTATTAATAAATCAGATTTTGCGCCTCTCTGACAGATTGTTCAGCCGTGTAAGCCTTGGATATTTTGATTCAATGTATGCCGGTGTGGGTGGTGAGTCTCTCTATTTTATTGGCGATGGCAGGGCCGCACTGGGCATTGAAGCAGACTGGGTGAAAAAGCGTGTACCCAAAAAACTGTTTGAACTGATGGATGTAGACCGATACACACTGCTTGGGAATGCATACTATTACTACCCTGGGCTTGATATTACATTCAAGACACAATATGGAAGGTTCCTGGCCGGTGATGTGGGCTGGAAAATTGACGTAAACCGGAGATATAAGACAGGGGTAATACTTGGTATGTTTGTCACCTTTACTGATACAGACAATATTAATCAGCCTGATTTTAATGATGACTATAACCATAAGGGTGTTTATATGAGTATACCGTTGCGTATGTTTTATACAAAGGACTCAACAAAAAAGCTTAATTATGGTATATCACCCTGGACAAGGGACGTGGGGCAGACAATTTCCCACTGGAAGGATATCTACAGCGTTGTGGGTGAGCTAATGCCTGCAAGATTTAAAGATGAATCAAATGAGATAAAAGACTGACAGGCAGGTATCTTTACTTGAAACAAGGGGTTTGATAATAATTATAATATGCGGTTAACAGAAAAAGAAAAGAGAGCAATTTTAGAATCAGTAAGAAAGTTAGATCCTGATGCTGAGGTTTATCTGTTTGGATCAAGGACAGATGCGCTGAAAAAGGGTGGAGATATAGATATCTTAGTGTTATCCGATCAACTGGAATTTTTTGATAAGCTTGCCATCAAGGCTGAACTGTTTGAAAGGATAGAGGAGCAGAAGGTTGACCTCCTGATAGCAAAACACAGGGGTGATCCATTTGTAAAATTAGCTCTTGAGAAAGGTATCAGGCTGCAATGAGTAATTTATTAGAAGTCATGAAAAATGAGTTGGAAGAACTTGAGAAAGCCAATCATATTCTTCAATATTCCTATAAGAAATGTTCTTTAATTGGTCTGAGGGATGATTTAACAAATGATGAACTTGAAAGTTTTGAGGCCCTGACCAGCCGGTTCGCGAGATTGAGTGATCTGATAATTCAAAAAATATTAAGGTATTTTGATTCCCTCGATCTTGAAGATGAAGGGACTATTCGAGATCGTATAAACAGGGCGGAAAAGAAAGGAATTATCAAATCCGCAGATGATTTTGTAAAGATAAGACTTCTAAGAAATGAAATCTCACATGAATATAAATCAGATACAATATATGACATATATAAAAGTGTATTGACCCTTACGCCACCATTGCTGGAATGTGTGGAGAATATTTTTATATATTCATCGAAATACTATAATGAGATAAAAGACTAATGCCCAGATTTTTATATAAAAACTTTTTTATAATCTTTTTAATTGATATTATCCTTATTGGTTTTTCCTGGTATTTTGCCCATCTGCTCAGGCATAATTTTGCTATTCCCGAAAGTTCCATATCAATACTCCAGCGATTTATTCCATTTGTAATAATCACCAAAATAATTATCTTCTACCTCTTTAACCTCTACGAGGGCATGTGGAGATATACAAGCCTGGCAGACATGCTTTCTATCCTTAAGGCCGCCAGCATTGCATCATTGATTGTTATACTGCTTACCTTTTTTACACACAGGCTCGGAGGGTTTTCACGCTCAATATTCATTATTGACTGGGTGCTTACTCTTCTCTTTATAGCAGGTAGTCGTGTTGCGATCAGGCTCTATTACTGGTTAGGTACAGGGGATGAATCAGCAGGGGTAAGGAGCATCAATTTTTTAAAGTCCCTTGTAAAACCAGGCAGAAAGGGTAAGAGACTTTTAATAATCGGTGCAGGCGATTGCGCAGAAAAGATCAGCCGCGAGATACATGATAACCCGAATCTTGGATACAGGATCATGGGTTATATTGATGATGACCCCATTAAGGCAAACAGGCACATACATGGAATACCTGTACTGGGTAATAGAAATGAGATTACCTATTATGTAGAGCAACTTGATGCACAGGAGCTACTGATTGCAATGCCATCCATTGCTACCAGGGAAATGCGGGAGGTTGTTAAACTTTGCGAAAAAAGCGGCGTGCCATATAAGACTGTCCCCGGTATGGGTGAGCTAATTAATGGTAAGGTAACGATAAAGGCCATCAGGGATGTTTCATATAATGACCTTATTGGCAGGGAGCCTGTAAAGCTGGATGAGGAAAAAATTGGGGCATACCTCAAGGGTAAAAGGGTTCTTATTACAGGCGCTGGCGGATCAATAGGTTCTGAACTGTGCAGGCAGGTATGCAGGTTTTCGCCTCAAAGCCTTGTGCTTTATGAGCGTGCTGAAAGCCCGCTTTATGAGATTGATCTGGAGCTGAAAGAGCGTTTCCCGAATGTAACCATTATCCCAAGGCTTGCTGATATTACAGATACCTGTAAACTTGAAAAGGCATTTACAGATACAAAGCCTGAGGTGGTGTTTCACGCGGCTGCATATAAGCATGTGCCCATGCTTGAGCATAATCCCTGGGAAGCAGTAGGCAACAACATCCTTGGAACAAGAAATGTGATTGCAGCTGCCAACAATGCAAAGGTTGAGAGATTTGTTTTTGTCTCTACTGATAAGGCAGTAAGGCCTGCAAATGTTATGGGCTCCTCAAAAAGGGTGGCCGAGCTGATGATTCAGGCGCAGAATGGATGCAACCTGACTGATACAAAGTTTATCACTGTAAGGTTCGGGAATGTGGTAGGCAGTGTAGGCAGTGTAATCCCTCTATTTAAAAGGCAGATAGAAAAGGGCGGCCCTGTAACAGTAACTCATCCTGACATAACCAGGTTTTTTATGACCATACCTGAAGCGTGCCAGCTTATACTTCAGGCAGGTTCCATGGGTAATGGCGGTGAGATATTTATACTTGATATGGGTGTGCCCATTAAGATAGCAGACATGGCTGAAGACCTGATCCGCCTTTCAGGGTTTGAACCATACAGGGATATAGATATCAAATTTGTAGGTTTAAGGCCCGGTGAAAAACTCTATGAGGAATTGATCACAGAGGGCGAGGGGATTGTAAACACATCTCATAAGAAGATAATGGTATTAAAAGGCACTGCCTGTGATCTTACCATACTTAATGGCAGGCTTGAAAATATGAAGAGACTGATGGTAAAGCAGGATGGAGATGGCATAAGGCTAGCCCTTAAAGAGATTCTGCCGGAATATATAGAACAGGAGAGGGTTTCATGAAAAACGGTAAAAAAACGTTGTTTTTAGGGATCATTATTGGTGTTGTTATCTCTTATTTTTTCTTCAATTATTTTGCCCCCAGGTATGAAATTAAAAAGACAGCAGCCCTGACAATGAAGGTAGATAAATGGACAGGTGACGCATGGAGGCTTGTTGATAATAACTGGAAGAAGATGAGTGATATGGATGAAAACTGGGAACTGGTGGACAAGACCCTTGGTGAGGCAATAAACATGAAACTGCCCATTCCAAAGGTTGATTCAAATCTTGGTCTTAAGAAGCTAAAAGAGCGCTATCCTGTGTTAAAGGATATCCCGGATGATGACCTGCTTGAAAGGATAAAGCTGGTTTATTCAAAACAGGTTATGGTCAATATGTATATGGGTGATTTTATGAAGGCTGGTGAAGAGACACAACAATCTGAAAATCCATAAGATATA
This sequence comes from Deltaproteobacteria bacterium, assembly GCA_016931115.1. Classification (GTDB taxonomy): domain Bacteria; phylum Desulfobacterota; class DSM-4660; order Desulfatiglandales; family HGW-15; genus JAAZBV01. The sequence goes on along the minus strand of JAFGFM010000088.1, from coordinate 56,223 downwards.
TTTTAATACAACCTTTACTTTCTTAAAAAGCCGGTTTAAAACTGGCTTTTTTGTTTGATAGAGAGGTAAATGAATGACAAATAATGATAAATTTGAATTAATAAAAAAACAGGAGATCCCTGAGATAAAAAGTCTTGCCTTCCTTTACAGGCATATAAAGACAGGGGCACAGATCCTTTCTCTTGTTAATGACGATGAAAACAAGGTGTTTGGCATAACATTCCGCACACCACCCAATGACTCGACAGGGCTGCCTCATATTTTGGAACATTCTGTGCTGTGCGGTTCCCGAAAATATCCGGTAAAAGAACCCTTTGTTGAGCTTATGAAGAGTTCGCTCCAGACCTTCTTAAACGCAATGACCTTTCCTGACAAGACATGCTACCCTGTAGCAAGCCAGAATCTCCAGGATTTTTATAATCTTATTGATGTCTACCTTGATGCAGTGTTTTTCCCTGACCTTACCCCTTATAAGCTTATGCAGGAGGGGTGGCATTATGAACTGTCAACCCCGGAAGGGCCTCTTGATATCAAGGGTGTTGTATACAGTGAGATGAAGGGTGCATACTCATCACCTGATGCACTTTTATCCGATTATACCATGCGTTCCCTGTTCCCTGATAATGCATATGTGTATGATTCAGGCGGTGATCCTAAAAAGATACCGGATCTCACCTTTGAAAGATTCAGAGAGTTCCATAAACAGTATTACCATCCATCTAATGCTCTGGTTTATTTTTATGGTGATGATGACCCTGAAAAGAGGCTAACGATAATTGATGAATACCTGAAACAATTTGATAAAAATGAGATTGATTCAAAAATCCAAAACCAGAAACCCTTCAGCTCCCCGGTAAGGTTAATCAGGTCATATGATCCTGGTGATGATAACCAGGATCATAAAGCCAGGTTTACGATCAACTGGCTTTTGCCACAGGGTAATGACCCTGCCAATATTTTTGCCATGTACCTGCTTGAATATATCCTGCTTGGTATGCCGGGCTCTCCATTAAGGAAAGCGCTTATAGAGTCGGGGCTGGGTGAAGACCTTGCAGGTGTGGGTCTTGAGACCGATCTGGTACAACCCTATTTTTCCACAGGGCTTAAGGGGATAGCCCCTGAAAATATTGACCGGGCACAGAATCTGATTATCCAGACCCTGCGGGGCCTTGCCGCAAACGGGATTAACAGGAATGATATTGAGGCTGCGGTTAATACTATTGAGTTTGCCCTCAGGGAGAATAATACCGGGAGTTATCCAAGAGGGCTTGTATTAATGCTGAGGGCACTCAATTCGTGGCTGTATGATCATGATCCCCTGGCCCTTGTTGCCTTTGAAAGGCCATTAAACGATGTAAAATCTGCCATAAAAGATAATCCACGCTATTTTGAAGAACTGATAGAAAAGTATCTGCTTGATAACCCTCACAGGACAACTGTGATCCTCAGGCCTGAAAAGGGTCTTATCGAAAAAGAGAAAGATGCGCAGGAAAAGGTTCTTGCTGAATACCTGGAAAGGTTAAGTGACTCAGAAAGCCAGAAAATTATAGGGGATGCCTGTACCCTTATAGAGTTACAGGAAAGGGCGGATACCCCTGAAGGCCTTGCCTCTATCCCGGTTCTTAAACTATCTGATATGGAAAAAGTGAACAGGATTTTCCCATGTGAAGAGTCAGAAGAGAGCGGGACAAGGATTATGTTCCATGATCTTTTTACCCATGGCATAGTATATGTTGATCTGGGATTAAACCTGCATTCTCTCCCACAGAGATTTCTTCCATATTCACATCTATTTGGAAGGGCGCTCCTGGAAATGGGCACCAGTAAAGAAGATTATATTACCCTCTCACAGCGAATAAGCAGAAAGACAGGTGGCATAAGACCGGTATTTCATACCTCATGCAGGAAAGGCGTAACCGAGAGCGGGGCCTACATGTTTCTGCGCGGTAAGGCCATGCAATCAAACGCGGGTGAACTGCTTGAGATCTTCCGCGATATTTTATTAGATATCAGATTGGATAATCTTGAGAGGTTCAGGCAGATCGTGCTTGAGGCAAAGGCCAGGGAGGAGCAAAAGATGCTCTCTTCAGGGCACCAGATAGCAAGCCTCAGGCTGAAGGCTAATTTCAATGAGGCTGACTGGGCAGCAGAGCAGATGAGCGGTATCAGTTATCTCTTCTTCTTAAGAAATCTGATTCAGAGAATTGAAGAGGATTGGCAGGGGGTACTTTCGGACCTTGAAGAAATCCGCAGAATCCTGGTCAATAGAAATCATATGATCCTGAATATCACGACAAACCATGCTGTCTGGCAAGAGATAAATCCTGTAACAATTAATTTTATAAAAGATTTCCCAGCAGAAGATACCCCTGCACAAGATTGGCAGTGCAGTAATTTCCCTGATGGTGAGGCAATTATTATCCCTTCCCAGGTGAACTATGTTGCAAAGGGTACGAATATCTGTACATATGGTTACAAACCCAGCGGCTCAGTTCATGTGATTACCAGATTTTTAAGGACCTCAAGGCTGTGGGAAGAGGTGAGGGTAAAGGGTGGCGCTTATGGTGTCTATTGTACCTTTGACCGGCTTTCAGGTATGCTGACCTTTTTATCATACCGCGATCCCAATATAATAAAAACTATCAGGGCGTTTGATGATACAGCAGGTTTCATGAAGATGCTGGATATAAATCAGGCTGAACTGGAGAAGACAATTATCGGTACAATAGGTAATATGGACAGCTATCTGCTACCTGATGCAAAGGGCTATATCTCGATGATTCGACACCTGTCAGGTGAGACTGATCAGGAGAGGCAGCAGATCAGGGATGAAATATTGAGTACAGGTAAAAATGACTTCAGGGCCTTTTCAGAATTTTTAGGTATCGTGAGAGACAAAGGAATTGTAAAAATTGCAGGGTCTGATACTGCCACTACAGAAGTAATGAAAGGGAAGCCGGGCTGGCTCAAGATTGTAAGGGCGCTATAAAAAAAGAAAAGAGGAAGATTAGAAGTCAGAGGCCTGAAGTCGGAAGTCAGCAGGGCTGTATATTATCTTCTGACTCCTGACTTCTGATTTCTCTCCCCTCCCCCTTATCTCAACCCCCTGATAAAGGCTCCAACCGCATCAACGCCAGATTCCTCCATCACCCTGATGGACTGTGTACCTATCACTGCGATATCGGCCTTACCCTTTAAAAAATCCACATCTTCCTTATGCTTAATGCCAAAGCCTACTGCGATGGGCAGTGATGTAGCCTTTCTGCATCTTTTAAGATAGGCTGACAAATCCTCGGAAAAATTTGTATCCTTCCCTGTGACCCCTTTTCTTGCGGCACAATAGATAAAACCCTTTGTACTTGAAGAGAGGTAACTCATCCTCTCATCAGTTGTTGTGGGTGAAAAGATAAGTATAGGTGCAATATCTACACGGTTCATGGCCTCTAAGAAATCCTTTCCCTCTTCAGGTGGCAGGTCAGGGATAATGGTGCCCATGAGGTTATTTTCTTTCATCCTCAGGGTAAATTTTTCAATGCCATATTTGTAAGGTACATTGTAATAGGTCATTATCAGGAATGGTATTTTAAATTCCTTTGCAGCCTTGCCTGCAAGTTGCATGCATGCCTCAACAGTTGTGCCATTATCAATGGCGTGCTGATTTGCCTTTACTATCACAGGGCCGTCTGCTGTGGGTTCAGAAAAGGGTATCTGAAGCTCCATGATATCAACACCTGCCTTTACCATGGTTTGAATAATCCTGTAGCTTGCATCAAGAGAAGGGTAGCCAAGCACAATATGTGTCATGAGCAGTATCTTTTTTTCAGCAAGCTGAGTCCTTATATATTTTTCAAGCGCCATAATTTTCCGCCTTTTTCTTAATAAATTTCATCCACTCAGGGTCTTTAAATGCATCAGCCACAGTGAATATGTCCTTGTCACCCCTCCCTGACTGGTTAATGATAATAACATCATCCTTTGTTAACGAACCTGCCTCTTTATATGCCTGGACAAATGCATGGGATGATTCAAGGGCAGGTATAAGCCCTTCCTTCCTGAGTGTCAGGGTGAATGCATCCAGCACCTCTTTGTCGGTCGCAGCCTCAAACCTTATTCTCCCTTTTTCCTTTAAGTCGGCCAGTATTGGTGAAACCCCGACATAATCAAGCCCCGCTGACACACTGTGTGTCTCCATCATCTGCCCATCCTTGTTCTGTAAAAAATAGGTCTTGTAACCCTGTGCTATACCAGGTGAGCCGTCTTTGCTCGCAAGCCTTGATGCATGCATACCTGAATCAAGGCCTTTTCCCCCTGCCTCAACACCAACAAGCTCCACAGGGTCATTTAAAAAACCGCTGAATATACCGAGCGCGTTTGAACCTCCTCCAACACAGGCGTATACACGCTTTGGAAGCCTGCCGGTTATATCCATAACCTGTTTTCTTGCCTCTTTACCGATGATGGACTGGAAATACATAACCATTTCAGGGAACGGGTGTGCCCCGCATGCAGTGCCCAGCACATAATGGGTATCGTCCATATTTGCTGACCAGTCCCTGAATGCCTCATTGATGGCATCCTTGAGTATCCTTGTCCCGTCAGTCACAGGGACGACTGTTGCACCTAATCGCTCCATCCAGAAGACATTGGGCCTCTGTCTTTCAACATCCTTTTCTCCCATGTAGATAGTACATGCAAATCCGAATTTGGCGGCCATTGTTGCTGTGGCCACACCATGCTGGCCCGCCCCTGTCTCTGCTATTACACGGGTCTTACCCATCCTTTTTACTAATAGACCCTGACCCATAACATTATTGGCCTTATGTGCGCCTGTATGGTTCAGGTCTTCCCTCTTGATATATATCCTTGCGCCCCCCAAATGTTTTGTCAGGTTTTCCGCATAGGTAAGAGGTGTTGGTCTGCATGAATAGTTGGACATTATTGCAGTATATTCTTTCCAGAATTGAGGGTCTCTCTTTGCCTCTTCAAATGCATTTACAAGCTGTTCAAAGGTCGAAACCAGTATTTCAGGGATATATGCACCGCCAAATTTCCCATAATATTTTGTTGTGATCATTGAAATGCTCCTTGAAAAAAGGAAAGAGGAAAGAGTATAGAGAAAAGAGGATATAGTGCAAAACTAAAATTTATCCCTTTTACTGTTTTCATTTTACTGCTTCTCCTGTTCTTTTGATTTATTCTTTAAGTATCGAATATACCCATCAATTACCTTGATAGCATTGGTGGAGATATTATTTGTTTTTTCATATTCTTCTTTGTTAATGTAATTATTATCAAGACATGTGATTAAATGATCCTGAGCTTCATACATGGATCCTCGACTAATTCTACAGAACTGGATGTTTTCCTGATAATGAAAACGGCCATAACCCTCAGCAATATTAGCTGTGCACGAGACAGCACTTCTCATCATCTGGGAAGTCAGGTTGTATTTTTCATCGGGCGGTAGTAACCTTGCTATTTTATATAGCTCTACGCGAAGCTCTTTTGCCAGTTTCCATGCCTCAATATCAGTGAAATGTTTGATTGGTCCATACATCTCTTTACTCTTTCCTATATTCCGTTTCCTATTTTCTATCTTCTCTTTCCCTATATTTTGAAACAGCTCCTTCATAAGCTCATGGTCTTTTATGCCCGGACTTTTCTCAATACCGCTGTTTATATCAACCACGTATGGTCTGACTTTTTTAATGGCCTCTTCTATATTTGAAGGTGTAAGACCGCCTGCAAGTATTACAGGGATATCAAGTCTCTTGATCTCTACGGCCCTGTCCCAGTTAAACCTCTTTCCTGTCCCGCCTGCCGCCTTTTCAGAATAGGTATCTAAAAGAAGCGCCCTTGTTTTACCCCTGTATACCTGCAATTGTGATATGTCAGTATCATCCTTTACCCTGATAGCCTTTATTGTCCTGGGCATAAGGCTTTCGCACATCTCAGGTGTCTCGTCACCATGAAGCTGGATAATATCAAGTCCGCAATAATCAGAAACATCTCTTATTTTTTTGATATCTTCGTTAACAAATACTCCCACACTTTTAATAAATGGCGGCAGCCTTCTTATAATATCAGCCGCTGTGGCCGGTTCTATTTGCCTGGGGCTCGCTGGTGCAAATATAAATCCCAGTGCATCAGCGCCAAGGCTAACTGCCATGGCTGCATCATCATAATTCGTAATCCCGCATATCTTTACTTTCAACATAGTCTGACCGATTTCTCTTCCCTCTTTTCTATTTTCTAATCCCTATTTCCTGATTATCCCCTTTTCCTGCCTCAACAAGTTCTATTACCTTTTTTCCCGGGTCTCCGCTTGACATGAGAGCCGAGCCCACAAGGACGGCATTTACCCCTTTTCCTTTAAGCTTTCTGATATCATCACCGCTCTCTATCCCGCTCTCGCTAACCAGTATACACTCTTTTGGTACATGTTTTACAAGTTCCATTGTCGTATTGATATCAACATGAAAGGTATCAAGGTCACGGTTGTTTATCCCAATAATATCAGCGCCACATTTAAGAGCAAGATCAAGGTCATTTATGTCATGCACCTCTGTTAGTGCAGCCAGTCTATGTTCACTGCAAAGCGTAATCAAGTCCCGGAGCTTACTTTCTGTGAGTATCCGGGCAATCAACAGAATCGCATCTGCACCATAGATTAATGCCTCTCGGACCTGTATTTCATCGATTATAAAATCCTTTCTCAATATGGGGAGAGTTACTGTATCTTTTACAACCGATAGGTTTTTTATATCTCCATTAAAAAAAACTTTATCAGTGAGGAAAGATATGGCAGATGCACCTGCCTTTTTATATGCAAGTCCGATCTCAGCAGGGTTACCATCCTTACGTATTATACCGGCAGAAGGTGATGCGAACTTGATTTCAGAAATAAGGTTGATCATATTCGGAGTAGAAATCGCCTTTTTGAAATCCCTTAATGGTGGGATATTGATGTCAGGCTGAGATAAACCCTCCCTTTTAAGTATGGCTACCTCTTTATGTTTCTGCTCTATTATTTCTTTTAGTTTCTGGTGCATGGGTGTTGCCTTCTATTTGTAATGCAATTATTTGCTGATTAAATTCATAATATTTTCTAACCGGTATAGGGCTTTGAGTTAAGAGAAAAGAGAATATAGGAAAGCCTTCCGCATCCGAGTCCTAACTGGAATCTTTACCCCTCTTTCCTATTTTCTCTTTTCTAATTCCTTGTCTTTCAGCCCTGCAGGCTGCTGGTAAACCTGATCAACTCATCCAGTTTTGCCTTTGCCTTGCCTGAATCTATAATCTTTTCACCAAGCATTACACCTTCATTAAAGTCCTTTGCATAACCTGCTGCAACAAATGCGGCAGAGGCATTAAAAAGTACCATGTCCCTTTTCGGCCCCTTTATGCCATCAAGTATATCATTAATAATGCGGGCATTGTAAGAGGCATCACCACCCTCAATATCCTTTATATCAGCCCTTTTTAAACCGGCCTCTTCAGGGGTTATTTTAAAGGTATTTATTATGCCATCCTTAACATGCGATATTTTTGTAAAACCGCATATGCTGATCTCATCAAGGTTCCCTTCGCCGCATACAACGAATGCCTCTTTTACCCCGAGCCTGTTAATCACCATTGCAATCTTCTCAGTAAGGTTCATATTGTACACGCCAAGTACTAATACCGTTGCCCCCGCAGGGTTGGTAAGTGGACCCAGGAGGTTAAATACACTCCTTATGCCAATCTCTTTTCTGGGGCCGGCTGCATGTTTCATTGCCCCATGAAACAGGGGCGCAAAGAGAAAGCCAATGCCGGTTTCATTTATACATTGTTCCACATCTGTACTCTTTATATTCAGGTTTACTCCCAGACCTTCAAGCACATCCGCAGCGCCGCATCTGCTTGATACTGCCCTGTTGCCATGCTTTGCGACTGTGATGCCTGCCCCTGCTGTTACGAATGCAGTAGCGGTAGAGACATTAAATGATTTGGCGCCATCACCGCCTGTACCGACAACATCAAGTATTATTCCATCTTTGGCCTTTATGGGTGATATGTTAACCTTTGTTGCTTTTTTCCTCATCACCTTTGCTGCGCCTGTTATCTCATCAACCGTCTCGCCCTTTATCCTTAATGCAGTAATAAAAGCGCCTATCTGTGCAGGGGTCGCCTCACCGGACATGATCTCATCCATTGCAGTTTCCATCTCTGACTCAGTAAGGCTCACGCCATCTACAAGTCTTGTTAGGTATTCACGTATCATAAACAGTTACCCCCGAGGTTTATGAAATTATTTAAAAGCAGGTCTCCCGCATCTGTTAGTATGGATTCCGGGTGAAACTGTACACCATTAACCGGATGTTCTTTATGTCTTAGACCCATTATCTCACCTTCATCAGTCCATGCGCTTATTTCAAAACATGCTGGCAGGGTATTTTTCTCCACCAGAAGTGAATGGTATCTCACCGCCTCAAAGGGGTTAGGTATCCCCCTGAATATACCCTTTTCATCATGAAAAATCATTGATGTCTTTCCATGCATGATCCTTCCTGCCCTTATCACAACCCCGCCATATGCCTCACCTATTGCCTGGTGCCCAAGGCATACACCGAGTGTAGGGATTCTTTTACCAAACTCCTTTATGGCATTTATCGAGATACCTGCTTTTGCAGGGGTGCATGGCCCTGGGGAGATCATCAGCCTGTCTGGGGAGAGTAAGCTTATTTCAGGGATATCTATCTCATCATTCCGGTACACCTTAACCTCCTGTCCCATAGGCTCTATCAACTGGACAAGGTTATATGTAAAGCTGTCGTAATTATCTATGAGGAGTATCATTGTTCCTTTACCCTTTCTATTGCATTAAATGTTGCGCTGGCCTTTCTTATGGTTTCTTTGTATTCCTCTTCAGGGTCTGAGTCTGCTACTATGCCTGCCCCTGCCTGTATGGAGAGCCTGTTGCCTGAAATGGTAATAGTTCTGATTGTGATACAGAAATCCATATTGCCATTGAATCCAAAGTAGCCCACTGCGCCCGCATATGGGCCTCTCTGCCCAGGTTCAAGCTCGCTTATTATCTCCATTGCCCTTATCTTGGGTGCCCCGCTTACAGTGCCAGCCGGGAATGATGATACAAAAAGGTCAAAACAATCCCTGTCCTTTCTTAATGTGCCCTCAACCCGTGAGACAATATGCATAACATGGGAGTATCGTTCTATCTCCATTAACCTGGGCACACTTACAGAACCGGGGGCAGCGACTTTGCCGGCATCATTCCTGCCAAGGTCAACAAGCATGATATGCTCTGCCCTCTCCTTTGGGTCAGCCATAAGCTCTTTTTCCAGCCTGATGTCCTCCTCATCTGTGGCACCGCGCGGCCTGGTACCTGCAATTGGCCTCAGTTCAATCTTTCCATCAGTCAGCCTCACAAGGATTTCAGGCGATGCGCCAATGAATTTTATATCTCCGAAATTAAGGTAAAACATGTATGGTGAAGGGTTGACGCTCCTAAGCTGGCGGTAGAGCTGGAAATCTTCACCCTCTATCTCTCCTGTAAACTGCTGTGAAATAACAACCTGGATTACATCCCCTGCAACAATATATTCCTTTGCCTTTCTTACTGCCTCCTCAAATGCCTCTTTTTTGAAATTTGACTTGAGCTCAGTTATTGTTACACCTTTATCGCTATCACGGACCGGCCTTTTTAATTTAGCAATGGTCTCATCAACCTCGTTACAGGCCCTTTGGTAACACTCCTTCATGTCGCAGCCATCTTCTATATAAGCAAAGGAGATCACCTTCATCATATGGGTAAGGTGATCAAATACGATCAGGTTCTGGCTCGCGGTAAAAACAGATTCAGGGAGAGCCCTATCCAGAGGCTCGATGTCTGGCAGCCGTTCCCATTTTCGTATAAGGTCATAATTAACATACCCTACAAGCCCCCCCTGAAATGGAGGCAGCTCAGGATTCATGACAGGTGTATATCTTCGTGAAATATCCTTAAGTACATCAAATGGGTTTTTCACATCCGTGATCACCTCTTTATCTTCTCCCCTGTGTATCGTTACACTATTTTCCCTGGAGAGTATGCTGATAAAGGGTTTAAAACCGATAAAGCTATACCTGCCCCACCTGCTGCCGCCATCAGCGCTTTCCAGAAGGTATGAAAATGAACTGTCACGGAGTTTAAGATATGTTGATACAGGGGTCTCTATATCCGCAAGCAGTTCCTGATAAACAGGTATCAGGTTGCCATGCCTTGCCATCTGCTGAAAATCTGTAAATGAAGGTTTCTTTTTCAATTACTGCTCCTGAAATAAAAAAAGGCCGTGAGTTTAAAACCCACGGCCTGAAATATTTTAACCGCGGGCCTCAAGAAAGTGCCCCGGTTATTAACAAAAAAGCTTATACTGGCGGGCACTCCTTACCGTTATAGGTACGCCACCACCAGTTAATGTTCGTGATATTTAAAAGTTCTCTGCACATGGGGATGTAAAATATTAGCCGGGTAAATATTTGTCAAGCTATTTTTAGCCTTGACAATAAAAAGCAAGTTCCCATATAATTTCAATAATTTATTTTATGCGAGTTAATACACTATGAAACAAACAGATACATGGCAGGTTTTCTTTTTTTACTTTTTTGGCACAAGAGGTCTGCCCATGGTTTAATGTTTCTTTTTTATGAATTAAAGGCCGTGGGTGGAAATACTCACGGCCTTTTTTTTGAGGTATTGTGAAAATGAATATCGTTCTTATTGGATACCGCTGTTCTGGCAAGACATCTGTCGGGAAGCTGATAGCTCATAAACTCGGCAGGGGATTTGTGGATACAGATGATTTGATTATGGAAAAAGCTGGTTGCAGCATCAATGAAATGGTTAAGGAAAAGGGGTGGCCATATTTCCGGGATATGGAGAAAGCTGTCATAAAAGAGGTCTCAGAACAGGATAATCTTGTTATAGCAACAGGAGGGGGGGCTGTAATCAAGGATATCAATATGGAAAATTTGAAGGCCAATGGTTTTATCATCTGGCTGGATGCAAATATAGATAGTGTAAAAAGGCGACTTAAGGGAGATAATAGATCAACAGAAAACCGCCCCTCGCTGACCGGTAATAACCCTGTTGATGAAACCGCTGAGGTTATGGAAAAAAGAGGGCCTCTTTACAGTAAGGCCTGTAATATGAAAGTTGATACGAGTAAAATGAATATCAATGATGTGGCAGATATGGTAATTGAAAGAGTGGAAACAGGAGACAGAATACAGAAGTCAGAAGTCAGGAGTCAGGAGTCAGAAGTCGGAAGGGAGTAGGCAGGAGAAAAAATGGCAGGCAATTCATTTGGAGAGATATTCAGGATCACCACCTTTGGGGAATCTCATGGTAAAGGGATAGGCGTGGTTGTTGACGGGTGCCCCCCCCACATAATGCTTAAACAGGCGGATTTTGATCATGAGATGGCAAGGAGAAGGCCGGGATCAGGTGAGTTTGATACACCCAGAAAAGAAGAGGATGATGTGGAGATCCTCTCGGGTGTGTTTGAAGAGGTTACAACCGGTGCGCCAATTGCCCTTTTTATAAAGAACCGGGATGCGAGCAGCAAATCATATGACTACATGAAAACCCTGTTCAGGCCAGGCCATGGCGATTACACCTATCATATGAAATACGGCCATTATGATTACAGGGGTGCAGGAAGATATTCAGCCAGGGAGACCGCTGCAAGGGTAGCGGCAGGGGTAATTGCAGGAAAGATCCTCTCTCAGGCAGGCATAAAGGTGACTGCCTATACTGTTGAGATAGGCGGGATAGGCATAGAGTCAAAGGATCTTTCAGTTATAACTGAAAACCCTCTATGCTGCCCTGACATGAAAAGATATAAAGAGATGGAGAAGGCCCTTTCTGATGCAAAGGCAATGGGTGACTCCCTTGGCGGAATAGTAGAGGTGCTTGTCAAAGGGTGCCCGGCGGGCTTAGGTGATCCGGTGTTTGATAAACTGAGCGCTGACCTTGCCAAGGCTGTCATGTCCATAGGGGCAATCAAGGGGGTTGAAATAGGCGCCGGGTTTGAGGCTGCAAGGCTTAGAGGATCACAAAACAATGATCCCCTTACGCTATCTGGTTTCAGCTCAAACAATGCAGGGGGGATACTTGCAGGCATATCAAACGGTGATGATATTATCCTCAGGGTAGCAATCAAACCCATTCCATCAATAGCTCTGGCGCAGGATACAGTGGATAAGAATGGTAACCCTGAAAAGATAAAGGCCTCAGGTAGATTTGATGTGACGGCCATTCCAAGGGTTATACCTGTTTTGGAGGCAATGGTTAAGATTACGCTTGCCGATCATTTCCTCCGCAGCATGATTACCGAAAACTATAGGAAATTACAGGATGCAGAATCTCAAAATGGAAAAAAGTGAACCAACATGCATTGGGTATCTCGGCCCTGAGGCAACATTTTCTCACGAGGCGGCAACTATGCTTTTCAGCGGTAATACACTTCTTAAAGGTGCAGAGACCATTGAGGATGTCTTTTTAATGGTTGTAAACAGGGAGTGTGAGCAGGGCGTTGTGCCAATAGAAAACTCCTGTGAAGGGACAGTTAACATCACACAGGATCTCTTTAATAAATATGATGTTAATATATGCGCAGAATATTATTTAAGGGTCAGGCAAAACCTTTTAAGCAGAGAGAAAAGTATTAATGACATTCGCAGGGTATACTCTCATCCGCAGGCAATTGCCCAGTGCAGGGCATGGCTAAGGTCAAATATGCCGGGGATAGAGGTTTATGAGCTCTCCAGTACAGCTCTTGCCGCAAAAACAGTAAAGGCAGAGCCTAATGCAGGGGCAATTGGAGGCAGTTTTGCGGCTGAGAGATATGGGCTCAATATCCTGTGTGAAGGAATAGAGGATGATAAAAGCAATGTTACAAGGTTTTTTGTCATTGGAAAAGATAGCCCGAAACCAACCGGGGAGGATAAGACATCCATCATGTTCTTTCTTAAGGACAGGCCGGGCACACTGTACAAATGTCTTTCTGTGCTTGCTGACAGGGAGGTTAACATGACAAGGATTGAGTCAAGGCCTGCAAAGACTTTAAAATGGGAGTATCTCTTTTTTGTGGATATAGAAGGTCACAGGGAGGATGTAAAATTAGATGCCGCCCTGAGGGAGATGGAAAGAGATTGTGTATTCCTGAAAATACTGGGCTCCTATCCCAGAATTCCAAAAGGTTAAATGGTTAAAAAATGAAAAATCTAAAACTTACTACAATAAAGGTGAAGAATCAGGCAAGGACCCTTGTCAAGGTTAAGGATATCACGATCGGTGAAGGGTTCACTGTTATTGCAGGCCCATGTAGCATTGAGAGTGAAGAGCAGGCAATAGAGACCGCAATCAGGGTAAAGGAGGCGGGTGCTGATATCTTAAGGGGTGGGGCATTCAAGCCCAGGACATCTCCATACGCATTCCAGGGCTTAGGGATTAAAGGTCTTCAGATACTTGAAAAGGCCGGTAAAGAATCAGGCCTTCCGGTTGTAACAGAGGTGCTTGATCCGCGCGATGTATCATGGGTGTGCGAGTATGTGGATATACTTCAGGTCGGCACAAGAAACATGCAGAATTTTTCACTTTTAAAGGAGGTTGGAAAGGCAGGTAAACCGGTGCTTCTGAAAAGGGGCATGTTTTCTACCCTGAGCGAATGGCTCAGCTGCGCTGAATATGTGCTTGCAGAGGGAAACCCGAATGTGATCCTGTGCGAAAGGGGTATAAGGACATTTGAATCATATACAAGAAATACACTTGACCTTGCTATTGTGCCTTCAATAAAGGAGGTGTCACACCTGCCTGTTATTGTGGACCCTTCCCATGGCACAGGAAGACTAAGCCTTGTGGAGAGGATGTGTCTGGCATCAATTGCAGCCGGCGCAGATGGCGTAATGGTTGAGGTGCACCGCAATCCTGCTGAGGCTCTCTGTGACGGTGATCAGAGCCTTTCACCGCCTATGTTTATGAGCATGATGAAAAAGGTAAGGAAACTGCAGGAATGTATGGTGGAAATAAATGCATTGGATAGAGAAAGCAGTAAATAGAAAATAGAAAAGAGGAAAGGGGGAACAGGGCAAACTGGTTTTTACTCTTTTCTCATTCCTCTTTTCTATTTTCTTTATTTTTTGAGCTAGCTGTGTATTTCATAAAAAATCTAATAAAATGATCATATGAAAACCAGAATAAAGGGGCATAACATGGAACTAAAAGAAATAAGAAAAAAGATAGATCTTCTTGACTCAAGGATTTTAAGGATACTCAATTACCGCATGGAGCTGGCCCTGATGGCAAAAAAATTAAAGACCAGCATTGAAGATAAAGATAGGGAAAAGGAGATCCTGGAAAGGATCAGGTTGAATTCAACAGGCCTTATAAACGCCGAATTTGTTGAAAAGGTTTATACAGAGATAATTAAAGAAAGCAAAGGCCTTCAACAGAGGGATCACAGGCTGATAGGGTTTCAGGGCGAACACGGGGCCTATGGCGAAGTGGCTTTAAGGGCATGGAACAGTGAATGGGTCTCTGTACCCTGTGCAGGCTATTCAGCCGTTTTTGAAGGCATTAAAAAAGGGCTGTTTGATTATGGGATAGTTGCAGTAGAAAACACCCTTGGCGGGGTAGTTGGCGAGGTGAATGAGCTTCTGGTAAATACAGACCTCTATGTTGCAGGTGCAGTGGAGCTGCCGGTTTACCTCTGCTTAATGACCCTCCCTGGGACTGACCATCGTGATATCAGGAGCGTATATTCAAGCTCCCAGGCCCTTGTGCAGTGCCATAATTTTCTTGAGAGAAATCATCTTGAGGCTCTCCAGTATTATGATTCTGCGGGTGCAGCAAAGATGCTGGCAGAGGATACACCAAAATCATCAGCGGTTATTGCAAGTAAGCTTGCTGCTGAGATATATGATCTGGAGATCATTAAAGAAGATATAGATGACTTTGAAAGGAACATGACAAGGTTTCTTATCCTCTCGGCAAAGGCGAATGTTGCAGAGGGTGATAAATGCTCAATACTTTTTTCAACGGCCCATCGTGCAGGCACCCTGTTTAGTGTGCTTGAGATATTTGCCAAACATGATATTAACCTGACTCGTATCGGCTCGATCCAGAGCGGCGCAGGCAATTACACCTTTTTCCTTGATTTTATAGGTTCAAACAAGGACGAAAAGGTGATTTCTTCCATGGAACAGATAAAGAAGGTAACATCAAGTTTAAGGTTTATGGGCTGTTATAAAGAGAAGAGGGTGGATTAACCCCTGATAAGGATAGCTCAATTGATCTGTATCCCGATAATCGAGCATGATACGAAAAGCGCCCTGGAAAAGATATCTGAGGCAAAAGAGCACACAGATGTGCTTGAATTTCGTCTTGATCTCATGGATTCCTTTGATCTGCATGCGATGATATCAGCGGCAGAAAAGCCGGTTATCGTGACATACCGCTCAAAGAGAGAGGGCGGGCAGGGGGAGCATGACCCTCTGGCTGTTGCGGATTACCTCATCAGGGCCGCTCATGCCAATGCCGCATATATTGATGTGGAATTAAACATGCCTGTTATTTTACGCAACAAAATTATTGATAACAGAAGAAACAGCAGGATAATTATTTCTACACATATAATGGATCATACACCACCAATGGATGATCTGCGGGTTCTCCTTGATGAGAGTGTCAGGGCAGGCGGTGATATAGTAAAGATAGTTACCATGGCAAACAGCATTGAAGAAAATTTGAGGGTGCTGGAACTTGTTTCAGAAGCGAAAAAAAGAAAAATTGATATAATTGCCTTTTGTATGGGGCCGCTGGGACGTATGAGCAGGGTATTCAGCCCTCTTATGGGAGGGTATTTAACCTTTGCTTCACTTGAAGAAGGGGAAGAGTCAGCGGCTGGACAGATCCCGGTTCAGGAGATGAAACGATTACTGGAGTTTTTTGCAGTTTGAGGAAACAGAAAGCAGAATATAGGAAAGAGTATCAATGTAAGATATTCCGACTTCTCATTTCTCTATTCTATTTTCTCTTTCCTGTTACCATTACAGCGGTGTAAATTGATTAGAATTAGACATATGGTGAAGTAGATGAATTTTAAAAAATTAGACCAATATACCGAACTATATGGGGTGCTAGGAAATCCGGTCAGGCATTCCCTTGGCCCGATAATGCATAATGCTGCCTTCTCTCATAAAGGTATAAATGCAGTTTATCTTGCATTTGAATCTAATGATATTGAAGGCGCTGTTAAGGGGATGCGCAGCCTGGGTATAAAGGGTATGAGTGTAACAATACCCCACAAGGAATCTGTGATGCCTCTGCTTGATGAGATTGATCCCCTTGCAAGAGAGATAGGTGCAGTAAATACGATAGTAAATGAAAACAACAAACTGACCGGCTATAATACTGATGCCACAGGCGCATTGAGGGCCCTTTCCGATGTTATTCAGGTAAATGGAAAGCTCTGCGTTATTCTTGGTGCCGGAGGGGCTGCCAGGGCAATAGGTTATATCCTGAATAAGAATAGCGCAGACCTTATGATAGCCAATCGTTCTGCTGAAAGGGGTAAGGCATTGAGCAGCGCCCTCAATGCTACCTTTATAAGGCTTGAGGAGGTTTTAGATGTTGAGATTGATATCCTTATCAATACTACCTCTGTTGGTATGTCGCCCAACACAGAGTTCTCACCTGTTTCTGAGGATGTTTTAAAACCTGGGATGACAGTCATGGATATAATTTACAATCCCGGAACAACAAAACTCCTTCACCTTGCCTCTCAAAAGGGCTGCAATATAGTAAATGGACTTAGCATGTTTATCAATCAGGGGGCAGAGCAGTTCAGGTTGTGGACAGGTAAAGATGCACCTGTGGATGTCATGAAAAAGGTGGTTGAAGAATACCTATATAAAAGATGAAAATAATAAAACAAAAAAATAATCTGAACAGCACAGTGAGTATCCCCGGCTCAAAAAGCCTTACTCATCGAGCACTTATTACTGCCGGTCTTGCAGATGGAAAGAGCACGCTCAGATCTTTTTTATCATGTGAGGATACACTTTATACAGCAAGCACGCTTCAAAAGTTAGGCATAAATATAGATGTCACTGGTAATATTGCCATTGTGCATGGTAATGGAGGGCGATTCCACAAGCCGAACATTAAACAGGAGATAGATCTTGGTAATTCAGGGACATCATACAGGCTGCTTCTGTCAATAGCAGCCCTTGCTAATGGAGAGTATCTCTTTACCGGAAGTGAAAGGATGAAGGCAAGACCGGTGGCCTATCTTGTCAATGCGCTCAGCTCCCTCGGTGTTGATGCAGGTTATCTGGAAAAGGATGGCTATCCGCCGGTTTTGATAAACGCATCGGGGATAAAAGGCGGGAGGGTAAAGGTTGCAGGGGAAATCAGCAGTCAATACATCTCATCCCTTCTTCTTTCAGGGCCATATGCCGAATCTGATGTGACAATAGAGATTGATGGAGAACTGGTTTCAAAACCTTATATTGATCTTACACTTGATGTTATGGCTTCCTTTGGGGTGATTGTAGAACATGAAGATTATCATGTCTTTCATGTGCCTGCCGGACAATTATACAGGGCAAGAGAATTAGTAATAGAGGGGGATGTGTCATCCGCATCCTATTTCTGGGGCGCTGCGGCCATAACAGGGGGCAGGGTTAAAACAGAGAATATCTACCCATTTAAAACACTGCAGGGGGATATCGGGCTTTTAAAAATCCTGAAGCAAATGGGTTGCAGCGTAACACGCAAAGATAATTCTGTAACAGTGAACGGGGGGCGATTAAGTGGAATAAATGTTGATATGGGCGCTATGCCCGACATGGTTCCTACCCTTGCGGTTATAGCCCTTTTTGCAGAAGGAAAAACCGAGATAGTTAATGTTCCGCACCTCAGGCACAAGGAAAGTGACAGGATAGCTGATACTGCAAATGAAATAAGGCGTATGGGCGGCAGGATTGAAGAAAAGGAGGATGGCCTCATTATTTATGGTGGAGAAAAACTCCATGGGGCAGAGATAGACCCACATAATGACCACCGGTTGGCTATGAGTTTTGCTATGGCTGGTTTAAAAATCCCTGGTATCGTAATAAACAATGAGAACTGTGTTATAAAATCTTTTCCAACGTTCTGGGAATTATGGGAAGCATTATAAGACCACTGCAAGGCTTTAGAAGATGATTGACAATCCTACTATTGGTATGATCAAATAGGTTGAGAAATCGGGTAATAAGGAGGTAATTATGGGATATGCAAAATTAAGTGTCACTATTCCTGAAGAAATGTATGAGGAGATTAAAAGCCTTTCCTTAAAAAGGAAATGTAAAATTAGCCATTTTGTATCTGAGGCCATTGCAGAAAAAACTAAAAAAATGAAGGCCGAGGCACTGATACAACAGATTAATGAAGTACTTAATGATCCGGATATCTTAAATGAGCAGGGTGTTATGGCAAAGATGATTGCAGATAATACTGATCTGGAAGAATTGCCATGGTAAAGCCTGTACAGGGTGATATATACTGGGTAAGGTTTGGTACGTCTAACGATTCCGGACCATCGGGGAAAAGGCCTGCGATAATCATCCAGAATAATATCCTGAATAGCAGCAATATCAGAACAACTGTTGTCTCTCTACTCACATCCAATACAAAACTTTCTTTGATACCCGGCAATGTTTTATTAGAGAAGGGTACTGCAAATCTGCCTAAAACAAGCGTAGCAGTTGTCAGTCAGATAGCAACTGTGGATAAAGAAAGACTCCTTGAGAAGATCGGCACTCTCGATAACGATACCCTTGAACATGTACTGAAGGGCTGTCAAATGGTTATTTCCAGGTTAATGGATTTTCTATGAAAACTGTGGCAGCCTATTGATGAGGTGTTACCCAAATGAATTATGTGTGAGAAGAAAAGTAAAGATAGGATATCCCGCTTTTTATGAAGTATATGGCAAAAAGAAAAAGGACAATTCCCAGAAACCTTATCAGATATAAATAGAACCGGCTGCTCAGAATGTGTCTGGATTTACCTGTGATTACAGCAATAACCACCTTTGAGCCTATCAGGACAGAGTAAAATACAATCAGAAAGAGTACTGCATATATAAATCCTTCATGATAAGCCTTTAATATAGTTGGTGCGCCTATTGTAAACCAGAACACATATGGGCTTGGGTTAAGGAAATTGGCGATGATACCCTTTTTGATGACACTCACATGATCTACAGCGTCCTGAGTAATTCCCTTGAATGAAATGCTTTCAAATGCAAGGTATATGAGGAAGATACTCCCTCCAAAGGCAATCATACCGAGCAGGTAATCAATATTTGCGATCCTTGACATGACAAGGATGGTCATAACTATTATGGGAAGGTCTGTAATGAGCGGGGATACAGCAACCTTGATCCCCTCCTTTGTGCCGTGTTTCAGGGTTTCAGATATCACAAGGGTTAATAATGGGCCTGGGATCAATCCGCTCAGGCCCAGAATAAAAGCAGAGGTGATATATGTAAGGCTAACTGTCATCTCCTATGATGAGCCATAGCTGTGAAGCCCTGAAAGAAGCAGGTTTACACCCAGGTATGTAAAGATAACACAGCAGAAACCGATTATAGAGAATAGAGCAAGCCTTTTACCGCGCCAGCCTGAAATCAGGCGTGAATGCAGCATGGCAGCATAGACAAACCATGTTATAAGCGACCATGTCTCCTTTGGGTCCCAGCTCCAGTAGGTACCCCATGCGGAGTTAGCCCAGACAGCCCCGGTGATAATCCCCAGTGTCAGCATGATAAAACCTATTACAACCATCTGGTAACTGAGTTCTTCTAATATACTGTGGTTAGGGACAATTTTTAAAAGGCTAGTGGTTGAGTCATCATAATACATATCAGGAGGGCCATATTTATTGTTTTTTTCTAACCCTTTTTCAAAAAGAAGCAAAAATAAAATAAAAAAATTATATATGGGTATTAATAAAATAATACCCTGTGTATTAAGATCATGTGTTCTTCGTATTGATTGAAATAAAAAGATCAGAAAGGTTAAAATGATAAGTAAAAGATAAATCACTAAAGCAAACAAGGATAAAAATTTCGTTAAACCCATACTGTCTGATCCTATGTTTTTTATCAATGAATCGTATGCTAAAATAAAAATGAGAATAATAAACACAACATGTATAAAAAGAATTACAAATATATCTAAATATTTGTCACGACTTAAACGACTGTTTGTTGATAGTGGATTAAGTTTATTAAGTCCCCGAAGAAAATACATATAACTTAACCCGAATGACAGCGCAAAGGCCGCATAACCGAAAAAGCATGTTATTACATGGGCAATAAGCCAGTTACTTTTCAGGGCAGGGAGAAGTGGCTGTATATCGCTGTTTGAGAAGGATGAATAGGCCATAATGAGAAATGCGATAGGTGTTGCAAATACACCTATGCTTTTATTTGATATCCGCCATTCAATAAGGAGGTACAAAAGAATAACAGTCCATGAAAAAAAGACCAGTGACTCATACATATTGGATAGCGGCGCCCTGCCTATTCCCATCTGGTATGATTCTATCCATCTTAGTATAATGGCTGTAGTGTGGCCCAGGAATCCTGCTGCTGTAATAATTGTAGCAATCTTTCCGAATATCTTTTTATCTGCAATCATCAGAAGAAGGTAGAATAGAAAGGAGAAAAAATAAAAAAAGGTAATGTAGTTTAAAATCATGCCGTTTATCATATGTTATTATTCCTGTTTAATTTTAAATTCAACTGATTGGTTATTTGGTCAAGCTCTCGATCCAGGCCAACAGGGTTTTTATTTGCGGTGCCTGCTATATATAATGAGATCATATCACCTGATCCATCTATCTTTATCCAAATATGTCTGAAAGAGGTAAAAAAGGTTACGATGAGCCCAATAACAATTATAAAAAAACCGGCATAAATGAAAGGTATGCCGGGGTCTTTATTTACCTGTAACCCTGTGTAGTAAGCAGATTCTATCCCATCCAGGGAAAAGGTATATGGTTCAATAATGGATGGGTTAAACTGTGGGAACTGGTCAAACTCGGTTGAGAAGCGCTCCCTGATATCCTCATAATTTTTAAAGAGCCAGATATCAGCACCTTCGCTATTTACCGGTTTTACATGAATCTTTACTGCCGGACCCATCCTCATGAAATCGTCCCTTATCTCCTCAAGAATGATTTCTCCGCCGCTCTCAGGCAGGGGGACCCCTTTACCCCTGATAATTTTCATCCTGACTGGATCTTCATGACCTTTTTGATTAACTATTATAGATGCCTCATCGCCCGATAATACCCCGTAGCTATTCTGATAAAAGGTTATTCCCATAAAGGTTAGCGGGTGATTAACAAGGAGGTGTCCCTGTTTTACAGTATTTCCATCAACAGAAAACCTGATATCGCTTTTATATTCCTTTGGCTGGCCATTATCATAAAATTCGACCGAGAACCTGTCACAGCTTACAGTAAAGCCAAGGTCTATATGACTATGGCTGCTAACGCCTGTAGGGGTTATATAATCAATTGATTCCCCCTCAAGGATATTTACGTATCCCTTAAACCCGAATATGGAACCAATAATGGCGCCCACTAATATGAGCAGCACACTGAAATGAACAAGATATACCCCTAACATGGAGTAGCGCCCTTTATCCCCATAAAAGTATGCCCTATTTTCTGTATCCTTTTCTGCGATTCTTGTGTAGTGCCTGCTGATAATCTCTCTTAGTACATTGGCGGTATCATTCTTATTAAGCCTGCTCTTTATGATCCTGTCAGGATGGATATTCGTAAAGATCTTCTCCCTGTCCGGCGATGGCAGCTTTTTAAACAACCTGATCGTACCCGGTATTTTATTCATGGAGCAGGCTATCAGGTTAAGTGCAAGAATAAAGATAATCAGTTGAAACCAGGCAGAATGATACATGTCATACAGGTGAAAGGATATGATGATCTTCTGTAAAGCAGGGCTGATGTTTTTAATAAACTCTTCCCCTGCCTCTCCCTGAGGTATAATTGTCCCGATAATTGATGTGGCTGCCAGTAAAATAAGTATAAAGATGGTAAGCTTTACAGAGCAGAGGAAATTCCAAATGGGGTTTGCTTGCGTTTTATTCATGTCTTTTATGTTAAACCTTTATTTGCCCGATGTAATTCATTTTAGTTGTATACCATGTAAAATATTAAGCCGCAATTAACAAAAAAGGCAACATTGTAAAAAGGTAAGTTATCACGCAAAGCCGCAAAGAACACCAAGAAAAACAGTTTTATTTTAAGTTGTTACCTTTGCGACTTTGTGTCTTTGTGTGAGATTCAGCTTTTTTAGGAAACCATCAAAAAAGGCATTTGACCATATGCCTTGATTCATGTTAAAAATTAACGAACTAAACTAAGAGGGTAAAAATGCTTGATCTGAAATATATCCGCAATAATATCGAAACAATCAAGGTGATGCTGAAAAACAGAAATAATGACCTGGATATCTCTGTTTTTGAGGCAATTGACTTAAAAAGAAGGGATAATCTTGCAGAGCTTGAGGCTCTCCGCTTTAAACGCAACAAGGTCAGTGAAGATGTAGCCTCCCTGAAAAAAAAGGGTGAGGATGCATCCTCTCTCATAGCTGATATGAAAGATGTATCTGTAAGGATAAAGGAGCTTGAAACCGAGCTGGGGGAGATAGAGGAAAAACTTAATCAACTTGTGATGATAATCCCTAATATGCCCCATGAGTCAGTGCCTGTTGGTCGTGATGAAAAGGATAACCCTGTTGTTCGCACCTGGGGGGATATACCCAAATTCGATTTTGCGCCTCAGGCCCACTGGGATATAGGAGAAAAACTGAACATACTTGATTTTAACAGGGCGGCAAAGCTTGCCGGGGCAAGATTTGCCCTTTACAGGGGCGCTGGTTCAAGGCTTGAAAGGGCCTTGATCAATTTTATGCTTGATCTGCATACAACCGAGCATGGCTATACAGAGATACTGCCCCCTTTTATGGTGAATGCAGAAAGCATGACCGGTACAGGGCAGCTCCCCAAATTCAAGGAGGAGCTTTTCAAGATAGAGGGGTGGGATCATTATCTGATTCCAACTGCTGAGGTGCCTGTGACCAACATCCACAGGGATGAGATTCTTAAAGAGGAAGATCTGCCCATATATTATACAGCCTATACCCCCTGCTTCAGGTCAGAGGCAGGTTCTTATGGCAAGGATACAAGGGGGCTTATAAGAAATCACCAGTTTAACAAGGTAGAGCTTGTTAAGTTTGCAAGGCCTGAAGATTCCTATAACGAGCTTGAGAAACTCACCATTAATGCCGAAGAGATACTGAAACGTCTTAAGCTGCCCTACAGGGTCATAACACTATGCACTGGTGACGTTGGATTTTCTTCTGCAAAGACATATGATATCGAGGTCTGGCTGCCCGGTCAAAACCTGTATAAAGAGATATCCTCATGCAGCAATTTTGAAGATTTTCAGGCAAGGCGCGCCAGTATAAGGTTTAAACGCAAGGGGGCCAAGGGCACAGAGCTGGTACATACACTTAATGGTTCAGGCCTGGCTGTCGGAAGGACATTTGTCGCTGTCCTTGAGAATTATCAGCAGAAGGACGGCAGTGTGGTTATCCCTGATGTCTTAAGGCCATATATGGGCGGCATGGAAGTCATAAGGTAAAGGAGAAAAATTATGTGCGGCATAGTCTGCTATGTAGGAAACAGCAAGGCCAAACCACTTCTTATAGAAGGTCTTAAAAGACTGGAATACAGGGGCTATGATTCTTCAGGTATAGCGGTTCAGGATACAGGTAGAATGGATTATTACCGGGCAGTTGGTAAGATCGTAGAGCTGGAAAAGAGGATCAACGGGCTTGAGATCAACGGCACAACCGGGATTGCCCATACAAGGTGGGCTACTCATGGAGAGCCTACTGAAAAAAATGCCCACCCTCACAGGGACATGGAAGAAAAGATATATGTTATTCATAACGGGATCATTGAAAACTACCAGTCTATCAAGAAAAGACTTGAGAAAAAGGGGGTCATTTTCAGAAGTGATACTGATACAGAGGTTATTGCCCATCTTGTAGCTGAGAATTTTACTGGTAACCTGAATGAAGCGGTACGAAAGGCCATGTCTCAGATAGAGGGTACATTCGGCATAGCTGTTCTGCACAAAGATATTCCAGGGCAGATAGTTGTTGCTCGTAGAGGGAGCCCTCTTATAATCGGCCTGGGTGAAGACGGCAACTTTGCGGCATCAGATGTCTCAGCAATGGTAAGGCATACAAAGAATGTAATACATCTGAATGATAATGAGCTTGCCACCATCACAAAGGATGATGTCTCTATTTCTACTTTACAGGCAACTGCCATTAAAAGAGAGGCAGAGAGAGTTGAGTGGTCAGCAGAGGATGTTGAGCTGGACGGGTTTCCCCACTATATGCTCAAGGAGATCTTTGAGCAGCCTGAGACCATTAAAAATGCAATGAGGGGCAGGCTTGATAAGGGGGAGGGTGTGCCCAGGCTTGGAGGTATAATACCTGTCTGGGACAAGCTTAAAGAATGCAGGCATATAGTAATCATTGCATGCGGGACATCCTACTATTCAGGGTGTGTTGGCAGGTATGTCTTTGAAAAACTTACAGAGATAGATGTGCAGGTAGAGCTTGCATCAGAGTTCCGCTACCGCAAGCTTAATTTCCCGCCAAATACATTTATAATATCCATGAGCCAGTCAGGTGAAACGGCTGATACCCTTGCCGCCATGAGAGAGGCCAGAAGAAAGGGGGCGCATCTGCTTGGTATTGTGAATGTGGTAGACAGCTCCATTGCCCGCGAGACAGATGCGGGCATATATAACCATGCAGGCCCTGAGATAGGTGTTGCATCCACAAAGATTTTTATATCACAGCTGACCATCCTTACCCTTCTTGCCATACTGCTTGGAAGGCACCAGAACCTCTCCCTTACCGAAGGGGTTGAGGCCATAAGGGCTATGGAGGCACTGCCTGATCAGGTGCAGTCTATTCTCTCAAAGGCAAACCACATAGAGGCCATTGCCGCAAAATATCATGACAAGAGCAACTGGCTATTCCTGGGTAGAAAATATCAGTTTCCCATTGCCATGGAGGGTGCCCTGAAGCTAAAAGAGATATCATATATACACGCCGAAGGATATGCCGCAGGAGAGATGAAGCATGGGCCTATTGCCCTTATTAATCCCCAGATGCCTACAGTTGCAATAGCGCCAAAGGACTCCTTGTATGACAAGATGATCAGCAACATACAGGAGATAAAGAGCCGAAGGGGCCCGATAATAGGCATAGGTACAGAGGGAGACACTGCATTAAAGGAGATGGTGGATGACTTTATAGAGATTCCCCAGACCCTTGATTTCCTGTATCCCATACTTACAGTTGTCCCCTGTCAGTTGCTCGCATATTATTGTGCTTTGATGCTTAAGAGGGATATTGATAGACCCAGAAACCTTGCTAAGAGTGTGACTGTCGAATAGAGGGCTGATTTAAGTCTGATGACCGCACCGGTTATATTGGAAAGGAATCTTTTTGTTGCTGGCATAGTAAGGCTTGCAGCAAAGGCATTCCTTTCTCCCATTTTCAGGCTGAGTGTCAGCGGTGCGAATAATATCCCTCAGAAAGGGGCCTTTGTGCTTCTTCCAAGGCACCAGAGATGGGAAGATATCCCCCTGATTGCCACTTCGATAAAAAGGTATCTATACTATATAGCAAAACAGGAGCTGTTTGATAATTTTATATCAAAGAGGTTTATTGCCATGCTGGGGGGCATCCCTCTTGACAGAAAGCGCCCTGCAAGAAACAGAAATACCTGCTCCTCGCTGCTTCAGAAACTCTCTAACGGTGAGGGGGTCGTGGTATTTCCGGAAGGCACATATTATAAAGATAAAATTGGGCATGGCCATCCGGGGCTGATCAGATACATCCATGAAAATATGGATACATTGTTTATCCCGGCAGGGATAGAATATATAAGACAGAGATACAGGACAGATGTCAGGATAAATATTGGCAGTGCCCTTAAGGGTGCTGATTTTAAATATTCACAGGCATTATTTGCAATGATAATGGGCCAGATATCAAAGTTATCAGGATTCAGAAATAATTAAAAAATTTAAGGGCTGAGGGTGAACCTATGAAAATGCAAAAAAATATTTTTACTGAGATAGATAAATACAGGGATGAGATAATCCTGTTCCAGTCAGAACTGACCAAAAGGGTGGCCCTTGGCCCGGATAATGGGGGTACAGGAGAACATGAAAAGGCAGACTATATAGTAAAAAGGTTTGAAGAGATGAACCCTGATATCCTGCATGAGGTAAGGTCACCGGACAGCAGGGCACAGGATGGTTACAGGCCAAATATCATAGCAGGGTGGGGCAAGGATGAATCAAAACCTGTTGTCTGGGTATTGAGCCATATGGATATAGTTCCGCCCGGTGATCTCTCCCTGTGGGAGAGCGCCCCTTATAAGGTTCGGGTGGATGGCGACAGGATAATTGGCAGGGGTGTTGAGGATAACCAGCATGGCATAGTATCATCAACCCTTGCTGTAAAGGCAGTGCTTGAATCGGGCCTCAAGTATAACAGCATGGGGCTTATCATGGTTGCTGACGAGGAGACAGGTAGCAGATATGGCCTTGAATATTTAGTCAAAAACAATAAGGATTTATTTAAGCCTGATGATCTGATTATTGTGCCTGACTGGGGTGCCCCCGATGGCTCCCTCATAGAGGTTGCAGAGAAATCCATGCTCTGGCTGAAGTTCATAGTTAAGGGAAAACAGTGTCATGCAAGCACCCCGGAGAGGGGAAATAATACCTTATTCGGGGTGGCAAGGCTTATTATTGAACTTGAAAAATTGAAAGGGGCCTATAATTTCAGTGATGAACTTTTTTCTCCCCCTTATTCTACCTTTGAACCTACAAAGATCGAGGCGAATGTACCCAATGTGAATACCATACCCGGCAGGGATGTCTTTTATCTGGATTGCAGGGTGCTTCCTGTCTATAAGACTGATGAAATACTCAAGTATGTCAGAAAGGCAGCCGATAGGATTGAAGGAGAATTAAACCTTGAAATAACAATTGAAACAGTAAACAGGGAGGATGCCTCAGAGGCAACCCCTGTAAATGCGCCTGTTGTAGCCGCCTTGAAGAGGGCCATAAAAAAGGTAAAGGGTGTTGAGGCATCAACCAAAGGCATAGGCGGGGGAACGGTGGCCTCTTTTTTCCGAAAGGCAGGGTTCAATGCCGCAGTATGGAGCACCTGTCTTGATGTGGCGCATCAACCTAATGAATATTGCAGGATACCTGATATCATAGATGATATTAAGGTCTTTGCATCACTATTTCTGGATGATACTATTTGAATAAAAAAGATGAAGATAGGATTACCTCGCTTCTTGATAATGGGGTAAAGACCAATGTCTTTCCGGGCGCTGTCCTCTTAATAGCCCTTGGTGGTGAGGTTATTTTTTCAAAGGCAGCTGGTGTTTTATCAACAGCCGCTCCACATGCAGATGTCAGGGTAAACAGTATATTTGATCTGGCCTCATTAACGAAACCCTTTGCAACCACCATTGCTCTTATGAGGCTTGTTGATAAAGGGGTATTATCCCTGGATCAAACCATTTCAGAGATATTGCCATTCCCTCTCCCTGATGAAAAAAAGGGAATAACAGTACGTCTGTTGCTGTGCCATTCATCGGGCCTCACGGACTGGAAACCATTCTATATTGATCTTATGAAATATGCCCCTGAAAAAAGAAAAGGCATCTTACGTGAAGGGATTCTAAGTGAACCCCTTATCTATCCATGCGGTAAAGGTGCAAAATACAGTGATCTCGGGTTCATGCTCCTTGAATGGATAATTGAGCAGGCATCAGGTATGAAGATGGATGAATACCTGAATGAATTCATTTACCACCCCCTAAGGCTTGATCGCACCTTTCTTATAAATAAAAAGGCGCCTTTTAGCCTTCATGAAATAGCTGCAACAGAAGCGTGCCCCTGGCGAAAAAGGATCATTCATGGGGATGTGCATGATGAAAACGCCTATGCGATTGGCGGTTATTCAGGTCATGCAGGCCTGTTCGGGTGCGCAGGGGATCTTTTCATATTGCTCAATATGTTAAGGGGGCACTATTATGCTGAGAGGAATGATTTTTTCAGACCTGAGACAGTACAGATGTTTTTCAGCAGCCAGAATATTGTTAAAGAGAGTACATGGGCATTAGGGTGGGATACCCCGTCTAAACAAGCTTCAAGCTCTGGCAGATATTTTTCAAACAAAAGTTTTGGACACCTTGGTTTTACAGGCACATCGGTCTGGATGGATCTTGAACAGGATATAATGATTATACTCCTTTCAAACCGTGTTCACCTGACCAGGGAAAATACAAAGATAAGGTTATTCAGGCCAGTAATACATGATATGATAATGAAAAGTGTTTTTAGTTAAAAAAGGTTTAAATTCAATAAGTTTGACATTGTGATGTTTTGCTTGTTATATTGAAAACCGGTCATAACAATCATAAATATCATAACAGGTCAGCTTGATTAAAATAAATCATCCAAGGAGACGGAAAAAATGAAGATGAAGGTTTCAAATATCCCTGTGCAGTGCCTAAGATTGGTCTCAGTCATGATTCTTGCTGTATTTGTAGCCGGATGCGGGAGCAAAGAGGACAAGATGGAGAAGCATCTGGCAAGGGCAAAGGAGTATGCTGCCAGCAATGAATACAAAAAGGCTGTGATAGAGTATAAAAACGTTATCCAGCTTGAGCCTAAAAATGACACAGCCCATTATGAACTTGGTGAGGCATATCTCAAACTGAAAGAGGTACAGGAGGCATACCAGTCATTCTCACGGGCTGTATCCATAAATCCTGAAAATATCCCTGCACAGTTGAAGATGGGTCAGCTTCTTTTACTTGGAAGGCAGACAAAAGAGGCAAAGGAAAAGGCAGAGCTTGTTCTCTCGAAAATGGCTGAGGATATAGAGGCAATAAGCCTGATGGCAGGGATATATTTACAGGAGAAAGATCTGGATTCTGCCCTGTCAATGCTTCTTAAGGCCTCTGAAATCAAACCTGATCATCTGAATACAAAGGTTTCTCTTGGCAAAGTATACTTGATGAAAAATGACCTGGAAAATGCTGAAAAGATGTTCCTGGGGGTTATAAAACAGGATCCAAAGGATCAGGCCTCCTATATAGAACTCTCCAGGATTTACGGCTCCAGGGGGGAATGGGAAAGGGCGGAAAAAGAGCTTCTTTTAATGGCTGAGTCAATAGAGTCAAAATATCAGGGTATTAATGTGCTCGCCAATTTTTATGAAAGCAGAAAAAGGCAGGAGGATGCGGAAAAACAGTATTTAAAGGCGGTTGAACTGGCGCCTGCTCAGGACATAGCCCCATTAATTAACCTCGGGGCCTTTTATGCACGCCAGAAATCATATGAAAAGGCGCTCGATGCCATGCAAAAGGCAAGCGCCATTAAAAATGATGACACAAATATCCTGATGAATATTGCCGCCCTGCATTTTGATTTCGCAAAACTGGATGCTGCCGAAGCGGTTATCGACAGCATACTTGCAAAGGATAAAGGGCACATTGGCGCCAATTTTTTAAAGGCAAGGCTTTATCTGGCAAAAAAGGATTTCAATAATGCACTTGAACGCCTTGAGCTTGTGCTCCGCGATCAGCCGGAAAACAGTGCTGCCCTTTATTTGAAGGGCCTCTGTCTGATTAACAAAGGTGATCTCGAACTTGCCAAGGGTAGTCTCCTGAAAGCGGTTGAGCTTAATCCGCGCCTTGTAGAGGCACGGCTGATGCTTGCCAATTTTTATGTAAGGTCAAGGGATAAGGAGCTTGCACGCAAACAGATCGACAGCGTACTTGAAATTCTGCCTGATAATATCCAGGCCCTTACCCTGCTTGGTAATCTCAGGATACTTGAAGGAGATGCAAAGGGTGCTGAGGAGGCATACATAAAGGTAAAGGATCTTAACCCTGATGATGCAGGAAGCTATATGAGGCTTGGTGTACTCTATAATATGACCAAAAGGGTCGAAGAGGCAAAAGGCATGCTTCAAAAGACACTTGAAATTGATCCCAACAGGGTAGATGCACTCGGCATCCTTGTCGGTATCCTGGCAAAAGAAAAGAAATATGACAATGCAATTGAGCTCTGCAACACCTACAGTGCAAAGGCCGGGGATAAAAAGCCAATGCTTGCAATAATAGAGTATTTACGCGGTAATTTATTCCTTGAGCAGGAAAAAACAGATGAGGCCAGGGGATATTTTGAAAAGGCAATAGAGACAGACCCTAACCTCCTGCCCCCATATGAGATCCTTGCAAAGATTTCCTTAAAAGACAAAAATTACATGGATGCCATAAAAAGGTACGAAGAGATAATTGCAAAAAAGCCGGATTATCTGGCCGGGTTTATGGCCATCGGTACTATATATGACCAGCAGGGTGATAATAACAAGGCAGAGGAGTTCTACAGAAAGGCACTGGCAATCAAGAAGGATTTTGGGGCTGCTGCAAATAATCTAGCATGGAAACTTGCAGAAAAGGGAGAGAATATAGATGAGGCGCTTGAGTATGCAAGGATCGCCAAGGAGCAGATGCCCGATAACCCCTCAGTAATGGATACACTGGGTTGGATATATTACCTTAAGGGGAGCTACCTGAATGCCATTTCAGAGCTGCAGGACAGTGCTGAGAAGGTGCCTGAAAACCCGGTTATAAATTATCATCTTGGTATGGCATTACTTAAAAACAATAAACCGGCTGAGGCCAAAGGGTATCTGGAAAAGGCCCTCACACTTGATCCCGCTTTTAAGGGGGCTGATGAGGCAAAAAAGGTATTACAAGATATAGAGGCTGGAGTAAATCAATAGAGGTCAGAATTCAGTAGACAGAATTCAGTAGGCAGAATTCAGTAGGCAGCGGACAGAATACGGGAGTCAGAATACAGCAATATGGTATAAAATAATTGCAACTTACACAATCTTCTTCCTTCTGTTTCCTGTCTACTACCTCCTGTCTCCTTTTTACTATAATAGGTTCTAAGGATAATGAAAAATTTCCCTTTTAAAATTCTTTTTTTATGTATCTTCTTTCCTCCTGTACTCTATATATTCACCCTAAACGGGCTTGAAATATATCTTCAGAAAAAAACAGAGGAAAGGGTCTCGGCTATAATTATTAAGAATGATAATGAATTATATGAAGGAAGGTATGCTGTAAGGGATGAAATAAACAGAAATATCAGCGGGTACCTGATTGAAAAGGCGTTCCTGTACAGGCTTGGGATCAATACAGATATTAAAGTAAAGACAAAGGGCAACCGTGTATTGTATCCGGCTCAACTGAACGGTGATAAAAATGAATACCAGCATAATGGTTCAGATGAGATAGTAAACTATATGGATGTGGCGGCTGAAAACTATAGTATACTGAATGACGGCCTTGAAATTTTAACCGAGGTAAGGATAAGGAATAACAGCTGGTTATCAAACAGCATACTTGTCTTTTTTATTGCATTGGCGCTGCTTGTGCTGAGATTTTTTATCCTGAAAAGCCTGAAATACAATGAGGAAAGAGAACAGGAACAGACCAGTACTATAATAAAACTCTCGGAAAGGCTCTCTTCATATGAAAATGAGCTCTCAAATATCAAGGAAAAGGAGAAGGGGTATTCGGAGAGTATAGGGGAATTAAACAGGGAAAAGGCAAATCTTTCATCAGATATAGACGGGCTGCTGGAGGAGATGGAGAGGCTTGAATCCGGTCTTAAGACTCAGAAGGAGCTGCGTGAAACAAGAGAAAGTGAGATAGATACCCTTAAGAAAGAGATAGAAGAGATAAAGCTTAAGAGTGAAAAACCGAAAAAAAAGAGCAGAAAGCAGGAAATAATAGATAAAAGATTCAGGGTGTTATATAAAAACCTTACCTTTACAGAAAAGGCTATAGAGGGTTTTGTTGAACTATCCGATGAGTTGCAGCTCAAGGCGGAAGAGGTTATCCATCGGATCAATGAGGATGACTCAGACATTAATATCAGGCGAAAGGTATTCAGCAAAGGTGGCAAAATAAATGTGCTTGAGGTTGATTTTGCCTATTCAGGGAGGATATACTACCAGAAGGAGACAAAGGCAAAAAGCAATATCATCGCAATAGGTACAAAAGCCACGCAAACACAGGATCTTGGTTATTTGGAAAGGGAATATACGTAGAGACAGAAATAACACAAAAAAGGAAGAATGATATGGGCACAGAAGGAAAAACGATTTTAATAATTGAGGATGACCTTGATGTCTTGTCTGCCTTTGTTAAAAATTTTAAATACCTCGGTTATGATGTGATCGTTGCGACCGACGGTCTGGACGGGTTAAAAAAGGTGGATGCGGGCGGGTATGATATTGTTATCACGGATATTGTTATGCCTTTTGTAAGCGGTGTCGGGGTGGTTACCACCCTCAAGGAAAAGAGGCCGGAAATACCTGTTATAGCCATCACAGGCTTTGGAAAAGAGCCTGAATCAGCTGCCGTGGAAAAAAAGGCAGATATTGTCCTGTCAAAACCGGTAAAAATGGCTGTATTAAAAGAACATGTTGACAGGCTCCTGGCAAAGTAGGCCTGAATCATGCTCAAATTATTTTTTCTTAATGGAGATAAAAAAGGTAAAAGCCTCGATGTGCAGGGAGATATCATATATATAGGCAGACTCCCTGACAGTGATATCCAGATAATGGATAAGACAGTATCAAGAAAACATCTTCGAATCACCAGGAGTGGTGATAAATTTATTATAAGGGACCTTGGCAGTAAAAACGGGACATTTCTCAAAGGGAAGCAGCTTATCCCGGATATTGACTATGAACTCAATGAGGGGATCCCCTTTGCCGCCGGAAATGTTGCCATGTCTATCGGGGTAATATCTGCGGATCCGGTCTTCAGCCCTAGTGAGATGGCAGATCTCTCCGCCCATTTCTCAAGTACTGCCATGTTTACCGCCTATAAAGACCGGCCCATGACCCCTCCCAAAAACATGGATTTTCTGTTCAAGGTATCAAACATAATTAACCAGTCACTTAATATAAATGAAATCATGCAGAAGGTGCTGGATTATCTTTTTGAGCTGCTCAAACGGATAGACAGGGGTTTTATCATACTGGTGGACAGTGATACAGGCGAGTTTACCAATGTGATATCCCGCATAGCAAAATCAGCTGACGATGGTTCAGTCTCATACAGCTACAGCAAAACAATAGTTGACGGGGTTATAAGGAGCGGCAAGCCTCTTACCATCCTTGATACATTCGGCCAGGATGATGCTGATGTCTCTGAGAGCATGGAGCTCATGCATGTTAAGTCTGTCATGTGTGCCCCGTTAGTCAGCAGGGAAAAGGTGCTGGGGGTGCTTTATGTAGACTCAATAAAGATCCCGTACGGTTTCAGGGAGGATGACCTTGCCCTTGTAACAGCCCTGTGCAGCACCGCTGCAATCGCTATAGAAAACGCCATGCTGTATCGTAACCTTGAAACCATTATAGAGCAGCAGACAAGCGATCTGAATGATGCTGAAAAGATGCTGAGCGAGAGTGAAAAGCGCTTCAGGGCAATGTTTAATAACCTTAACAGTGGGGTGATTATCTTCAAGGTTGTTGATGATGGCAGGGATTTTCTTATCCTTGACATCAATAAGGCGGATTCAAAAATAGATAATATAAACAAGAAGGATGCCATAGGTAAAAGTGTTATTGATGTTCTCCCCGAACTGAAGGAGGCAGGTCTGATCCAGAGGCTTGAAAAGGTCTGGAACACGGGAAAGGCTGAAAGATGCCCGATAACCATAGAAAAGCGTGAAAACAGAAAAAGCTGGAGGGAGTACTACATATGCCCCCTTCCTGATAATGAGCTTGTAGCAATTTTTGATGATATAACCGAAAAAAAGAATGCGGAGTTAGAACAGAAGGCGCTTCAGGAGCAGCTTTTTGCTGCCCAGAAAATGAAGTCCATAGGGGCCTTTGCAGGGGGCACTGCCCATAATTTCAGGAATATTCTCCAGGCCATATCTGGCAATGTGGAATATCTTGAGGTTGTATATGGTGAAAAGCCCGAGGTAAAGGAGCTTACAAAAAATATATACAGCTCCATTGACAGGGGGGTTGGCCTCATTAACAACCTTTTACATTTTGCCAAGCAGGGGTGGGCCCTTGAAATGGAGGAGATTGATCTTGCAGAGGTTATCATGAAGACACATGATATCATCGAAAAGGTCTTTAACAAGAATATCAGGATAAAGATGATACTTGAAGATGATCTGCAGGTAAGGGGGAACATCTCACTCTTAAGCCAGGCATTCATGAACCTCTTTACAAACGCAAGGGATGCAATGCCCAATGGCGGTGACCTTACAGTAAAAGCAAAAAAGATAAATAATAAGGTTGTGACATATGTAACTGATACAGGGCACGGGATTGAAGAGGAGGTTATTGACAAGATCTTTGATCCCTTTTTCACATTAAAGGAGGTGGGGGCCGGCACAGGGCTGGGGTTATCAACAACCCATGGTATTTTTGAGCAGCATAAGGGCACCATTACTGTTGCATCAAAGGTGGGTAAGGGCACCTCATTCAAGATAACCCTTCCTGTTTCAAAGGGTAAACTTGAGCGAATACAGGAGGTAAGGGATAAGCCTGTAAGGGGTTCAGGCCAGAAGATACTTATTATTGATGATGAGGAATCTGTGCTTGACTCCATGTCAAACCTGGTGAAACAGCTGGGTTACCAGGCAATGGGAATCAGCAGGTCTACAGAGGCAATATCAGCCTATAAAGAGTGGGCGCCTGACCTGGTGCTGATAGACAGGAACATGCCTGATATGGATGGCGCCCGTTGCATCGCGAACCTGCTTAAGATAGACCCTGCTGCAAAAATTATCATTATCTCAGGTTATGAGAGCGAAGGCCCAAACGGTATTGATGATGATATAAGACAGGCAATTAAGGGTTATCTGACAAAACCCTGTGGCGCCTCTGCCTTGAGCAGTATGTTATTCCAGGCGCTGGCAAACTGACAGTGGATTTCTAAAGGGGAATAAAATGATCTCTGACATCAATGTTGTGCTATTAGAATCAGAACACCCGGAACAT
Organism: Deltaproteobacteria bacterium; assembly: GCA_016931115.1. GTDB lineage: Bacteria > Desulfobacterota > DSM-4660 > Desulfatiglandales > HGW-15 > JAAZBV01. Next base: position 20,923 of record JAFGFM010000088.1, on the reverse strand, counting down.
GCAAAGGATATAGAGGCCAGGCTGAACAGTGCGCAGGTAAGGTCATGTGTCTCTATTGATCACAATTCAGGCATTGATCACCTCAATAGCCTTAAGCCTGATCTTGTTATCCTTGACCCCTTGCTGGATGCGGACTCCTCATTAAAGGCAATACAGAAGATCAAGATACTTAATCCTGTGACACCTGTCTTAACCTCATCAGAGGAGTGTCTTCCGGCGGGTGAATGCTTTGCGCCGTTTGAGGGCGTTCATTTTCTTACGCCTGGCGCTGAACAGAAAACCCTTGAAAATACAGTGGATGAGGCGCTTGTCTACAGCAAAGAACATGCTCACAGGCCCGATACAACATTTATAATCGGCAAGAGCAAGGGGATTGTGGATGTAAGGAGAAAGATCAGGAGGGTGGCGGAAAAGGATATCACCGTGCTTGTTACAGGTGAAACAGGCACAGGTAAGGAGCTGGTTGCACGCTCTATACATTTTCATTCCCCCAGAAAGATGGGGCCGCTTGTAAAGGTAGACTGCACATCCCTGCCTGATGAACTTCTTGAAAGTGAGATCTTCGGTTTTCAGAAGGGGGCATTTACAGATGCGTACAAGGATAAACCTGGCCGCCTTGAGATGGCAAATGGGGGTACCCTGTTTGTAGATGAAATAGGTGATATCTCATTTTCATTGCAGGTAAAATTTCTTCAGGTGTTTGAAGACAAGGAGTTCTCAAGGCTGGGTTCAACCGATCAGAAGATTGTAGATACAAGGGTGGTTGCCGCAACCAACGCAGACCTGTGGAAAAAGGTGCAGAACGGCCAATTCAGGAATGACCTCTTCTATCGCCTCAACATCATGCAGATCAGGGTACCCCCTTTAAGGGAGAGAAGGGATGATATCCCCCTGCTCATACATTTTTTCCTTAATAAATACTGCTTTGAGTATAAAAAGAAGATCAGTGAACTGCCAGAAAGGGTCCTTGATTTTCTGGTCTCATACAACTGGCCCGGGAATATCAGGGAGCTTGAGAATATCATGCGCAGGGCCATTGCTGTATCAGACTGGAGCTTTATCTTTCAGGAGCTTGATCAGTCCAATATGGATGCCTCTGTAAAGCAGATTCCCGCTAATACAGTTGACGTGCCCGGTGAAGACCCTGAACATTTGAGGCAACTCAAAATGTTCAAGGAGCAGGAATATTCCTTAAGAAAGATCAGCAAGGCATATGTATCTGAAAAGGAGCATGAGGCTATACTGGATATTCTTAATAAGACCAGGTGGAACAGGACAAAGGCAGCAGAAATACTGGGTGTGAGCTATAAGACCCTTATAAACCGAATGCAGGAGTTTGGGATAAAGCAGTGAAGAATAGGCTATAGGCTGTAGACTATAGGCTGGAGGCTGGAAGAGGGGGACAGAAGGTAGAAGTCAGAAGACAGAGGTCAGTAGACAGTTGGTAGGAGACAGAAGTCAGAAGACCGTGGTCAGAATTCAGCTGCAAACAACAAAACCCCTTTTCCCTGTTACTTACTCATAATCTATAATTATAACCTTCAGTCTTGAACCTTGAGCTTTCAACCTTCACCTTAGGTGCCCCTCGTGCCTGCTTTTCAGAAGATGCTTGATTCAGAGAAGATGGTTATTACACCAGAAAATATGAGGATTATATATATCCACAAACGAGAAGTAGTTTTGTATGCTGACCTCTGACCAATGTCTCCTGTCTTCTAATTTATGCTTACCTTCCCAGTATTATACCTATAACCCTGTGCTTTGTGCCCTGCACCTTGTCCCTTTGAATTTTACCGTTCATTTTCTGTTATGTAAAAAATTACCACATATGGAAGAGATTTTCATTATTAATTGGTAATGTTTTACATATTAGGCCTAATTTCATATCTTCATGACTTAAAAACGAAAAAATAATAATATTATAACATGTTGAAATAAATGCATAAAAATGATTTTTTCAAAATAAGGCAACCTTACTGATTCGGTGGCATACCCGTTGCTTATACAGGATATCATCAAAAAGATTTAATGCAGAGTTTAACAATTTACCGGATTAGATGCAGATTTATAAATATTAGTTTTTAAAAGAAAAGAGGGAATGAAAATGAAGGGTTTAAAATTACTAGTATCAACAGTCGTAATCTTTTTATTGTTTACCGGTAGTGTTTATGCGGTTCCTGTAAATGAAGTGCCTGAACCATCAACAATGCTTCTTCTTGGTGCTGGCCTCATAGGTCTGGCAGCATTTGGACGCAGAAAATTTATAAAATAATCTTATAGTTTTGTAATATAAATAATGTGGGAAAAGGTGGAGATGCCTTTTCCCACATTTTCTTTATCTTTTGGTCTTAGAATTTTTACCATGTAGCCTCTTACCCTTTAGCTTTCGCCTTTGAGCCTTGAGCTTTGACCTTTCAGCCTCCACCTTTGCGCTTTCAGCTTTTATCTCCTCCCTGCTTCTTGCGCGTATCGATCAACCCTATTTGTAACTATATCAATCGTCCTATGTAATCTATTGCCCCAATTAGGAAGCCGATTACCTATAAAAATGGAAATGTTTTACATACTTTTCATTTATGGCCATTTTTTTCAGTTTTATCATTTTTTGCTGACGACGGTAACTAATTGAAATAGCAACATAAAAAAGAGAGTTGCAATATTTTAATCATATAAAAAACTATGGCACACCTGTTGCTATATCCAATGCAGATTATGAAATTATTTTTAAGGTTGATATACAGAGATTAGGAGTGAAGGAGGAGTAATGAAAAGGAACCTGAAAATTTTAATGTTTTTGTTACTAGTAGTATTTTTATCAAGCGGTAACGTATCTGCTGAGATTATAGATGATAACTACATTGGCTCAGATGACAATGGTTATGGAGATGTAATTCAATCTTCCAATACCAATGTTTTTCAAATTGATAATATGGATGTCACATTCAGCGGTGGTTTTATGAATGTGAAAATAAACACGAACTTTAAAGAAAGTACGTCAGATACTCGTGATTTTCCAACATATGGATCAAAATATGGTGATCTTTTTATAAGCACTGACGGATGGAGCCCCTCAGGGTCTTCTTCCGATGGTTATAAGATAGACAATTATACAAATGGAGAAGATTGGGAATTTGTATTTGATACAAGCGATGGAATTCTATATCAGCTTCCCGCCTATACTGACAGTAACATTTCTAATTATATTTTATTTCCAGAAAATATTTGGCCTACAAACTTTATTTATAGAAATGGCCAGGAAGTTTTATATAAAGCTAATGGAAACTCAATTGCTGATGATAGCACGGTTGACTTGAGTAATGCAGGAGATGGAGGGTATTTATTATATAAAATCGAGCTGGCATCACTTGGTGAATATGGTGATATCATTGGGCTGAAATGGAGTCAAGATTGTGGTAATGATTCCATTGAGGGGGGCGCATCTGTCCCTGAACCAACACCTATGCTTCTTCTTGGCGCCGCATTGGTCGGGCTTGCAGGTATTGGCAGACGTAAATTTTTCAAGAACTAGTATATGTTATAGATTTTATTTGTAAGGCCTAAAGTTTAAGTATAAAGAAGTAAAAAATATGGGAACAATAAAACATTATCTTAATCCGTTGCATGTATATTGCCGTCTGAGGGATATGGGCCTCTCAAAAGGGTATGCCTCTTTCATTTGCAGGTTTTACGAAAGATCCTTTTTCAGGCCATTTCTCATCAGGGAGAACGCAATCCGTTAATGTTCAGGAATCTATTACATATGGAAAAGTTTTTTAAATCTGAATTAAAGGATAATGGAGGAAGGCGATCTGGTGTTGACAGGAGATATTTCTCCTATTCAAACCATATCCCTGAGAGGCGCTACGGGGCTGATCGCAGGTCATTAAGTGAAAGGAGAACCGGGAAAGACCGGAGAGATGACTGCAATACTACTTTTTCAAACATGGATATGCGGATAGCAGCAAATGATAGACGAATTAGCTGGAAATCAATGATGATTTAGTGTTTTCATTTTTATGAAATAAATTAGCATGTAAAAAAAAGATTTTGTTATCAGGTTTGTGTAACTATTTATTAACAATATTAAAAGGAGGATTTTTTAGCATGAAAAAATTAACCGGTTTTATGATTTTAGTGATTTTAATTTTATTCACCTTCACAGCTTCATATGCAGATACAATTACTTTTGGTGATGATTCTATTTACTGGCCAACATGGAGTAATGGAACCTTAGACGATAAAATTGGAAATGAGTCAATAGGTTCACCAGAGATTACTGGTGGAGGATTAGTATTTGAAGGCGAAACATTAAATGAAGTATATTTTAATTATAACAAAAATCATAGTTCTATTTTTTCAGGTGACCTATTTATTGATTTGGGTTCCAATGGTTTCTGGGATTATGTTGTTCAGGCAAAAACAGGGGATATTTGTACTTATGATGATGGTGTTTTTGGTCTGACAAAAACAGATTTCGAAAAATTTTATGTTCTTTCTAATGAAGCTTATGGTATACCAAGCTATAGAGAAGATCACCCTGTTTATGCAAGTGATTCTGCATTAGAACTTGCTGCTTCTCGCGAAGTAGATGGCGCAACAGTTCAATCCCTATTTAAAAATCTTATTCCTATTTCATTCTCAGGCTTGGGCATTGACGCTGGTGGCAAGAGCGTTACTATCGCTTGGGCGCCAACCTGTGCCAATGATGTGGTTTATACCAGTGTCCCTGAGCCGGCTACAATGATCCTCCTGGGCAGCGGTCTGTTGGGGGTTTTAGCCTTTGGCAGGAGAAAATTTTTCAAGTAATATACTAATCTTGATAGTGTTTTTAGGTAGAATACCTTTGTGATCAAAGCGGGGCAATTTGTCCCGCTTTGTTTTTCCTTTATTATCACTGATATATCATGTTTAAAGAGAAATAGAGCAGGGGTAAAAAGACAAATATTGTCTTGAATAGCTTCCCTTGAAACATAATAACTTATAACAAAGGGAATAGATCTTTATTCTGTCTCTTGTCTCGCCATTATGAACCTATCCCCCGGTTATTTCTTTCAGCTTTGAACTTTGAGCCTTCAGCTTTTCCTTGTCTCCTGACTTCTGTCTTCTGATTCCTGACCTCTGACTTACGGTCTTACATCTCGATCTAATCAATTGTCTTTGCCCCATGCCCCATGCGCTTTGCCCTCTGCTTTATGAACTCCGATCTCTGATCTCTATCTTTTTTCTTTCAGCTTTGAGCTTTGAGCTTTCAGCGCTCTTCCCTACAGCCTACAGTCTACAACCTATAACCCAAGTAGTTATTACTAACCTCCAATAACTATTGACAAAAAAGGCCTGATGTGTAAATCTTTGCCACATTATGGAATATCCCTTTATCGGTAATCATCATTCAATTAAGAAGATCAGAGAACTTGTTTCCATGGTCTCTGATATGGTGTTAAATGTCCTTCTGCTCGGTGAAACAGGCACAGGCAAGGACGTTGTTGCACGTTTTCTTCACCAGTCTTCACCACGAAAAAACAATAAATTTATAAAGGTTAACTGTGCAGCCCTGCCCCTTTCTCTTCTTGAAAGCGAATTATTCGGTTATGAAAAGGGGGCCTTTACAGGGGCGGATAAGTTGAAACCCGGCAGGTTTGAGCAGGCATCCGATGGTGTCATGTTCCTTGATGAGATAGGCGACATGCCTCTCCCCTTGCAGGCAAAGCTCCTTAATGTCCTCCAGAGCGGTGAATACAACAGATTAGGTGGTTCTCAAAGTGTTAAGGTTAATGCATGGGTAATAAGCTCCACCAATCATGACTTAAGTAAGGATATAAAGGAAGGGCGTTTCAGGGAAGACCTGTTTTACCGCCTAAATGTCATCAAAATAGAGATGCCCCCTTTAAGGGAAAGAAAAGAGGATATCCCCCTGCTTGTTGATTATCTCATAAAGAAAAACCAGCAGGAGCTTAATATGGGTGATTACAACATATCACCTGAACTACAGGCGGTTTTTTTACAGTATAACTGGCCTGGCAACATAAGAGAGCTCTCAGCATTCATCCTGCGACTCATGATGGGGGATAACCCTGATAACATCAGAGCTGAAATAGAGCAGAAGACAAGTGTCCCGGATATAGATGGTAAAGCAATTTCACTGGTTGATGCAGCTTCCGATATCATCGGCAACTCAGGAAAGGTATCCCTTAAAGAAGTTAAGACAGTAGCTGCAAATTATATAGAAAAAAAGGCAATAGACCATGTATTAAGTATGACAAATGGGAATAAGGTCAAAACCGCAAAGATACTAAAAATTAGTTATAAAACGCTTTTTAATAAGATGGGCGGTGAGCTCAAAGCTCAAGGCTGAAAGCTGAAAGGGATAAAGCAGAAGACAGGAGTCAGGAGACAGAAATCAGAAGTCAGGAAATAATGAAGAGAGCTGAAATATAGAAGGTCAAAGTTTTCAATTTTGAATCTTGAATCTTGAATCTTAAATCTTGAATTCAATAACCCGGAGAGAAAAAATGAACATAAAGAAACTGAAAAAAATTACCGGCTTTATCTCGATTTTACTATTTTTTTCCTGTAATTCATTGCTGGCACAGGATTCTGCAACAGGCAGTCAACCAAAAGAGGCCCAGGCATATTACAAAATCGGTGTCAATGATCTACTTGGCATCTTTGTGAAGGATGAAGCCGCTTTAACACAGGATATGGTTGTGATGCCTGATGGCCGTATTATTTTCCCAATGATTGGTGAAATTATGGCAGAAGGCCACTCCGCAATAGAATTAAAGGATTCAATTACAGAAAAGCTTACGGAATTTATTAAAAACCCGGTAGTTACAGTCATGGTAAGGCAGAGTAACAGTAGACGTATTTATACTATAGGAAATGTCGGTAGGCCCGGTCCATATCCATTGGAGTCAAAGATGACCGTTCTACAGGCATTATCTGTTGCAGGGGGATTTACCGAATGGGCGGACAGAAAATTTGTAATGGTTGTTCGCAGGCTTGATAACAAGGAAACCATGTACAGGTTTAATTACCAGGATTTTATTGCAGGTAAGGACCTTAGCCAGAATATTCTGCTTGAGCCCGGAGACACTATTGTGGTGCCCTAAAAACCTGGAAGCTTAAAACTGTAGGTTATACTCTCAAAGGCAAAAGCTGTTGGTGATAACTGGTATAAAAATTGCTATTACCTTTGGAGATTAACTAAAAGTAGAATATTGTGTGTTTTTACGTCAATAACAGTTGAAAGCGCCGGAATTTTGACCTTTATCGAGGAACAGATATTATGAAAAAAATAAGTATATTACTGATTGGGATTATAATGCTGCTCCCGCAACAGTTAAGTGCAAAATACCAGACAGAATTCATACCATCTATATCAATAACAGAACTCTGGGATGATAATATTGATCTGGATAATGAAAATGAAAAAAGCGACTGGATAACAGCCATTACTCCGGGGGTAACTTTAAATATCCTTTCTCAAGACAATATATTCTCCCTTAAGTATTCCCCCTCTATTGTCAGGTATAAAGATGAAGATCAGAATAACACAGTCAGACATTTAGCCAGCCTTTCGTTCAGTGAGATGCTTTTAAAGAATATAAGGTTCACCATTAATGATAGTTATGTAAAATCTGAAGACCCCCTTGAGTCTACAGAAGGTGTTATTGGTACAAGGGAAACGAGGAATATCTATCAGCGAAATAATCTTGGATCAAATATCAATTTTATTTTTGGACCTTCAAATTCTTTTATTTTGGGTTTTAACCATTCGTGGCTTGAAAATGATGATGTTACAATAGATGATGGTAAAATATTTGACCCTTATGGCACGCTTTCCTACTGGTTTAATCAAAAGCACGGTATGGATTTAAATCTCGGATACACGGTGGCTGAGTTTTCCAGGGATGATGGTAATATACCTGATGATGACTATTCAGGCGGAAGATCAGGGGTAGCTTATAAATACAGGGCTAATTCTCTTACAACTATGTCATTGAGATATGACTATAACACCCGTAACTTTAAGGGACTGATGGGTGAGGAAGATTATATGGTGCATGAGGCATCTTTGGGTCTGGAAAAGCAATTGTCAACAGACTTGTCCTATACCATTTCCGCGGGATATTTTATTCAGGATAGGGATTATTCCGATGATGGAAATGGTTTAATTTTCGATGCTTCTTTGCAGAAAAAATTAAGCAAGGGGAGTCTTTCTATCGATGCTAAAGGCGGGTGGGATGAAATTGTTCTTGAAGCTGACAGGCGAGGTTTTACGAAATATCAGCAGTTGGGTTCAACTTTTAATTATAATATGACAAAGAACCTGACAAATTATTCAAGAATCAGTTACAGGCAGGATAAGGACTCAGCCAATCGTAAATCAAAATCATTAAGGTTCAGCTATGGTTTTAGGTGGCTATTCTTAAAATATTATACTGCTCTTATTGATTATTCCTTCGCTAAAAGAGATGAAGATCAGGAAGATGAAGATTATAATGTTAACCGTGTAATGGTTGGGATTGAGTGGAGCAGGCCGTACAGATAGTCTGTAGGCTGTAGGCGTTAGCTTTTAGTCTTTAGTCTATAGACTATAGACTATAGACTAAATTTGAGGAAACCATGCGAGATCATGCAAAACTGAGGGCGTTTGAGTTGGCAGATCAGGTCGCTGTTATGATATATATGTTAACAAGAGATTTTCCAAAGGAAGAGATATATGGCATGACATCTCAAATGAGAAGGGCAGCAGTTTCAGTGGCATCAAATATTGTTGAAGGCTGTGCCCGTGAAAGCCAGATGGAATATCATAGATTTCTGGATATATCCTTCGGATCGTTAAAAGAATTGGGCTATCAATTAAGTCTTTCAAAACGTTTAGGATTTATTAAAAATAAAGATATAACTGAATGTGAGACATTGATCTTGGAAACAGAAAAGGTATTGGGTTCATTATTGAGGTCAATGCGAAAAACAGATATTTAACATCTAGAAGGCTATAGGCTGTAGCCTGTAGTCTATAAGGCTCAATTTTTTAAGCCTATAGCCTACAGCCTAAATAGCTAATGACGTGATTATGGATAATTTTGACATATCAAAATATATAAATATCGCACTTAAAAGAAAGTGGTGGATTATTATAACCTTTCTGGTTTCAATACTGGGGGGCATGACCTATCTGATTGTTACACCAAAAATATATGAGGCTCAGACCTTAATCCTGGTGCAGGCACAGAGGGTTCCTGAGGAATTTGTAAGGTCTATTGTATCAACTACTATAGATGACAGGCTTAAGACCATTACACAGCAGGTGACGAGTCGGACCAACCTTGAAAAAATTATCTCTGAATATGGTCTCTATACCTCCTCCGGCAATGATATGCTGATTGATAAAAAAGTAGAGAAATTAAGACAACTGATTTCTATTGATGTCAGCACTGACAAAGGGCGGAGAGATTCCGAGACAAGTGCCTTTACGATAAGCTTTCAGGGGGATGACCCGAAGAAGGTCATGGAGGTGACGAATGCCCTCGCTTCCAACTTTATCACTGAGAATCTGAAGATAAGAGAAGAACAGGCACTGGGAACTTCCGATTTTATTACAGATGAACTTGGGACAATAGAAAAACAGCTTAAGACAAAAGAGGAAGAGCTTAAGATATACCGTGAAAAATACATGGGAGGGCTTCCTCAGCAGCTTGAGACAAATCTGAAAATCCTGGAAGGGTTACGGCAGCAGCTTGATCAGTATAACAGCAACCTGAGAGATGCGGAAAACAGAAGAGATGCCATTCTACGTGACATCTTAGCCGGTGATGGGCAGATTTCCCGTCCTGATACGCCTCAGAATCAGGCCTCAGGCGGAAAGAACGATCTCCTATCATTAAAAAGAGAACTGGAAGCACTGCTGTCCCGCTATACCCTAAATCATCCGGATGTCATCAGGCTCAAGGAACTTATCACCAGAATAGAAAAAGAAAATGCCCAGGCAAAGGAAAAGGCCGGTGAATCCCCTGATGACGAAACAATAGGTATGGGGACAGCCGATCAAACCATGAGGAAGCAGCTTGAGGATGTCAAGCTCACTATCTCTCATCTAAAGTCAGAGATTGAAAAGGCTACCTCACAAATAACCTATTATCAGAAAATGGTGGAAGACACACCTAAAAGAGAGCAGGAGCTGATTGAACTTAATCGAGACTATGAAAACTTGAGTGAAAACTACAAATCCCTTCGAAACCGGCAGATTGAAGCAAGTATATCTCTAAGCATGGAAAAAAAGCAAAAGGGTGAGCAGTTCAGGATTATTGATCCGGCAAAGATACCCAGTACCCCTATTAAACCGGATTTCAAGAAGATAATACTGCTTACCCTGGCGCTCGGTCTTGGTCTTGGGTGCGGTGTTGCATATCTTCTGGAAATGATGGATACATCATACAAGACCCCTGAAGAAGCAGGTGATGACCTTAAGATCCCGGTGCTTGCAAGTATACCGCTGCTTGTCACTGAGAATGAGATGATGATGAAAAAGAAAAAGGAAATTTTCACCGGGATTTTCGTCTTTTTGGGTTTTTTTGTTGCCGCAGGGTTTATAATTATTACCCTGACAGGGTTTGATACAACAATAGGCTATGTTAAAGGAATCTTTGGAGGATAACGCAGAGCGCAGAGAGCATAGCGTTAAAGCGTTCATTCTTCTTTGCGCCATGCCCTATGCTCCGTGCGCTTTGCTATTTAGCCATTAATCTTAAACCTTACACCCTGTACCTTGGGCCTGGTATTAAATATGTACACAGATTTTTACGACCTGAAAGAAAAGCCTTTTAATCTTACGCCATCATCAAAATACCTTTACTTGGGTGATATCCACAAAGAAGCCCTTGCACTTTTAACATATGGTGTTACTGAACGCATGGGGTTCATCCTGCTTACGGGAGAGGTTGGTACAGGAAAGACCACTATGGTTCATGCATTGCTTAACAGTCTTGGCGATGATGTCCAGTATGTATATCTTTCAAATCCACTCTTTTCTGTTAATGATTTTATGGATTACCTGGCCTTTTCTGCCTTTAAGAAAAAGATACATTTTCAGTCAAAGGCTGATTTTCTTATTCAGTTTGAGTCTTTTCTGCAAGAGAAATTCCAGAGTCATAAAAACTTTATACTGATAATAGATGAAGCTCAAAAGCTTTCAGTTGAACTTCTTGAAGAAATCCGCCTGCTTTCAAATATGGAAACTGCAGATGAGAAACTTATAAAAATTTTTTTGATTGGTCAGCCAGAGCTTAATGATACCCTGAACCGTGTTGAGTGCCGGCCTCTTCTCCAGAGGATTAGTGTTAGGTATCACATAAAGCCACTGGACCTCAAAGGTACAAGTGATTATATCCTGTCTCGTCTTAAAAGGGCAGGATCAGAAGATGGTTCGCGTATATTTTCAAAAAACACTATTAAGGCAATACACGGATTCTCTGGCGGTTATCCCAGGATTATAAATATCCTGGCTGATAATGCCCTGCTTTTAGGTTACTCAAGAGGTTTAAAAAAACTGACTCCTGAGATGATTAAAGAGTGTTATAACGACCTGCAACTTTCAAATTCCCCTTTAGGAATACAAAATAGTTCTGAAAAAGAAAACAGCCTCTCAAGAAAAAACCCAGATTCAACTTCTGCATCATTCTGGAGAAAAATACTGTTTATCCTACTTCTAATTATTTTAGCTGTCATAAGTGGAATTTTGGGCATGGGAATATATTCGCGTTTGTCACACACCTTATCCGAAAACAAAATTGTCTCTGTTAATCCGCTTAAAAAGATACCCGAACAGGTGCCTCAAAAGGTGAATATTGCCTCTCTCGATCAAGACAGTGGGTCCCTGGAAACAGCCCCTGATGAAGGGATGAAAGAAAGTATCTCCTATGCAAAGATAGGTAATGATTCAGATATAAACAATGAAGAAGAAATTACTGAAGAAAACATCAACAGACAAGGAATTGATGTAAACACAGATATTGGGGCATCTTCAGATAACTCAAATATACCTAAAGAATCGAATGGTAGAATTATTACGGTAAAAGAGAACGAAACCCTTGCCCAACTGGCATTGGCAGTTTATGGCTATGCAAATGAAAGGGTGCTCAAACTGATTAAAGAATATAATCATGAAATTGCTGATATAAATTTGATCAGGGAAGGACAGGTAATTAATTTTCCTTCCATTGATATATCTTCTACCAACGACCAGATCTATACAGTGCATATAGCATCTCTTACCTTATTTGAAAAGGCGGATAACCTTTTTTATGATCTTACCAGAAAAGGTTATGAGGTATATATTATGCCTGCTTATGATCAGGATGATAAGCAGGTTTTTCGTGTTACTATTGGTAGCTTTACTGATAAAAGTAGTGCAGAGGGGTATGCAAAGGAACTCGTTGATAAAGGTGTGTCAGGGTATGCAAATGTAATAAGTCTAAAGGCCAGATAATCTGTGTGCAATATCCCTGTAAGTAAAATTTAATGTTAAATATCTATAATTCATGAGGGTATTGGCAGCTTTTTCAAAAGCGCAGTGTTAACTTATTCATTGTTATAATCCTGCGTTATCAAGTGTATGAAGCTTTCAAAGATTCTTTCTGTTGAAAAATTACTTGTACCTTAACCTCATATGTAATAAATTACATAAATATGCGTAAAACAATCCATGTAAATGTGAAGAAAATACATAATAAAAATATGATAGATTTTTTAAGTATTTTAAAGAAATTGCCGATAATGTAACAGTTTCAAAAACATAGATAATTACTTTTGAGATGTTTTGTTATTGGCATTTTATTTGCATAATAAACTTAAAGTTAGACTTAGCTCTAATTTTTGTTGTAGTATTTGACAGTCCTCTTAATTAACTTTTAAAAATATAGGTGATTTGAATAAGAAGCATATGTATCTCTTCAAATCCACATGGGTAGTAGAATGTAACCCAAAGGGGCGGAGCCTGCCATATTTCTACCATGATTGATACCTATTCAATACAGGATGTCAGCCGTCTGGCGAGCGTGTCAAAACATACACTGCGCTTTTGGGAAAAGACCCTTAGTGGTGTTATTGTACCGCTCAGGACAAAGGGTGGTCAGAGGCGTTATACAGTAAAACATCTCCAGGTTATCACTGAGATAAAGAAGCTGAAACAAAACGGGCTTTCTCTTAGCGATATAAAAGTCAAAATGGATAAGTCACTAAATCAGTCAGGCAGTGATGAAAAATCAAAGAAGATAGACCTTCTCGCAAACCAGATTGCCGAAGTGGTAAAGGCATCTATCTATGATTTCATGCTGAATGATAAGGAAGTTTAAAAAAAGCTCAAAGCTGAAAGCTCAAAGCTGAAGGCTCAAAGTTAGAGGCTCAAAGTTAGGACTAATTCAAAATTCAAAATTAAAAATTTAAAATTGTTTTAATACTCAAGTAACTCAAACAAAGGTCTTCCATGGGAAAAATATACGACGCATTGGAAAAAGCAAAAAAAGAAAAGGCTGTTATTACAGGACCTATCCCTGCAAATATGTCTGAGCCACCGGCTCTGCAAGCGCCTGTTACATCTTTATTAAGCAGTATAAAAGCAAACAATATCAGTAATAAACTTGTTGTGGTAACTGCACCGGAATCATATGAGGCCGAAAGCTTCAAGCTTCTCAGGGCACAGATATTGTTTACCCAGAATCGGGAAAGACCAAGAACCATTATGGTTACAAGTGCAATGCCAGGAGATGGCAAAACATTTGTTGCGGCCAATCTCGCTGCAAGTATTGCTATGGGTATAGATGAACATGTACTCATGGTAGACTGTGATCTGCGCCGATCAAGCCTTCATATGATGTTTGGGGTATCAAACAAAAATGGGTTGAATGAATATCTTAAAAAGGAGAAGAATCTGCAGGATCTATTGATAAAAACTTGTGTTGATAAATTATCTTTTCTACCTGCTGGAAATGTTACTCGTAATCCATCAGAGCTTCTTGCCTCAAGTGATATGAAAGCCTTTCTCGAAGAGGTTAGAGAACGTTATGATGATCGTTTTATCATACTTGATACCCCGCCGAGCCAGGTTCTTGCAGAGTCAAACATAATATCTAATTTTGTTGATGGAATTGTATTTGTGGTACGTGAAAATGCAACCCCGAGGGACATGGTACAGAAGGCTGTTGCCTCCTTCGACAAGGACAAGATTTTAGGTATTGTTGTTAACGGCCATACGCATCTCCAGAAGAACAGGGCATATTATTATAAAAACTATTACCAGTAGTGATTATTTTATTAGATTTTATATTTGAAAGATCAGATTTTTACAAAGACATTAATCAATAATTTTTATTAACTATAAACTTTTATGAGGAGATAAAAAATGGATGTTCCTTTTTTAAATCTAAAGACTCAGTATAAACAGATTGAAAATGAAGTGCTTCCAATGCTTACTGAAGCCATGTCTAATGCCGCATTTATAGGAGGCCCTCAGGTTACGGGCCTTGAGAAGGAATTTGCCGAATTCTGTGAAACGAAATATTGTGTGGCTGTTAATTCAGGTACTGACGCCCTGCGGTTTGCTCTCATTGCTGCCGGGATCGGCCAGGGGGATGAGGTTATAACAGTTCCAAATACATTTATTGCGACAACAGAGGCAATATCCCAGGCCGGCGCCAAACCTGTATTTGTTGATATCCTGCCGGACACATACAATATCAATCCCGGTTTGATTGAAGCCAAAATTAATAAAAAAACAAGGGCCATCCTCCCTGTTCATCTATACGGACAGCCGGCTGATATGGATGCCATCCTCAAGATTGCAAAAATGCATAACCTGATAGTTATAGAAGATGCATGCCAGGCACATGGCGCTCTTTATAAAGGTAAAAAGGCAGGTTCAATGGGGCTTGCAGGCTGCTTCAGTTTTTATCCTGGTAAAAATCTCGGGGCATTCGGTGAAGGAGGGGCAGTTGTCACCCAGGATGAAAAACTGGCTAAACAAATGTCCATGCTTAGAGACCATGGCCAGGAACAGAAATATTATCATGCGGTAGAAGGTTATAATGGAAGGCTTGATGCCATTCAGGCTGGTGTGCTTCGAATAAAACTGAAAAGACTTAAGGCCTGGAATGATGCCCGCAGAAAGAATGTTGCCATTTATAATGAGCTCCTTTCTAAAATAAATGGAATAACTACACCGGTTGAAGCAAAAGGTATGGAATCTGTATATCATATCTACCTTATCCTTGTTGATGACAGAGATGGCCTTCAGAAGCATTTAGCCGGAAAAGGTATTGGCACAGGTCTGCATTATCCTGTTCCTTTGCATCTGCAAAAGGCATATGCGAATATGGGTTTTAAAGAGGGTGATTTCCCGGTTTCTGAAAAGGTAGCCAAAAGACTATTATCTCTTCCCATGTTTGCAGAACTTACAAAAGAACAGATAGAGTATGTCTGCGAATCGATAAAAGAATTTTTTTAACGCTGGAAGGCTTGAAAGCCGGGATGCTTAAAAGCTTAATAGCTTCCTAGCATTAAGCTTCAAACTTTTTGAGCTTTGAGCTTTGAGCTTTGAGCTCTCAGCTCCTTTTGGAGGAAATAAATGATACAAATAGGACTAATTGGATATGGATATTGGGGACCCAATCTTGCCAGGAATTTCAGCAGCAATCCTGAGATGAAGCTGGCTGCAATTTGCGATTTTTCCCCTGACAGATTGAAAGCTGCTGGTAGAAATCACCCTCATGCAAAACTTCTGAATGAGACAGCTAGCCTCTTTAATGACACTTCGATTGATGCTATAGCAATCGCTACGCCTGTGTCTACTCACTTTGAGCTTGCAAAAAAGGCTTTTGAGTCCGGTAAGCATGTATGGCTTGAAAAACCCATGACAGAGAAAGTAGAGCAGGGCGAAATTCTTATTGAAATGGCAGAAAAGAAAGGCAAGGTACTGATTGTTGATCACACCTTTATATATACTGGTGCTGTGAGAAAGATCAAAGACCTTATAGATAAAGGTGAACTGGGTGATATGATTTATTATGATTCCACCCGTGTTAACCTCGGGCTTTTTCAGAAAGATGTTGATGTTATCTGGGATTTAGCCCCCCATGATATATCCATTATGGATTATTTTATGCCATATAAAAAACTGACAGTATCTGCAACCGGTTCACACTATTATGGTAAAGAGGTTATACCCAAGGCCCTTCTTACTATTTACATGGAAAATAATATTATTGCACATATAAATGTCAGCTGGGTATCACCTGTAAAGATACGCCAGACCCTGATTGGCGGCAGTAACAAGATGATTCTTTACGATGACAATGAACCCAGTGAAAAGATAAAGGTTTATGACAAGGGTGTTGAGATGCTTAAGACAAAGGAAGATATCTATAATATGCAGGTGCAGTACAGGGTTGGTGATATGTGGGCACCTAAGATAGATAATATTGAGGCCCTTGCCCTTGAAACACAGCATTTTGTTGATTGTATTAAAGGTAATAAAAAACCTCTTACAGATGGCAGGGCCGGTCTTGAGGTGGTAAAAATACTTGCAGCATCAAAAATATCTCTGGCCGGAAATGGGATTCCGATCGACCTGTAAAGCACAGAGCGCGGAGCGCATGGCGCAAAGAGCAGAGCGCAAAGAGCAAAGATAAAGACATGGCGAAATTTAGGTTTCAGGATCTGAAGATTTGGCAATTGGCCATCGAAATCGCTGATCAACTTTTTGATATCGCTGATGATCTGGAAAAAGAAAGCTGTTTCGTTTTACGGAACAGTTGAGGGCTGCCGGAATGTCTATGTCTAATAATATAGCGGAGGGGTCAGGATCCAATTCTAATAAGGAATTTATACAATTCTTAAATATTGCCAGAAGGTCAACCTTCGAAAATGCAAATATATTGATTATATTAAACGGAAGAAAATTAATTAGCCTTGAGGTATTGGAAAGTCTACTGGATAAACTGGATATGTTGTGTAGGCAGATAACTAATTTCCAACATACCCTTAAATAATTTAATAACATGTTCACTTTGCGCCATGCGCTTTGCCCTATGCCCCATGCGCACTACGCTATGCCCTTTGCGCTATGCAACATGCGCTTAGCTGACTTTTACCCCATGCGCTATGCCCTTTGCGCTATGCTAAAATATAAGGAGTAAAATAAATGGAATTAAAAAAAATAGCCCCTAATGTGGTTCTCGGAAAGGATGTTGTCCTCAATGCCTTTATTAATTTATATGGTTGTGAGATTGGTGATAACACAAAGATAGGGACCTTTGTAGAGATACAAAAAAATGCCTATGTTGGTAAAAATTGCAAGATACAGAGCCATTCATTTATATGTGAAGGTGTGCAGATAGAGGATGATGTGTTTATAGGTCATGGTGTTATGTTCATTAATGACAGGTATCCCCGTGCAACCATCGAGGCAGGCGGCCTTCAAACCGAGGCAGACTGGAAGGTGGTTCCTACAGTAATTAAAAAAGGTGCATCCATAGGCTCAAATGCAACAATCCTTTGTGGCGTAACAGTAGGTGAAAAGGCAATTGTGGGGGCAGGTAGTGTGGTTATTAAGGATGTCCCTGAAGGTACTATTGTGGCAGGTAATCCGGCAAAGGTGATAAGACGCATAAGCGCGTAGCGCATAGGGCAGAGCGCTAAGAGCATAGCGTAACATTACAAGCTTTTAAGCTTCTGACCCTATGCGCCATGCGCTTTGCGCTATGCTAAATAATCCAATGAATACAGAAAACTCGAAACAAACTCCTATTCGCATTATTTTCCTGGTACTGGCACTGATCACCGTCGGTATCCTGTATCGAGAATCCCTGGGGCACCTTTTATATGCGGTAATGAATCGTGAGGGCAGCTCCCATGGTATATTTGTGCCCTTTATTTCGGCATATTTTATATGGCTTAACCATAAGGCCCTGGCAAAAATCAGACCGGAATTCAACATGTTTGGTTTGATTATCATCGCAATTGGCCTTGTGCCGGTCTTTTTCAGCGGATGGCCTTATCAGTTGCATATTTTGGGCTTTATTATTTACCTGTCAGGGGCAGTCTTACTGATACTCGGTTGGAGTTTTTATAAGGAAATTTCATTTCCGCTTTATTTCCTGATAAGCCTTACTCCAATCCCGGATGATATATATCTTGATCTTGCTGAGACTATAAGGGTTATTTCCTTTGGCGGGTCAAGGATTGTTATATCAATCCTTGGTATTCCTTTTTTCCATGAGGGCAACCTGATACACCTTCATAATGCCACCCTTGAGGTTGCCATTGGATGCAGCGGGATAAGATATCTTGTATCATATTTCGTATTCAGTTTTGCATATGCCTATCTTTTTAAAAGCGTCCTGTGGAGCAGGCTTGCAGTAGTTGTCTCTTCAATATTTATATCACTTATTGCAAGTGTGGGAAGACTGTCTTCTATATTTATTCTTACCCATTATATAAGTCCCAAAATGGCAGAACACTGGCCTCATGTGATAATAAGCTGGACCGTGTTTTTTGTAGTCTTGATCATAGCAATAGGAGCGGACCAATATTTTCAAAATCGAAAAGATATTAGACAGGATTAACAGGATAGACAGGATATGTAGGTTTTTTAAAAAACAATCATGAAAATCATTTAAATCCTGTTAAATATTAAAAAATGGAAAACGATAACATAACCAAAAAGATAATAGGCGCAGCATATCAGGTCTATAATCAATTAGGTTTTGGTTTTGTAGAGAAGATATAAAAAAAAAGCTTTAGTTCTGGAACTTGAAAAAAATGATTTTAAAGTAGAAGAAGAAAAGCCACTTAAAGTTTACTATGATGATAAGGTTGTAGGTGAGTTTTTTATCGATATATTTGTGGATAACAATATTATTGTTGAACGAAAATCAGTAAGAAATTTAGTAAAAGAACACGAAGTGCAACTGGTGAACTACCTAAAGGGCTTGAGAAAGGATGTTGGCCTTCTCATAAACTTCGGTCCTTCCGGAGTTGAAGTAAAGCGGAAATATAAAAAGTTTAGACAGGATCTATAGAATTGATATGATTAAAAAAAATAAAATCCTGGAAATCCTGTTAATCCTGTCAAAAAATGAATTTGCATATCATAAATCCAATTGAATATCCCGACTGGGACGAACTGCTTCTCACAAATGAGAACACATCCTTTTTTCATACATCAGAATGGGCAAAGGTGCTGCATGGTGCCTATGGTTATACCCCATTTTATTTCGCAACCATTGAGGATAATAAACTGACCACCCTAATTCCCATGATGGAGGTTAAGAGCATGCTAACCGGGAAAAGGGGGGTGTCTCTGCCATTTACAGATAACTGTGAACCAATTGTCATGGATCAACAATTATTCGATATGGCAATTGAACAGATCAGGGAATGCGGCAGAAAAAAAAACTGGAAACACATTGAATGGCGTGGTGGTAGTGATAATTTTAAAAAGGCATCCTCTTCATTATCTTTTTATAGCCATGATGTGAAGTTAAACGAAACTGAAGAAAAACTTTTTTCCAGTTTGAAAAGCAGTACAAGAAGAAATATAAAAAATGCTCAGAGCAGAGGTGTTGAAGTAAGCCTTAACAATACACTTGATGCAGTGAAACAATTTTTCAAGCTTAACTGCATGACCAGGAAAAAGCATGGCCTTCCTCCTCAGCCTTTTATATTTTTTAATAAGCTATTTAAGGATGTAATATCAAAAAAAAAAGGCTTTGTTGCCCTGGCCTTCTCAAAAAAAAAGGCAATTGCAGGTGCTGTGTTTCTTCACTTCAATAAGAAAGCTGTATACAAGTATGGCGCTTCAGATGAAGGCTATCTGAACATGAGGCCCAATAATCTTCTAATGTGGGAAGCAATAAAACATTACGCTAAGGAAAGTTTCAGTAATTTCAGCTTTGGTATAACCGAGATGGAAAACCAGGGTCTTTTGCAGTTTAAAAGGGGCTGGGGTGCCACAGAGTCTCTTGTAAATTATTACAGATACAGTCTTAAGAATAATGAATTCATAAAAGACAGCTTTCGCGCAAAGACATCCTATCCCATTTTCAAGAAAATGCCATCTCCTGTCCTGAATGCAATCGGATATCTATTATATAGACATATAGGGTAGTAAACATGCTGGAATCAGGACACGGATTAACACAGATTTTCAGGATCATTAAAAAATAACAACAATTAAGATATCTATAAACAATGATTTTCAGGGTTTTAATAAAATAAAAATTCCGTGTGTATCCGTGAAATCCGTGTCACAAGAATAAGTAAGGTAGTAAATGAACAGAGAAAAGCAAATAGGCAAAAAAACAAAAATGGGGATAAGGCCAAGGGATGTTCAGGATCGTGAATTTCTCAAGCATCTGCTTTGTAAATAATGTTTTCTGAATTCTGACTTTTGGATTAAATGTATTTAAAAAATCTGTTTTTTATTTCCGACTTCTGGGTTTTATCTTATGCGCTTAGCGCTTGACTCTCTGCGAGTTCAACCCTGAACCGTTAAACCTTTGATCTTTTACCTTTCAACTTTATAATATGGATCTAAAAACACAAGACAGCCCTGAAATTAAAGAATTTATTCAGCAGAATGGTTCACTATTCTGGTGGGTAAAGCCTGAAGAAAAAATGAATATAAGTATAAATGCTGTGGTCGAGGCTATATTAAATTATGGCGATGAGAAAAGCGTAAAAGAACTTTTCGACCTGGTTGGGATAAAAACTATAGCTGAGATATTTAACAAGCAAATATCAGGCAAACGTTCAAATTATCATAAGCGGACACTAAATTTTTTTAAATTATATTTTACAAAACATGCACAGTGAAATATTAACAAAAGAACAGAAAGAATTACTACCGCTAATCAAGGTTTTTTCT
>JAFGFM010000087.1 GCA_016931115.1 Deltaproteobacteria bacterium | reverse complement strand
TCCTAGTTAATTATTTTACTATTAAAATAGTATAATAATATTTTAATGTCAAGCATTTTTTTAAAAAGAATCTTAATTTTTAAATAATAGGATGGAAAGACAAGGTTATTCACTTGAAACATATTGGATTAATTAGATTTTTTATAAGTAATTAAATAGGTGTGAATTTAAATTTATTTAGATTTGCAACCTCTACTCCCGCTGAGTTCTTGCTGGAATCAAGGTTTACTGATTTTATTGGATTAGGAGTACAATAGGGCCTGTTTTTTTCTTCAGTTCTTCATCCATAATTTTTATCCGGTTTTTTTATTTTATTAAAGTAAAGTGAGGTTATGTCATTTTGTATGAATTAACTCCGGCTGAAGAACGATTTTTCATCTTGCCTTGTTGGAGAGGATTCCTATCTTTTTATTTCTGTTTTTTCCCTCGCCCCTCGTGGGAGAGGGCCTCAGCTTTCTTATTCCTCCATTCCCTCTTCCCCGATGGAATAAGGTATTCCTACTTTTTCCTCTACCCTTGTAAAAAAGGGTTTCCTACTTTCCCATCACCCCTTGTGGGAGAGGGTATTCCTTTTTTCCCTCTCCCCTCGTGGGAGAGGGTCAGGGAGAGGGGGTCAGCAAATATTTCCTTATCTCCTCAATCACCCCTTCAAGATTATTAACCACATCATTATTCCAGAACCTCAACACATGAAACCCTTCTTTCTTAAGCCAGCCATCCCTTTCAATATCGCTTTCCCTGTTGACCGCATGCTGACCACCATCAAGCTCTATGATGAGTGCTTTTTCAAAACAGATAAAATCCACAATATAACTTCCTAATGGCTGTTGCCTCTTGAACTTGAAGCCTTCTAGCTGTTTCGTCCTGATATAGTACCAGAGTTTTCTTTCTGCATCTGTGGAGTTATGGCGGAGGGTTCTTGCTGTTTTTGTAAGGTTTTTCATTCTATCCTTTTATAAAAGAAGTTTGAGAAACGCATTCGAAAAATCAATTTCCCTTGTAGGAGTAAAAAGCACCACTTACTTTCCTCTAGCCTAGCAGGAGAGGGAAAACCCAAAAATTCCTCGACCCTCGTATAAGAGGGTATCCCTGCTTTCTTCCCCTCTCCCCTCGTGGGAGAGGGTCAGGGAGAGGGGGAATATTACTTAATCAATGAACATCTCAGCAGCCACTGACCTTCACCCTCTCCCAACCTCTCCCATCAAGGGAGAGGAGTTATAAAGCAGAAACCGCTGAGTTTTGTAAAGTTACAAAATAACCTGAATTGACAATAACTTCAGGAGTTTTGACACACCCCGCATCTAACGCAGTAACCCGGATTACATATATCCGATTCAGTCTCTTTAAGTGCGAGCTTATATTCCTTGATAAGAAACTCCTTATGAATACCATGATCTATAAAATCCCAGGGGAGTGTTTCATCTATTCTTTTTGGCCTGTGCACGAAGAAGTCTGTATTCAGTTCTGAATCACGGAATGCCCTGGTAAAGTCACCCGCATATTCATGGGCCTTTTTAAGTATGGAACCCACCCTCCTGTCACCCATAGAAAGGAGCGTCTGAAGGTATGCCCACTTTGGCACATCAAAGGTTACTGTTACCCCACCTTCTTTTGAAAAGGTCTTTTTAAGCCATTTCTGCTTTTCCTTGAGGCTATTAGTATCCTCCATAGGAAACCACTGAAAGGGGGTAAATGGTTTTGGTATAAAACAGTTTACACTTAAGCGTATCTGGCCTATCTCTCCCCTTGCCTTTGACTCCACCACCATTACATGTTTTATTTTTTTTACAAGGTCATATATGGCCGCTACATCATCCATTGTCTCTGTTGGAAGCCCTATCAGAAAATAGAGCCTTAATGAAAATTTACCTGCCTTTGCGATCATCCGTACAGCATTCGTAATCTGTTCATGTGTGAGATGCTTGTTGATCACCCTCCTGAGCCTTTCAGACCCTGCCTCAGGCGCTATTGCTATATGCTTCTGGCCTGCCTTTTTAAGGAGGTCCAGAATCTCTTCATTCAGGAGATCGGCCCTCAGGGAGGAGAGAGAAAATGTTTTACCGCAGGCCAGTATTCTTTCAGCTATATTTTTTATACCGGGTGTATCAAGGACAGAGGCGCTCAGCAGACCCAATTCACTGCATCCAAAATGGGAGTCATCAATGGCAGCCATGACCTCTTTTTCATCCTGATACCTTGGCGGCCTGTACACAAACCCTGCCGCACAGAAACGGCATGACCTGCCGCAACCCCTGCCCAGTTCAACAAGAAGCTTGTCAGCAAACTCCGTTGAATCCGATATGATTGTTGATCTGTTTACGATTAGATTATCCCTGCCAGTTACAGCAGACTTTATGCTGCCAGGGATTCCTTCAATAAGGGGTTGCCTTGAAATAATTGCCCCGCCTGAATCATAATCAACATGATAGAGTGATGGGACATATATGGTATCTATGCCCTTAGCGAGGTTTTGAAGAAGTTCTCTTCTTGAGCTGCCCTTCCCCGCTACATCTTTAAAGAGTTCAATAAACGGGTTTATGTTTTCCTCTGCCTCGCCAGGGAGAAAAAAATCTATAAAGTCTGAAATGGGTTCAGGGTTTAAAAAGGTGGTTACCCCCCCTGCCATGATAAGGGGAAATGATTCATCCCTCTCTTCACTTTTCAAAGGGATACGGGCGAGATCAAGTATATTAAGTATATTGGGATAGTCATTTTCAAATGAGATTGAAAAAGCGATCAGGTCAAACCGCAAAAGGGGGGCCCTTGATTCCATGGAAACCAGGCCTCTTCCTGCCCTCGGATGGAGGGACAATTCCGTTTCCTCAGGCAGGAAGGCCCTTTCTGCTACAACATCACCTCTGTCGTTTAACAGCCTGTAAACAACCTGGAATCCCAGGTTTGACATGCCCACATAATAACTGTTGGGGTAAACAAGGGCGAATGAAATCTTCCCCCCCCAATCCTTTTTTATTGCCCCCAGCTCGCGGGCAGGTTTCCCATTTGTTAAATGGGCAGAACTACCGGGCATATTTTTATTATTAATCCGCCTTTACCCTTAAGAATGCAGGATAATCAAGGTCATCCTTGAAAAAGACCTTTTTAAAAATCCCCTTTTTATGGGGCATAACTGACTCCTCTTCCAGTTTGGCAGCTATCTTCTCCTCAGCTACTGCCTTTCTCTGGTATGCCGGGATATCATATTCATCTATCTCTTCACCATTCATTTTCACAGTCCAGTTATCCTTTGCCTCTTCAGGAGTAATGTCTCTTACTGCCCCCAGTCCGCCCATGGCGCCCAGTCTTACCACCTTCTTATATGTATCCTTGTCTATTCCAGTGGCGATTACCGTGATCTGGACCTCATCACCCATGTCTTCATCAAAGACGATACCCCATACTATCTCAGCATCCTCAGACACCTCACCCTTGATGTAATTGCTTGCAATATCAATCTCCTCCATTGTGATATCAGGTGGCGCAGTTATGTTCATCAAAAGGCCCTTTGCGCCGCTCACAGATATATCTTCAAGGAGCGGGCTGTTGATAGCCTGCTGTGCCGCCTCGGATGCACGGTTTTCTCCCCTTGCCCTGCCCGTGCCCATTATCGCGGTGCCCATCTCAGACATCACCTTTTTAACATCGGCAAAATCAAGGTTAATAAAGCCGTTACTCATAATGAGATCCGATATGCCTTTTACTGCATTCAAAAGGACATCGTCCGCCTTGGCAATCAGTTCCCTGAACATTGCGCCTTTTTCACCGATTGCCTTGAGCCTTTCATTGGGGATGATGATAAGGGTATCCACATCCTTCTTGAGTTTTTCAATACCCATCAGGGCACGGTTCATCCTTTTATCCCCTTCAAACTTGAAGGGTTTTGTGACAACCGCGACTGTGAGAGCACCGCTATCTTTACATTCCCTTGCAATTACCGGAGCTGCGCCAGTGCCTGTGCCACCGCCCATGCCTGCGGTGATAAAAATCATATCTGCGCCGCTGACACATTCCCTTATGTCATTAATGCTTTCTTCAGCGGCCTGTTTTCCGACCTCGGGATCAGCCCCTGCCCCCAGCCCCCTTGTAATACCGGCCCCCAGCTGGAGCCTGTTCGGGCAAAGAGACCTCTCAAGGTCCTGGCTGTCGGTATTGGCTGCAATAAAGTCAACGCCCTTCAGCTGGGAGGATATCATATTGTTTATTGCATTTCCGCCACCGCCACCGATGCCAATTACCTTGATTTTAGCATCATAGGTTTCCTTTCTGTCGACAAATTCGAATCTCATAGTGTCCCTCCTTATTGTTGGCCTCAACTGGCCGTTACTAAAACTATGCCACCAAGCTTCATATTGCTGCATAATTCAATCTCTTTTATATTACATCCTTGAACCACTTCTTCATTCTATCCACAACCTTCGCAAAAATATTGGTATCTCTAATCCTGAATTTTTTATTGCTGCTGGTCTGCTTTGCCCCGTATAGAACAAGCCCAACTGCTGTTGCATACATGGGCTTGTTTACCACCTCAACCAGCCCACCCACCTTGTCAGGATAACCTATTCTGCATGGCACATTGAATATCTGCTCAGCCAGTTCGGTCACACCCTGAAGCTCTGATGATCCTCCTGTTATTACAACGCCCGAGTTGATTGAATCATCAAATCCTGACCTTATAAGTTCATTCTGTATAAGTGAAAATATCTCTTCAAGCCTTGGCTCAAGGATCTCACCAAGAAACTGCCTGGGGAGTGTCCTGGGTCCCCTGCCGCCAACACCTGGGACCTCAATGATCTCATCACTGCCTATCATGGAAATTAAGGCACAGCCGTATTTCATTTTGATCTTTTCCGCTTCAACTGTAGGTGTCCTGATACCTATGGAAATATCATATGTCAGGTTGTCACCGCCAAGGGCAAGCACCGAGGTATGCTTGATTGAGCCCCTTGAAAAAACAGCCATATCGGTGGTGCCCCCTCCAAAGTCAATAAGGGCTGTGCCCAGATTTCGCTCTTCATTTGTCAGCACTGCTTCACTGCTTGCTATTGATTGCAGTACTATGTCATGAACATCCAGACCTGCCCTGTTTGCGCATTTGATAATATTCTGAGCGGATGTGACAGCCCCTGTTACAATATGTATCTTTGCCTCCATCCTGACGCCTGACATCCCAAGGGGATCCATGATCCCATCCTGCTCATCAACAATAAACTCCTGCTCAAGGACATGAATTACCTCCCTGTCCATGGGTATTGCTACAGCGCTGGCAGCCTCAATGACCCTTTCAATATCCTTTTTTGTGACCTCACGCTCTTTTAAGGCTATTACCCCGTGACTGTTAAAACCCTTTATATGCCCGCCGGCTATTCCAGCATACACGGAGCTGATTTCACACCCGGCCATTGTTTCAGCCTCTTCTATGGCCTCTTTGATGGATTGCACGGTCTTTTCTATATTAATTACAACACCCTTTCTTAACCCCTCAGAAGGATGGGTGCCAACCCCTATTATCTCAATCGCATCATTGACAATTTCACCGACAACAGCGCATATCTTTGTTGTCCCTATGTCCAGACCTACTATTATCTTTCCCGGCATTCTCATAATTCCTGTATTATTGTTAACCTGCGTCCCTGAATGATACTACTGCGCCCTTTGTATAGTTCAGGTCTATAGCCTTTACCATCTCTATCCGGCCCGTTTCTTTAAGATGACCCAGTATCTTCTTCAGTTCCATCTTTTTTTCATCAAATTCACTGCATCCCATCTTCAGCACCAGAGGCATTGATATGGAGTAGAGTGAAACCTTTTCACCATCTTCAAAATGCAACTCACTCAACTCCGCCTTTGACCATGCCCCCTTTTCCATTTCAAATACTGATAGTATTTCCACTGCGAGCTTCAGATAATGTTCACGTCTGTCGCTCTTTGGACTTATCCCGGTTATTACCGGGAAATCCTTGTTGTCGCTGTATGTGAGTTCCTTGAAGGGCAGCCCCTCTCTGTTTAAATAATAGAGCCTGTCCAGCGCCAGTATCGCATAGGGGCTCTCCTTTTCTGCCCTTACCAGTAAAAGGTTCGGAAAGCTCTTTTCAAGCTCAACACTTTTTATCCAGGGATGGCTTTCCATCTTCATTTTTATATCCCTGAGATCTATCGTTAACAGACATAACTCACTGTCCAGATTCGATATCTCAATAAGCTCACGCTTTGTTTTTTCATCCACACCGGTGATTCTTACCTCCTCAAGCTTTACATAGGGAGAGGTAATCAGATACTGGTAAAGGTAGATAAAAAAAACACTTATGGATACAGCAACCACACACAGGCCAAATATCTTCATGGATATCAGGGAAAGTGCCTTGAATGCCCTGAAGAATACAGAGTAGTCATTGGGCCGTCTTCTACTAACTTCCTGCCTGGATAATATGGCCCTTTTTTTCATTGCCCAACCACCCTGATCTCTGTTTCAAGCAGTATGCCTGAATCCTCTTTTACCCTTTTCCTTGCGACCTCTATCAGTGCAAGTATATCCGATGCCTTTGCATCACCCGTGTTTACTATAAAATTTGCATGTTTAGGGGAAATCATTGCGCCCCCTATTTTAAAACCCTTTAGCCCGCTTGACTCAATAAGCCTCGCAGCATATCCCCCGGGTGGATTTTTAAAAACCGACCCGCAGTTTGGCATATCAAGGGGCTGACTCTCTCTGCGCATGCTCCAATTTTTTTCCACCCTTTCCCTTACCTGCCCTCTCTCACCATTCTTCAACTTCAGCGTGATACTGTATATTACTGACCTTTCCTCTATCGAACTTTTTCTATATGAAAAATTTATTCCAGAGCCTGCAAGCTCCTCAGCATTACCTGATGATGTCACAACGCCGATCTTTTCTATAAAAGAACCTGTCTCTTCACCATATGCCCCTGCATTCATCATGACAGCGCCCCCGAGCGTACCGGGAACACCCGCCAGAAATTCCATGCCTGAAAGCCCCTCATGAATACAGTATTTAATAAGCTCCCTGTTTGATAACCCTCCTCCTGCTGTCACCAGATTACCGCTTCTGCGGCTTATCGCTGCAAGTTCCCCCTTAAGAATCAGCACTGCCCCTTTTATACCCTGATCCGTGACAAGCAGGTTACTTCCCTTTCCTATTGTCATCCAGTTGATCGATTCCCTGTTCAAAAAACCTATAACCCCTGTAAGCAGAGGAAGATTATTTATAAAACATAAAGCCTCAGCCCTTCCCCCTGCCCTGAGCGTGCTGTATGAGGCCATGTCAGCATCGAAAATCACAGAATCATTTAAGATTTCAAGAAGCGCTGACATCTGTTTATTATCCATGATGCTGCCTTTTTATTTTATCTCATTGCCTCAAGCAGACCCTCACCCACTTTATAAACATCCCCGGCCCCAAGGGTAATAACCCTGTCACCGGGCTTTACCATCTCCTTTAATAATGAGAGGGCATGGTCATGACCATTAGCCAGATACACCTCCTTATGACCATGTTCCCTGATACCTTTATAAAGCCATTCAGAATCAACACCCTCTATCGGCCTTTCGCTGGCCGCATAAATCGGCTCAATAATAAGTACATCCGAATGATTAAAGCTGATTACAAACCTGTCATAGAGCTCCTTTGTCCTTGTGTATCTGTGGGGCTGAAACACGACGATCACCCTGTTCTCAGGCCATGAATTCCTGGCCGCATCAAGGGTTGCCATTATTTCTGTGGGATGATGGCCGTAATCGTCGACCACCATTATGTTATTTTTTTCCCCCTTTTTCTGAAACCTCCTCGCAAGCCCGCCCAGATCAGAAAGCCCCTTTTTAATATGATCAAGGTCTATATTCAGCTCCAACCCCACACCTACCGCAGCCAGGGCGTTAAGCACACTGTGTGTCCCGGGCATGCCAACTGTTATGCGACCAAGGCTTTCACCTTTATTGATCACCTCGAAATCCGAGCTGAATGTTTGTCTGATTATATCCTTTGCGCGCAGATCAGCCTGTGAGGTAAGCCCATAGGTAATATAGCGTTTTTTAAGCCTTGGAATGATATTTTGTATCTCCTCATTATCAAGACACAGGATCGCTGCCCCGTAAAAGGGGATCTTGTTTATGAAACTTACAAAGGTGTTCCTGATGGCATCCATGTCGCCGTAATGATCCATATGTTCACGGTCTATATTTGTTACAACCGCAATCGTGGGTGAAAGTATCATGAATGATCCGTCACTTTCGTCTGACTCTGCAACAAGTATGTCACCCTGCCCCAGCTTGGCATTGGAGCCTCCCCATATATCAAGCCTCCCTCCTATTAGAACGGTAGGGTCAAGACCTGCCGCTGTTACTATTGATGCTACCATTGATGTTGTGGTTGTCTTGCCATGCGCCCCTGCAATAGCAACACCATATTTGAGCCGCATCAGCTCGGCAAGCATCTCTGCCCTCTGTATGACAGGGATATATCTTTCACCTGCGGCAATTATTTCAGGATTCTCAGGGGATACGGCTGATGAATAGACAACAACGTCAGCCCCTTCAATATTTTTTTCATCATGCCCTGTAAAGACCTTGCCTCCGAGTTTGGCAATCCTCCCGGATGCGGCTGAATCCCTGAGATCACTTCCGCTTACTTTATATCCAAGATTAAGAAGGAGTTCGGCAATACCGCTCATACCGATACCGCCGACCCCTACAAAGTGTATGTGTTTTGTCTTTTCAAAAGTCTTCATGATCATCCCGGATTTTTGCCAATCAGTTTGCACATCTCATCCACAATCTCCCTTGCCGCATCAGCCCTTGCCTGCTTTTTACAACTATCACCCATGCTTATTAATAAACCCCTGTCATTATTGAATCCCATAATTTTTTCTGCCAGCATATTTCCATCAGCTCCCTGCTGGTTCAGCATAACAGCACCACCAGACCTTACAAGTGCCATTGCATTAGATTCCTGATGATTATTCGCGGAACCCGGGAGTGGTATAAGGATAGATGGCCTTCCCATTGCCGCGAGTTCAAATATGGTCCCTGCACCTGCCCTTCCTATGAATATATCAGCCTGCTCGTATGCCTCCCTCATGTTATCTATAAAAGGTGTTATCAACCCCTTTAATCCTCGCTTTATGTATTCGCTTTGAACCCTTTCATAATCTCTGTGCCCGGTGTGATGTATTACCTCCGGCAATATACCCCTGTCTTTCATGACAGTAAGGGCATCAAGAAAAAGGGTATTCACCGCAACAGCCCCCTGGCTTCCTCCTGTTACAAATATGGTTAAGGAACCCTTTTCAGTCGCGAGTGGTTTTGCCCCCCCTTTAAAAAGATCCCGAACAGGGTTTCCTGTCAGTAATATTGTCCCTGAAGAAAAACAGTGCCTGCTCTCTTCAAAGGATATGAATACCCTGTCAGCTATTCTGCTCAGGAGCCTGTTTGTAACACCGGGATAGGAGTTCTGTTCATGTATCACTACAGGTATCCCCATTAATCTGCCCGCGAGGCACAAAGGCCCTGAAGAGTAGCCTCCTACTCCAAGGATTATGTCAGGAGATACCCTTCTTATAATGGCCAGGGACTGAAAAAGGCTCAGGGGAAGTTTTAACAGGGCCATCAATGTTTCTAACATCCCCTTTCCCTTTATGCCTTTGACAGTAAGACACTCCTGCCTGAAACCCGCCCTGTCAAGTATCTGTGTCTCAAGCTCCTTTCCTGCTGTAACAAAGAGTATATCTGTCCCCGGATATCTGTTCCTGAACTCATTACCGACCGCTATCCCCGGGAACAGATGCCCGCCGGTACCCCCACCGGCTATTATCACCTTAAGCCTTTTCTCTCCTGTTTCTATTTCTCTCTTGCTCCCTGTCTTCTAAACCATAAACCGTATACCGAAAACCGCAGACCTTAAACCTTATTTATCTCCTCGCCGATATACTCATCAAAATACCCACACCTGCCATATTGACAAGAAGGGATGAACCCCCATAACTTAAAAATGGCAGGGTCAGCCCCTTTGTCGGCAATAAACCCATTACAACACCCATATTTATTATTACCTGAAGCCCCATCAGTATGGTAACGCCCAGGGCCAGGTAACTGCTGTACAGATCAGGTGCATCAAGCGCTATCTTTAAACCCCTTATTATCAGTATTAAAAAAAGCATTATGATAATGGCAATACCCACCAGTCCAAGCTCCTCTGCCAGTATGCTGAGTATGAAGTCCGTATGAGACTCGGGCAGATAAAGCAGCTTCTGCTTGCTGTTTCCAAGACCGACACCCAGTAACCCGCCTGAACCAAAGGCCAGAAAGGAGTGGATAATCTGGAACCCGAAACCCTGAGGGTCTTCCCATGGTTTAAGGTAGGCCATAAGACGGTGTATCCTGTACAACTCATGTGTAATAAGATAATAGACAGCCGGGGCAGAAACAATGACAATGGAAATAAGATGAAAGATGTTCATGCCCGCAACAAACATAAGTATAATCATCCAGGCGCCTATGATTACGGTTGTCCCAAGATCCGGCTGGATCAGTATCAGGGACATAAATGCCGCTGCAACCATCAGATGAGGAAGAAGCCCTTTGGTAAAGCTTGACATGTAATCAGCCTTTTTGGACATGGAATAGGCCATATATACAGCAAGGGATAATTTGACCAGCTCTGATGGCTGAAGCACAAGAGGGCCAAGCCTGATCCACCTCTGTGCGCCGCCAACCTTTTTCCCGACCCCCGGGATAAAGACCATTAAAAGCAATATAAAGCTGATAAAAAGGAGCGGATACACAAGGCCTTTATATTTCTCAACAGGGATATTCTTGATTACAAAGAGTAGAAAAAATCCGAGGAGCACAAAAAAGCCCTGCTTTGCCAGATAAAAATTACTGTCCTGATACCTGTGTTCAGCAAGGAATGAGCTTGAGCTGTAAATAGCCACAAGCCCTAGCCCCAGAAGTACTATCGTGGGGATAAGGATAAAAAAATCATATCCTCCTGCTGTATTTTTTCTTTCACTCATTATTAAGGCCTTCCACCTTTTCCCTGAAAACCATGCCCCTGTGGCTGTAGTCAGTAAACATATCAAAACTTGAGCAGGCAGGGGCAAGAAGTACCACATCACCCTTCACCGCTGCCTCAAATGCCTTTTTTACTGCATCCCCCATGTCCGCTGCATACTCGTAAGGAATTTTATCTTTAAAGGCATCACCCAGCATTAAACGCGCCTCGCCCATAAAGATGCCTCTTTTCACACATTGCCTGGATGCCGTTACAAGGGGTACATACTCCCCGCCCTTGTGAACCCCTCCTGCAATAAGGATTACAGGCCTGTCAAATACCTCAATGGATTTTACAGCAGCATCAACATTGGTGGCCTTTGAATCATCATAGAAATCCACACCCGATATATTCGCCACATGCTCTATCCTGTGATGAAGCCCCTTGAATTCCAGCATGATTTCCTGAATACACTCTTTTTCTATTCCCGCACAGAGGGCAACAAGCACAACCCCCATGAGGTTGCTAAGGTTATGGGCCCCGGGGAGTTTAAACCCGTCAAGACTGAAAGCAGCTTCACTCTTTCCAGGAACAGAGGCAATAAGCCTGTTTCCTTCTATATATGCATTAGATCTATCAGACCTGTTTAATCCATACCGAAGTACTATAACATCCTTTTCAGGTATGAAATCATGAAGCAGGGGGTCATCATCATTTAGTATTGCATACTGCCCCTTACCCTGATTTTTTGTGATGCTGAATTTTGATCTTGCATAGGCATCAAAGCTGTCATACCTGTCAAGGTGGTCAGGGGTTATGTTCAATATCAGGGAGACAAACGGGTTGAATCTCTCTGCCGTATCAAGCTGAAAACTGCTCACCTCAACAAGGACAAAATCGGATTTCATCCCTTCCGAAACATAATCCATAAGAGGTGTCCCTATGTTTCCGCCTGCAAAAAGAGACCGCCCTGACCTCTTTATTATCTCTTCAATAAAACTCACTGTTGTGGTTTTTCCGTTTGTACCGGTCACAGCCAGGATGGGTGAATCAATAAGCCTTGAGGCCATCTCGAACTCACCTGAAATGGGGATGCCCTTTTCCCTGGCCGCAGCAAGAGGCTTAATATCAAGGGGCACACCCGGGCTTACTATAATCATGTCCGCGTTTAAAAAGGTTGTAAGTTTATGTCCTCCGACCTCAAGTTTTACACCAGAATCCCTGACCTCTTTCAGGATATCAGCATCAAGTGCGCTCTCAGGCTTGATGTCTCCTATCGTAACCGCTGCGCCCCTCTTAATAAGACACCTGGCCGTGGAAAGACCCGATTTTCCAAAGCCCACAACCACTATTTTTTTACCTCTGAATTCCATGTTATCTCAGTTTTAATGTACTCATTGATAAAAGAGTCAGTATTATTGCAATTATCCAGAACCTCACTGTTACCTTTGACTCAGGCCACCCCTTGAGTTCAAAATGATGATGGATCGGGGCCATCCTGAATATCCTGTGCCCGCCTGATATCTTGAAGTAACCCACCTGAAAAATCACTGAAAGGGCCTCAACTACAAAAAGACCTCCTACAATTAGAAGGGTGATCTCCTGTTTTGTAATCACCGCTACTGTCCCCAGGATCGCCCCGAGCGGAAGGGAACCAACGTCACCCATGAATACCTGGGCAGGATATGAGTTAAACCATAAAAAGCCTAACCCTGCGCCGACCACTGCACCGCACAGCACTGCCAGCTCTCCGCTGCCAGGAACATATGGTATGAGCAGATAGGATGCAAACTTAATATTTCCTGACAGGTATGAAAAAACAATATAGCTCATAAAGGCAATTATTATTGGCCCTATTGCAAGGCCATCCAGACCGTCTGTAAGATTTACTGCATTTGAAAACCCTACTATTATGAATACAGCAAAGGGGATATACCAGGCGCCCAGGTCAGGTGTTATATTTTTAAAGAAGGGCACATTGAGCTGTGTGTCAAATCCGGGATAAAAATAGAGGGCAACCGCTACAGGGAGTGCGATAAGGCACTGTAGAAGAAACTTTCCCTTTGCGCTGAGCCCTTCACTGCTTTTCCTTGCTATCTTTAATGCATCATCCCTGAACCCTATCAGGCCAAAAAAGAATGTGGAGTAAAGTGTAAGCCAGAGATATATATTTTTCAGCTCCCCCCATAAGAGGACAGATACAATAATTACCGATACTATAATACACCCGCCCATTGTGGGGGTGCCGGCCTTTCCCTGATGGTTTTTGGGGCCGTCATCACGTATATACTGTTTAAGCTGTAATGAACCCAGTTTCCTGATCGCCCATTTTCCAAAGAAGATAAAACAGGCAATCGCTGTAAGCGTGGCAAGGACAGCTCTGAATGAGTGATACCTGAAGAGATTCACCCAGGAGAAATCAATATCCAGTAAAAGTAATAGTTTATGCAGCATTTCGCCTTCTTTTCTTTTGAGCGCCCTCAGATCCAAGGGCTGATATTACCGTATCGAGAAGATGATCCACCCTGAAGGGTTTTGTTAACTGCGCAAACACCGGCATGGACTCTTTATTAATACTGGTATGATCCACCGGTTCTCCGCTGATCAAAATAACCTTTTCTCTCCGGCCTCTTTTCTTCATCATCCTGATAAGTTCCAGGCCATTAAGCTCGGGCATATTAATATCTGTTATCAAAAGATCAAAACGTCTTTTACCCAACTTGCGCAGTGAATCCATGCCGTTTACGGCAAGGGTAACATTATACCCCTCCTGAATCAGGGCATCCGATAAAAGCGCCCTTATCCCGGCCTCATCATCCACAACCATTATTTCCTTTGACCTTTCCATCATAATATACCTCCTTTCTGCCTGATATCCTTCAATCCCTGAACCACCTTTTCAAGCCCCATCATGCGCGAACCCTTGAGGAGTATGAGATCGCCACTTTTCACGACATCATTGATCCCTGTAATCATCTCATGGTGAGAGCTGACGATAATGGCCCGCTCCTTAGGAAACCCAGCCTCTAAAGCACCCTCACGCATGTATCTGGCATGTGCGCCAATAGCAAAGAGAAACCTGGCCCCTGTATTAGCAACAAGTCTTCCGGCCTCAATATGCGCCTCAATAGCCCCATCCCCCAGCTCAAGCATATCCCCAAGACCCACTATCACAGGTCGTTTGCCGCACGCCCTCTCCTTTGCTACGAGAAGGGCGGCCTTTAAGGAAGATGGGTTCGAGTTGTAGGTATCATCCAGCAACAGAACATCATCAGAAAGAATAACGCTAACCAGCCTGCCTTTTACACCTTTAAATTTTATTAGCCCGCGGGTTATATTTTCAAACTTCTCATTCAAACATATTGTAGCAGAAGCTGCTGCAAGAGAATTCACCAGGTTGTGCATGCCCGATACGTTAAGCGCCACAGGGATGGAATCATTCCTGTATTTCAGCCTGTATGTAACGCCCTTACCGGAAGTATTTATATCTTCAGCCCTTACATCATTTTGAGGGCCGATCCCGAATGTAAAAAACTCCCTGTTAAACCGGGTTGCCTCCTTCATCAGGACACTGTCATCCCCAAACAGGATGACCTTTGCATCAGGGTGCATCTCCTCTATCATTTCTGTTTTTGCTTTTGCCACCCCGTGTATATCACCCACACCCTCAAGATGTACCGGCCCGACATTGGTGATAAGACCAATATCAGGGTCTGAAATCCTTGTAAGCCTCCTGATTTCATTGAAATGGTTCATGCCCATCTCAACCACTGCCCTTTTATGCTTGCCTGAAAGCCCCAATAGAGTAAGGGGCAGCCCAATGAGATTGTTAAAATTACCCTGGTTTTTAAGTGTCTCATTACCCTCTTCAAGGATGCATGAGGTCATCTCCTTTGTTGTTGTCTTCCCCATGCTTCCAGTAATTGAAACCACCTTTACATCATGGCTGCGCCTGATAAACCCGGCAAAATCCCCAAGGGCTGTAAGTGTATCCCTAACCTTGATAACGCCTGCCGGCAAATCCTTCGGGAGCTTTTTCTCATCATCAACCACAACGCAAACTGCGCCCTTAAGCACTGCTTCAGCAAGAAATTTATGCCCGTCAAAATTATCGCCCGTTAGCGCTATAAAGAGCTCTCCCTTTTTTATTCCCCTTGTATCAGTGCTTACCCCTGTAATTACCGCATCAGGGTTTCCGCTGATAAGCTCACCATTTACCGGGGCCATAAATTCCTTGAGACTTAACTCTTTATATATTGCTGTCATAGGGCATCCACCGCCTTCAGGGCCTCTTCCCTGTCGTCAAAATGCCTTTTTGTTTGCCCTGTTATCTGGTAATCCTCATGACCCTTCCCTGCAATCAGGATGGTATCTTCTTTATCTGCAATGGACACGGCCCGTCTAATGGCTGAACCACGATCCGCATCAATCAGGTATGTATTGTTTTCAGGTTGAGGCCCTTGCGCCCTTTTCATACCTGAGTCAAGCACACCCTTTTCTATCTGGCTGATTATGAATTCAGGCTCTTCTGTCCTTGGGTTATCAGAGGTAATAATCACTATATCGCTATTTTTACCTGCAATAAGCCCCATGTCATATCTTTTACCCCTGTCCCTGTCGCCCCCGCAACCGAAAACTGTAATCACTCTTTTCTTTACAAAAGGTCGCAAATTGTTCAGCACCTTTGAGAGGGCATCGGGTTTATGAGAATAATCAACGATTATAGAAAGAGCTGCCCTGTTTGGAACCCTTTCGAGTCTGCCCGGGACCCTCCCCAGATTTGCTATACCTTTTTTAATTTCATCGAGAGTTACCCCTGATGCAAGTGCTGCCCCGGAAGCAGCAAGGATATTATAAATATTCACCTCGCCTAACAGGGGTGACTTTATCGCTGTGTTACCATATGGGGAGATTAGTTCTGCGCTTAGCCCGTTTAGATCAGCCTTAATATTTTCTGCCCTTATATCCCAGTTACCATTCAGACCGTATGTGAGAACAGATGCCTTTGTTAACCCGCATAATTCCTTTCCACGCGGATCATCCATGTTTATTACAGCGCAGCTTTTTTTGCCATTCACCATAACAGGCAGGTTTCTAAAAAGCTCGCTCTTTGCCTCAAAATAGCTGTCCAGTGAATCGTGATAATCAAGATGATCCCTTGACAGGTTCGTAAAGACTGCAACCCTGAAAGGGAGATCGATGGTTCTCTTCTGATGAATAGCATGGGATGATGCCTCTAAAACAATATTGGTTACACCCTCATTTGCCATTTCTCTTGCAATACACATCAGGTCAAGTGACTCAGGTGTGGTGACTGATGAGGGTGTTACCCTGCCCATG
The DNA here is from genome assembly GCA_016931115.1 of Deltaproteobacteria bacterium. Lineage (GTDB taxonomy): Bacteria > Desulfobacterota > DSM-4660 > Desulfatiglandales > HGW-15 > JAAZBV01. The sequence continues at coordinate 8,590 of JAFGFM010000087.1, read as the reverse complement.
AATCTGGTATTTACAGTGCCGATTACCCCTGTTTTTTTACCTGCTGCGGAGAGCATTGATTCAATCATGTATGTTACTGTTGTCTTCCCGCTTGTCCCTGTTACACCTGTAGCATCCATGTCCCTGAAGGGATAGCCATAAAACCTTTCAGCCAGCCTTGATAATTCCCTCCTTGTATCAGAGACCTTTATTACTGCGATCTCAGGGGGCAGGCTAATATCGTTTTCAACAAGCACAGCCTTTGCGCCATTATCTATGGCCGTTTGTATAAACAGATGACCGTCAAGGGCATTACCCTTTATTGCTACAAAAAGCCCTCCCGATTTTATCTTTCTTGAATCATAGCTCAGACCGGTAATATCAGAGTCTGGATTCCCAGCCAGTTTGTATCCTTTAATGGCCTCCAGTAAATGCGATAGTCTCATTGCCTTTTATTAACCCCTGATATTAACACCACAGTCTAAAAAAATTATCTTCACAACATCATAAACACATTTTATGCGGGAGGCCTGAAACTGACCTTCACGGTGGTGACATCATCAATAGACACCCCCGGTTCAGGTTCCTGTTCATAGGCCCTTCCGCTTCCTTCAAAGGTAATATTTATCCCCAGGACACTGATATTTTTTAACACCTCCCGCATGGTAAGCCCCCTGAAATCAGGAAGAAGATCTCCATCTCTCTTTTCACCCGTATCTAACTTTTTTACCTCTTTAACCTCTACAACCGGGATCTTCTTTTTTCCCCGGGAGATCTTTTTTGTCTCAGAAACAGTATCGTTTTCTGCCAGTATCAGCTGCGGCTGCACCCTGAGATTAGCCAGCGCCCACTTACCCACATCCTTAAAAACAGGGGCGGCAACCAACCCGCCATAATGACCGCCTCTTGGTTCATCAATCATGGCGAGGATAACAAGTCTTGGCCTGTTGGCCGGTACAAAGCCTGCGAACAGGGCAACAAAATTCCTGCTTGAATATCTCCCTGTCTCAGGATCAACCTTCTGGGCAGTGCTGGTTTTACCTGCAACACGGTATCCGTCTATAGCCGCATCAAAAGCCGTGCCTCTCTCTGTTGCAACATCCTCAAGTATCCTTGATACTGTCTTCGCTGTATCGGGAGAAATGACCCTTCTTACGAACTGGGGCTGATACTCTTTAATAACCTTTCCTGCTTCATCAGTTACAGCCTTGACCACATATGGTTTCATCAGCCTGCCCCCGTTTGCGATGGCAGACATTGCGGCTGCGAGTTGCATGGATGATGCAGTCATCCCGTGTCCGAAATAGATGTTTGCTCTCTCAACCGGTCCAAGCCCTTCAGGGTTTTTTATAAGACCATCCCTTTCTCCTATCAGATCAACCTCTGTCTTCTGGCCAAACCCGAATTTGCACATATACTCATAAAAATTTTCATAACCCAGTTCATTCCCGATCTTGACTGCCCCGATATTGCTTGAAACAACAACAATATCAGCGGCAGTCAGTATGCCGTGTTTCTTTGTGTCAGGTATAATCCTGTTCGCGACCCTGTATTCGCCATTTTCACAGTTGAACTTTGTGTTGGGTGTCACAACATGCGCATCAATTGCTGCCGAAAGTAAAAAGGACTTTATTATAGAGCCCGGCTCATAACAGTCTGTAATAACCCTGTTTCTCCATGCTTCAGGTTTGTAATCCCGGAATATATTGGGATTAAATGCCGGAGCTATTGTTTCAGTAACAGGGTTATATCCACGGGCTGTTGCCATAGCCAGTATCTCTCCTGTTTCAGGATTCATTACCAGACATTGTCCGCTTTTCGCCTTTGCCTTTATAACCGCCTTTTCAAGCGCCTGTTCGGCCTTGTATTGTATATCCTTATCAATGGTCAGTATAAGGTTATGAGTATCCCTTTTCTCTTCAGCTGGTTTGCTGGTATGAAAGGGCCTGCCCACTGCATCCTTCATCTGCACAATTACCTGGGCCTCTCCCCTTAACAGATCATCATACCTTTTCTCCAACCCCTCCAATCCCTGATTCTCATCACCGACAATACCGAGCAATTGCCCTGCTATTTCTTTACCGGGGAAAAACCTTTTCGTCTCTTTTGTTAAACCGATACCCTGAAGCCTCAACTGGCTTATATTTTCTATTTTATCCGAGGATATCTTCCTTTTTATATATACAAAACCTTTGTCCTTCTTCAGTAATTTCAGGATATTCCCTGCCGGCATATCCAGATGAAGGGCAAGCTGCCTTGCTGTGCCGACCTTGTCTTCTATTCGCCTTGGTTCAGCATAAACCGATCCGACCTCAAGGCTTACCGCCAGTTCATGGCCTTCACGATCCAGGATCGATCCCCGTTTGGGGGGAAGGGGTACTATCTTACGGTACCCGTCCCTTGCCATTTTCTGCAGTCTGTCTTTATCAATAATCTGAAGTTGTACAGCCCTGGACAATACTGTCGACAGGGCAAACAGAAAGAAGACAGCTACAATATAAATACGGAACCTGATCCACTTTTTCTCATTTACCTTCATGGCAAAAAAACAATCTGTTCGGGAGCGGCATCTTTCAGCCCTAAAGAACGCGCGGCCGCTTCCAGGTTCTGTGGTGATTTCAAAGTGGCCAATTCAACCTTTAATTTTTTATTCAACTCCAGAAGCGCTCTTTCATCCTTTTGCAGACGACTCAGATCAAAACCGATTTGTGTGCCTTCATAATTTGACCAAACATAGCCGATACCGCTGCTCATGAAGAGGACAAGCAGAAAGGCTATCAATATGATTTGACGGCTGGAAAGATAGAACCTGTTTCTTTTAACCCTGGAGTTGTTTATCTTGATCCCTGTACGAGAATTTCTCTTGTAATTAGCCTCGGATGTTTTTAAGGGGCGTACCATTTTCAGATCCTTTCAGCGCCTCTAAGCCTGGCGCTCCTGGCCCGGGGATTTGCCGCTATTTCCGCCTCTTCTGGCAGCAACCCCTTTTTGTTGAGTCTTATAAACCTCTGTTCTTTATTACAGACACAAACCGGAAGATCGGGTGGGCATGTACATGCGCTTTCCCAATCTACCATTGCCCTCTTAACAAGCCTGTCTTCAAGCGAGTGATAAGTCAGGAAAATGATCCTTCCTCCTTTGTTCAAAAGATCAGGTGCCTTTTCCAAAATAACACTCAGGTTTTCCATCTCGTTATTCGTCAGTATCCTTAAGGCCTGAAATGCCCTTGTTGCCGGGTCCTTTTTCCTGTTTCTCTGCATCGCAGGAAAATGTGAACGGACAATTTCAGCAAAACGGCCTGATGTTACTATCGGGGCCTTGATGCGCTCCCTTACAATGCTTCTTGCTATTGCACGGGAGAGATGCTCTTCCCCGTAATTTTTTAAAACCGATTCTATCTTCCGGGCGGAAAGCTCATTTATTAGCTCCATCGCATTCTTTCCGCTTTCAGTATCCATTCTCATATCCAGGGGCTCATCCCTGTTAAAACTGAAACCCCTGCCTGCCTGATCAAGCTGATATGATGACATGCCTAAGTCTAACAGTATGCCGTCAACACCTGTTACGCCCGCTTCCTCAAGGGCAAGGTCCATATCAGCAAAATTAAACTTTAATATGCTGTATCTATCTTTAAAACCACCGGAATCCAGCCTTTTCCGGGTTATTTCTATTGCATCAGGGTCCCTATCTAGGCATATGAGCCTGCCATTATTATCAAGCCCTTTTAATATCGCCTCGCTGTGCCCGCCTGTGCCTGTTGTGCCGTCAACATAAACACCATCTTTTCTGGTTATTAGAAGTTTTACAACCTCTGTAACCATTACCGGCCTGTGGGGATATTCCATGCCCATCAAATGCCAAGATCAGCAAGGGCCGGACCCGATACCTGGAACTCCTCCCTGGCACGGATGAACTCTTCATCCCAGCGGCTCTTATCCCATATTTCAAAATACTTAATACCGCCAACCAGCATAACATCCTTTTGCAACCCGGCTATCTCCCGCAGGTCAGGCGGCAGGGTAATTCTTCCCTGTTTAATAACGCATTCCTTGGCGCCACTGATAAAATAGCGTCTCAGACTGCTCAAATTATTATTCATCAGGGGCAGTTTTGCCACATGATCCTCTATAATTTGCCATTCATCTTTAGTGAAAGCCCATAGACAATTAATATGATTGGTAACCATAAGGCATGGATTTTCCTGCAAAGATGGTATATCTTTAAATCGTGCCGGTATGGCTAATCTTCCCTTTTCATCAAGGGTATGGTTGAATCGTCCGTTAAACATGGGTAATTTGGAATTTCTCCCACTATTATGTAATTTTGTCCCATTATATTCCACTACGTCCCACTGTCAAGGGAAAAATATATATTTTTCCACTAAAACAGTATGTTGTGAATGCATGAGAGGCAAAATCACAACCTGTAGAAATGGCTTTTTGCGAATATTTATTGATCCGGATTTGATTTTTTAAAAAAAGGTAATCAAACGGTTAAAAACATTATTTTTTTAACAGGGAACCCCGATTCATGAGTGGATATAAATAAAAAAAGGGCATCCATACAGGTGCCCTTAAAAAATAATATATAATTGCTTATAATTGAAATAATTATTTAATATTGATTTCATTTAATATGTATTAACCTTTACTGCTTTTTCTCTATTCTCACACCACCATTCACAGTATTTAATGAAACCTGAGCCCCGCCTTCACCCAGTTTTGTTTCTATATTTTTCGTGATCCACCCATTTACTGTCTTTGCCTTGATCTCAATATTAATATATTTTCGAATTATGTTATTCCTTACCAAAGCATAAACCGTACCATATTAATTACATTTATTTTTTCAGCAGGTTACAAAAATAGTTCAAATAATTGAATGACATTTAAAACCTAATGATGGCTATTACCCCTATTAGCAAGCATCTTTTTAGCCATCCTGTTGAACTATAAGATTTTTAAAGAAATTCCCTTTAGCTTCTGTTATAGTAGCCTGCGATTTATATTCAATCATGGAGGAAATGATGTCCGGGAACCTATCGTTTTCAGCCCTTTTTGGGGAGAATAAAAATAAAATCATCTATGTAATTATTTTGATTGTTCTTCTTCTCCTTATTTTTATTCTGTTTGTAATGTTTAATAACTCTTTTAAGCCTGATCCGGTGGAGCTTACAGATATACCCGGCGGCAAGAAAGGGGCATACTTTGTAAAGGCAAACCAGGCACTCGCTAAAGATATGAAGGATAAATGGCTGCCGAATGATATTTTCTGGCCAACCATATTTCTTGATAACATGCCAAATTTCCAGCTTGGTGAGCTTGAGGTGGTGCGCTACAACACAAGGGTTTTAAGGGATAACCTTACCCGCATGCGAACAACAGACAAGCTTGACCCTCATGCAGATAAGGCATTCACCTCATTTTCAAACGACCCATATAAATGGATGTTCCCATCTTCAGAGAGCAAGTGGGAAGAAGGTTATAACAGCCTTGAGATGTACTATGAAAACCTTATATCAGGGCAATCCACATTTTTTCCAAGGGCAGATAACCTGGTCCAGCTGCTTGACCAGTATCTCTCTCTGATGGGAGGGGCAAACACCAAACTGGTAAGTTCAGCCAGACCATCCCGTGCTGTTACACCAGCATCAAATGATGGTAAAAATGTTACAAGTGAAGAGACAACAAACATAGTGGTTCCATGGTATGAGGTTGATAACAACTTTTACTATGCCCAGGGGATTGCATATTCACTGCACCTCTCTTTCAAGGCGATTAAAAAGGATTTTTATTCTGTGCTTCAGGATAAAAACTGTATCGCGATGGTAGACAGGATTATTGAAGACCTTGGAAGGTGCAATTTTGAACCCATGATCGTCTTTAATGGTGACCCAGACAGCGTCTTTGCAAACCATTCACTTAACCTGTCAGGAATATTCAATGACGCAAGGCAGAAGATAAATTCTCTCACAGTGGCACTGGTGCAGGGATGAGGATAAAAATTGAAAACATATCCGGCTATTATCGAATCCATCCTTCTTATAATTGCAGCATTTGTTTTATTAATGCTGCCAGGCCTTAAACTGCCATATCTGGATAAAACCACTGACACCTACTTTTCTGAATCAATGACAAAGGCCGGCCTGGCCTATGGTGTCTGCAGGGTGGTTAATGCATCCGTATCAGTTATAAAAGAATCACAAGTTCAGATAGAACCGGCAGGTTTAGGTGTGTCACTGGCTGCCGGGCAGGTGCTCGACCCGTTAGACGACATGACGGAAAGGGCCTCTAATATCCTCATAACGGCAATAGTATCTCTGGGCATTCAAAAAATAGTATATGAGTTATGCGTAGCCTATATGCCTCCCATTGCCGGTTTTATAATAATCATATTTGTCGTGATCTCCTTTCTTAAGGGGGAAAGGGCTTCGGCAATAAGGGGAATACTGCTCAGATCAATTATTCTACTAGCGGTTGCCCGTCTATGTCTGCCAACCTCTTCCATTATTAATTTGTATCTGAATGAAAATTATTTTTCTCCGCAGATCATAAAGGCCAGGGATGAACTTACGATAATATCACCTGAGATGGAAAGGCTTAAGGATATGAGCATGCCGGAGATTGATGGGGTTATTGAAACCATAAAAAATGGTTTTGATTTTGTAGACAGGAAAACCTCTGATATGGGCGCTGCGCTTAAGACAATGATCAACAATATGGGAAGCATGGTTTCCAACCTCCTCAGGCTCTCTTACCTGTATGTGGCGGTTTTTATTATACAGGTTATCCTTCTCCCACTGGGAATATTCTGGCTTCTGGCACGAATCACCAATACATTGTTTGGGACTGGCCTTCCCTATAGACTTAAACATCCTGCTTCACGCCAGCTCACGAGTGAATAGTATTTATATTGTAGGGGCACGCAGCAGCGTGCCCGAATGGCAGCACAGTTTTCTGTTGGGCACGGCGCGCCGTGCCCCAAATTAATCATGCTTCACGCAATATCTTTCTGTCCTCTTATCCCTGATAACACCCTGCCAGTTCATGCCAAACCCAAAATCATAGCTGTTACCTTCTGAGTCCCGGTGTATATCCATATCAAATGGTAGATCCTCAGACTGTTTCTCAACGGTAGACATATCAGCAGGCATCTGAAACGGTAAAAGCCCTGATGGCGCACTGTTACCGGAGATGATATCAAGGATGGCCTGATCCTGAACATCAAAGTTAACAAGCAGCGCATCAACATCCTTTTCAAATTCCTTTACAACAGTCGGGTTTGACATCTTTATAATTACAATTACCGGTTTATCCTTCATTACCGACCTTGTATCCTGAACCAGTTTAAGATCACTGCTGTTATGCGCAATCACAGCTTTTCCTTTATACGCCCGGTTGAGTACATCTGTTGCGCGTATGTCACCTGCAATACTTGTCTCCCGCGCCTCTAATGCTGTATATTCCCCATATTGCAGGCTTACAGGCACAAAGCCGTTCCCGCCCTTTTCGGCATCATCTTTGCTGTAACCCTGAGTAGAGCCATTGTCAGGGCTGTTGATCATGACAATAGCTGCATCTGCCTCATCAGGGTTATCTGTTACATTAAAATATCTCTTTGCAGTCGCTGGATTAATGGGGAACTCCCACCTCTCCGGTGTTTTATTCCCCCAGAAATCTGTCGATACAGGTATGTATCTCTTTAGGATGTACACAGTCTTTTCCCTTTTTAGGGGAAGGATTTTGCCCCTGTTTTTCAGCATCACAATTGATTTTACCTGGGCATCATAACCTGCCTTCATGAATTCAGGGTTTCCAACTGTGGCCTTTGTTTTTTCTATATCCAGATAGGGGTTTTCAAAGAGCCCTACCCTGAATATATTCCTGAGCAAACGGATGGCAGATTTTTCAAAGCGTTTTCGCATAAACTCTTCACCTAACTCCTTTACGCCCATCTCATATGCCTCAATAACAGGGCCGGCATCATTGTTGCCTCCAAACTGATCGCCTCCTGCCATAAGGACCTTATAATGCCGCTCAGCTACAGAAAGGTTTTCAACACCCCATGGTGTCTGGCCAAAAACTGCCATTCCTGCATCATCACGGGTAACGCCCCAGTCTGTGCAGACCACACCATCGTAGCCATATTTGTTTCTAAGGAAATCAGTAATAAAATATCTGCTGAAGGCATTACCCACATTCTCACCTTCAGGGTTCTGGTCAAACGATATGGTGTAATAGGGCATGATGGCTGATGCGGTTTTTGTTTCCCCTGCAAGTTTAAAAGCCCCGTTGATAAAGACATCCATATGTGTCTGAATATTGCCTCCGGGGTACACAGCAAATTTACCAAACCCGAAATGGGCATCACGGCCCCCTTCGCCTGCCCCCCCGCCGGGCCAGTGCTTTGCCATGGCATTTACACTCTCATAACCCCAGCCATCTTTAATAACACTCTCACCTGATGAGCTCTGAAACCCGTCAATATAGGCCCTTGCCATGTCGGTTGATAACGCAGGATCAGGCCCGAATGTGCCTTTAAAACGATACCACCTGGGGTCTGTTGCAATATCTATCTGCGGCGATAAGGCTGTGGTTATACCCAGTGCCCG
>JAFGFM010000086.1 GCA_016931115.1 Deltaproteobacteria bacterium | reverse complement strand
GAGGCATATGCTGTTTTAAGCAACAAGGAAAAAAGGCAGCAGTATGACATGTTCGGCTCCGAAGGGTTCCAGAAACAATATTCACAGGAAGATATATTCCGCAATTTCGATTTTGACAGCATATTCAGTGAATTTGGTTTTAGTGGCCGTGGCCGTGGTGGTTTCGGAAACATATTCGGCAACATGGGAGGTAACTCATTTAAGGGAGGGGCTTCACCATTTGGCGGCGCATTCGGCGGCAGGCCTCAGCCTGTAAAGGGTAAAGATATCATATATGAACTTGCCATAGCCCTTGAAGATACTATAGCTGATACAGAAAAGACAATCGCCTATCGCAAGGATAACTCTGAGCAGGAAAAGATCTCTGTGAAGATACCGGCAGGCATATCCACCGGTAAAAAACTAAGATTAACTGGCAAAGGGAATCCCGGTATAAACGGTGGCCCAAGTGGCGACCTTTATATACAGGTAAGGGTCATGGATCACCCGCTCTTTAAACGCGACGGGGATGACCTTACCATGACAAAGAGTATCAAATTTACAGAGGCAGTACTCGGTACAGAGATTGAGGTGCAAACCATTGATAAAAAAACCTTAAGGCTCAAGGTGCCAGCCGGTACACAGAATAATGCAAAACTGAGGCTCAAGGGTTACGGGGTACCCAGCATGAATGGCGTTGACCGGGGTGATGCATATGTAAGCATCAGCATAGAGGTACCGAAAAACCTTACAAAGAAACAGGAAGAGACATTAAAAAAGCTCGCTGAGATGGGCCTGTAGCATGAAGGCCTTATCTATCTTTTCAGGAGGGCTGGACAGCATCCTCGCAGTAAAGCTTGTAATGCTGTCAGGGGTGGATGTTTTACCTATCAATTTTACCACCCCTTTTTTTAGCCCTGATAAGGCAATTGAATCCGCCGAAAAAAATAATCTCCCCTTAAAAGTTGTCGATATCACGGACAGATATTTCCCCATGTTCAAGGCCCCTGTGTATGGTTTTGGCGGCTATATGAACCCCTGCATAGACTGCCATGCACTTATGCTGAAGATTGCAGGAGAAATGCTTGAGGCTGAGAATGCCTCCTTTTTAATAAGTGGAGAGGTGCTGGGTCAGAGGCCCATGTCACAGCATAAATCAGCACTTGCAGCGGTTGAAAAGACAAGCACTATGAAGGGGCTAGTTTTAAGGCCCCTTTCTGCAAGGCTCCTGGAAAAAACAATCCCCGAGCTAAACGGGTGGGTACAGGATATAAGCCTGCTCAGGCTATCAGGCCGTTCCAGAAAACCGCAGATAAAACTTGCTAATGAACTTGGAGTAAAGCATTACCCTGCACCTGGCGGCGGCTGCCTCCTCACAGACCCCATATTCTGCAAGAGGTTCAAGGACCTTACAGATAACAACCCTGACCTTATAAGAAATGAGATAGAACTCTTAACTGTTGGCAGACACTTCCGCATTAATCCTGAACTCAAAATGGTTGTGGGTAGAGACATGAAGGAGAATGAAAGAATACTGGAACTCGCCGGTTACAAGGGCTACACCATAAACACAGTCACTGTACCAGGGCCTGTTGTGTATGTTGCAGGTAAAAGAACCCCTGAGACAGATATGCTTGCCGCCTCCATAACTGCATCCTACAGTGATGCAAAGATGAATGAGATAGAACTGATGATTATCCATAATGGTAAAAAGGAGATCATCAAGAGTGCAGGAAAAGGTCTTGAGGAGTTCAGAGAGTATATGATTGAGGGGACATAATGAAAGCTAGATTTTCTTGCTGCTCAGAATTTTATTAATGAGTTTTAAAACTTCTTCAAGGGTAGTCTCTCGTGATTCAATTATATCTATCGGCGTGTGCTTATGATGAGGGAAGGTTTTTAAATTTTCCCAGTGAGGTGCATTATCCCAGCGAAATATCAGTTCTCCTGAAAAGGATGTCCAGTGATATGAATACTTACGCTCATCATTTTGAAAAAAGTATTCTTTTGCAAACAATCTGGAATCATCGATAAATGTAATATTTAATTTTAACCTGTAGGATGTGGTTATATTTTCATAGGTTGTGATGTGATATTCTTTTATGATCTCACTATATTTATCCAGGAGATCAAGCATATTTCATATCCTGTTTCTTTTTCCCGAGGCTTTCTAATGCTTCTCTGACAAAACGCCAGTCAAGGTAGTCATCCTCTTCTTCAAAATTTTCTCTCTTCTCCTGCGCTTGAATCTTCTTTTGAAATTCATCAAAGGTCATAAGATATTTTTTTTCAAAGAAGCTATTTTCAGATTCGTATTTGTCGAGTTTAGCAAGTATAATCATCAGTGCCTGATTTTTAATAAACGACTTAATATCTTTATAACCAAGCTGTGTGATTATTGCTTCGGAGGTCTTAATAAATTCTTCATCATGCGAAATTTCCATTTTGCACCTTTATAAAGCTGTATTATTCATGATAATTTGTATGGCAATAATACATTTTTAGTATGATTGAGTCAAAATGTTTATTTTAGTCTTTTAGGTCGGGTTGAGGAATAAAACCCGACGATTTTATAATCTCGCAGAGCTACTTTAGAATTCAATCTAAGCATTATTCCCCGACCCAGCTTGCCAGCCCACCTTGTCCGGTGTAGCTTTAGCGAAGGATGGATCGGGGAATCCAGTCTTTTAAACCTGATCCAGCTCTATTTCTACCATCACCGGTTGAAGTTCATTCTCCTAACGATCATATATAGTAACAAACAGAAATATCATATCCATTAAAATACCTGTAACCTTCATATTATGTCTATTGGATATAGTTGATTCAACCATTTTAAGGCTTGATTATTAGATTTCAGAAAAGTAACATGCCCCGGTTTCATTATAAGAAATTAAAGTTTATTAACATAATTGAGTTCCCTGAAACATTAAGGGAGGAGAAACATGAGAAGAATAAATAAATACCTTGTGCTGGTAGCTTTGCTTATAGCAATTATTTCGGGGCAGGATGCGCTCTTTGCTGATACATCCACAACCCCGCTGCCCGATCTAATTGTTGTAAATGTAACCTATTCACCGGCCAGCCCTGCAACGGGACAATGGGTTAAGGCACAGGTCGTAATCAAGAACCAGGGACCGGGTCAGGCAATTTTCCGTGTCGGACAAAAGGTACTTGAGGTGAGGCACGCCACTTCAGGTGATTCGATTAATGCAACACAGGATTTCATTATCCCTTCCGGTGGCACACAAAGCTATACCCTTACAGCTATTAACCCATATAGCAATTCCGCACCTGGAACCTATAGTCTTGTTTATACTGTTAACCCGGGGAATCTTCCTAACGAAAGCAATACCGCTAACAATTCAGCCACCTACCCCCTCACACTGGTTGCAGGACAGGGAATAGCACTGCCTACCTATGACCTTGCAGTAGAGTCTGTGAGGATAGACCCTGCATCCAGAGGTACTACTGATACAGAGTTCACATTTACGATCCTCATTAAGAATCGAGGTAATATAAAAACACAGGCAACATCTATTGGTTGCTTTGATAAATTGATAACACTGGATAAGGCCCAGGGGTTGCCTCGTTATCTGGAACCGGGCCAATCCTTTGAGTTCAGGCATAAGACGAAACTGCCGGGAGGATTACAGAATGTCGAGCTTTCTGTTAACCCATCAGACACAAAGGGTGATGCAGATTTCAGCAATAACACCCGCATAATTCAGGTAGAGGTGGTTGATCCTGCCATAGGAAATGTTGGCGGACCTATCCTGAAACTCACTAATGCTTATACTGTTCCGGCACAACCAATCCAGTTAGGCCAGGAGGTTGAGATATCTGGCGTTTATGCAAACTGTGGTGACGGTGATGCAGTGGTGCCTGGTGGTGCCATCATAATGCAGGTCATGGAAAACAACCGCTTGCTTGCCGTTAAAAGCATCTCCCCTTCAGACACTATCATAAGTGCAAACTGCATGCAGGGATTCGTTTTGAGGCTGCCTGTCGGTGTGCTTTCCCCTGGCCTGCACAACCTTCTGGTAATGCTTGATCCTAAAAATGTGATTCAGGAGAAGGATGAAAATTATCATCAGAAACCCTTGCAGGTTTCGGTCATAGGGCCTGACCTGGCGATTAATGCCATGATTCCACCAGCCAGCAGCAACCCTAACACTCGTAGCAGTATTCCTATTGAGGTGACAATAAAAAACCTTGGCCCAATGCAGGCAGTTTTTCCCGCCGGCTACAATCTTATCTCATATGGTGCACAGGGCTTCACGACCAGCAAGATGGTTCTGCCCGGAACCCTGCAACTTAACCCTGGACAGGAGCATAAGGCTATTCTTACTGTACCACCCTTTACTCCCAACCCCGGCAATTACACTCTTATGGTACAGGGAGACCCTGCCAACAGCATGGGGGACCCCAACCTGGTAAATAACCGCGTTATGCTTCCGGTAACGCTGACAATACCAAGTATTGGACAAAGCATATCAACCGGAACAACCGCTCCAGGGACTCTGCCAAAAACAGTAACTCCGGAAAAACTCCCTGCAAAGCAGATCGAAACCACGATTCCCACTATCAAGACTCCGCAAAACCCAGGAGCACCAAGGTAGAATCATAAAGGGGTGAGTAGACCTCACCCCTTTTTCCCATGTTTATCAGGATAAATGTTTGAGTCAATTCAGCCTTTGACTTTTTATTAAGAGAAATAAAAGGCAACAGCAGACGCCTATATGACCCATTTCAATCGAATAAGACTCACGCCAATTATTTTAAGGCTTGATTATTTATATTCAGAAAAGTAACATGCCTCAGCTTCGTTATTAAAAATTCATGTTTATTAAATTTTTCTAAAAACCCCGGCTCATCTTTCTATATAACACCAAAAATAAAGATAGCCGAAACTGATGTCAGATTCTTGTTATACTATAAAGGGGTATTAAAGGGTAATTCTAATGAAAGTAATGATCATTTCAATTGTCTTTGTTATTTTTGTGGTTTCTAATAGTGATGCCAGTATTCTTGATTTACTTTTTAAAAATAATAATAAAGTAAAAATAGTTGATTTAAAACAAGAGAATGCAAAACCACTAACATGGCTATCTGGAAATATCATTGTCATTAGCAAAGAAGCTTCAATATATTTATATGACATAAACAATGAAACCTTACTTGAAAAAGTTGTGGATTCTTATGATGAATCAAATTATCAGTTCAGGAATTGCTTCTCACCATACGCAAGCGTTATAACATTAAAACCTCCGATAAAAGAATATAAAAATGGCAAAATAAATAGTAATGCAATACATATCGTCCAGAATTCGTACAGATATATTGTTGATTGGCAGCAACCAAGCAAGAATAAGAATGTTGATTTTACTATATTTTGGGGTACAAATGAACTTGATTGTACTATGGTTGATTATAAAGGCCGAGGAGAATACACTAATCGTCGAGAAGAAGAAAATGGTTATTACTCAAGACGAACAGATTACTCGCCCCCTTTATTTAGAGCTATACATGGGGAGAGCTTCCTATTTTTAAAGAAAAGGTTAAACAATAAATATCCTAAGCATATTGAGTTAGGGAGAAAGTCTACAAATAAAGAAGATACTTCAAAAGATACTTATATGGAACTAGAACTTGATACTAACGGTATGCCTCATGGAAATGAAAGGTTCCCGAATAAAATTGAATCATTTTATGATTCATATGAAGATAATTATGTCTTATATGAGAATACTGATCAATTTGATTCAAAAGAGGGTGTATGGCCACTTACAGCTTGGCGTGTAACACCAAAACGAAAGCTTATTGAAAGATATACTCTTCCTCCAGGCCCATGGGTAAAAAATCATTCTTTCTTAAAGGAGCTATCCTGTTTTTCATGTGGATGCGAATGTTACTCAAGTATGAAACTATATGGTGGTGGTGGAAAGATATATGCGCATATCTGGGGGAAGGCTATAGATAATGATGAAGCCGGGATATATCTTTTGGAAGGAAAAGGTGCTAACACAAGATGGTCTAACTTAATTTTAGGCAAGGTTAAGAATAATATTATTGTTTCACCAGATGGCTGCGTCATTGTTTTTTCAGATAAGAAAAACAACTTAAAGAAAATGGAAATTTGTAGTTTTAGTAAATAAAGGGGGGTAGTTGTCTCGTAGGTCATGTTTAGTGAAATATGGGGACAATACCTCAAAATATCAATCGACACTTTATTTTGTCAATTTATTGCCCCATATTCCTCGTCTTAAATCTGATAAAAAAAATAAAAACTTAACAGCCTCAATAACCCACACGTGGGCCAGTATCAGACTGGGAGCATCATTGCCTTTTTGACTGGGCATAGTTACCTCGTTTTGTATCAAATGGCGTGTTATTTGGGGAAGGCTCTTTTTTGTATATTGCCTTATAATTCAATCTGTTACAGTTTTGCAAATTTGCATTTGCTGTTATGTTGTGAGCGCTCCTAACCACCTGAAAGTATTGGGATTTTGGTGATTAAGGTTAGGCACTCCGAATCATGTTAAAAAACAATGAGTTACCCCATAATCCAAAAAGAACAAATCACCGGGTTGCAACATAAAAAAGTGATATACATGATCCTCCTCCTTTTTTCTTATATTCCTGTGAGTATTAAAGAGTGTCCAGCCAGGTCATAATGTCACCACCTCTACTCCATTCAATCAGCTCTTCTATTTTAGGATCGGTGGTTACTAAGGATTTCATATATTCAACGAATCGTTTCTGTATCACCTGGCGTCGGGATAGATCGAGATGAAGATAGATAGTAGTGGACTGGATCTGATCATGTCCCAGATGATTCTTTATATCTGTAATGGGCCTT
>JAFGFM010000085.1 GCA_016931115.1 Deltaproteobacteria bacterium | reverse complement strand
GGTTATTTTATAAAATTATCCAGTTTTATAATTGCAATAACAACAATCCAACCATTCTGATAACAGGTATGTTAATTATATTATCAATAATTATCCTCTTAGGCGGGTACCATATCGTACCTATAACAAATGATAAAACAGGTGTTTCTTTTTCAATATTTTTAGGCATGTTCGCTCCATTAATGTTTCCCTGTTTAGGCATACTACTCCTCTATATATTCGTTGGCATATTTTTAAATCCGGAAAAAAACAATCATCTCTTTCCAGAAGGACGATCTAAACATTTCTGTAGTTCATTAATCATATGGCTGCTAAAACCGGTGACAATTGTCGCATGGATATCATTGGTAATTTTAATAGCTAAGGTTTTTAAAGATTACATCCCCGGCTTTACGATTGCAGGGGTAAGCTTTAATTATACAGCTCCGGGTTTTTCCATGATTCTATGGGCGCTGGTTATAATTCCGGTTATGGACATATTCATGTTTAATTTTGAAAAACCATGCAGTTTTATGACTATGTTGATCTTTCTGGCTGTTTTACTGGCCTTGTCTTTATACTGCGTTTTTGGGGTTAACCCGTTTTATGCCTCATCCGCAATGGCCCTGGCTATTGTTATCTCAAACGGGTTCTTTATTGAACGGCTTTGGCGTTACTGGTTTAAAAAGGATATTGAGTTACTTGATTAGATACATCTGCACATGTATCTGTGCATGATGCACACAATAGTGTGCAAAAAACAATATTTTTCTTTCGTGAGATAGAGCCATGAAGGACATAGAGTAAAAGCTGAAAAAGAAATTTCAATTATTTTTCTTAATCTTTCTCCGTGCTCTCCGTGTACTCCGTGGTGAAATAGGTTTATTTTTCATTGAGGGAGATTTCTCTGCCCTCAACAGTCTTACTGGCATCAATATTGCCTGCTTGAATTAGCTTTCTTAAAAAGCAAACGTCTTAAGTCTTTCAACTGTATTTTTGATTTATGTATTTTTTACTATGAGGTGAATCATGTTTCATTCTATGCGGATTTACAGACTGTGTTTATTGATATTTACCATTGTGTTTCTTTTTATGGGCTCACATGCTTTTGCCTCTGATCAGAAAGCGGTGCCGACTCTAAGTGAAGCTGATATTATTTCTATGATCGAAAAGGCTGAACCACTCATTGAGGAGGTTACAGGCAGAAAATTTAAAAAGAGGATGAAGCATGAGATTGTTGAAAGGGCCAAACTCTATGACACCCTGCGGAAGAGTGGCTCTTCATTATATAAGAAAAACCTGAAGAATTTTGATGGTGAGACTATTACACGCCAGGTTGAAACAGAGGCCAGTATTAGCAGTCAAAATATATTGGGGTTGTATTTATTAAGAGAAAAAGCCCTTTTTGTTACGCCAAGCAATATTGTATCTGAAATGGAGTCTTTTCAGGTAAAATCGGAATATTATCATGACTTTGTTTTCCTGGTTGTTGTTCATGAGATGGTGCACACGCTTGATGATCAGTATTTTAACCTCGCAAAATTATACAGGGCCACTAAAAATACAGAAGAGTATAAGGCCATTAACAGCCTTATTGAGGGCAATGCGGTTTATGTATCAGAGATAATAGCAGACAGGCTGAACATACCTGAATCAACAAGAACATTTTCTAAAAAGATCACCTCAGAGATGTCAGAGGCACAAAAAATAAATTCACAGCTATATTTAAAGGGCTACGAATTTGTTGAGGCACTTATCAATAAAAATGGCAAGAGCGCAGTAGAAGCTGCCTTTAAAAACCCGCCAGTTTCTACAGTACAGATACTTAACCATGAGGAGTATTTAAACCCTGTAAAAAAGGTGAATGTAGATTATGTAAAGCTGCTTGAAAATGTTACAAAGGATATTACACCGGAACCCATGAAGACACAGACAATGGCCCTGGGTGCTATGGACCTTAATAAATCACTTATATCAAATGGTATTACTAAAGATGAGGCAGGAATTATTACAAAGGATTGCCTGACCGGATCAGGTTACCAGGCAGTAAAACAGGTGGCAAAACCAAGATCAATATCCATTGAGATCTATAATTTCAGAAAGAACGATTCAGCATCAAAACTAAAGGAGGCCAATCTTAAAATCCAGGAATCAATAGTTAAACAGGCAAAGGCAAGCCTTAACACAAGGCTTAATATCATAAAGGAAGAGGTAATAAAACTGGATGGGTATGACCATGTATTGTTAAGAGAGTCAGAGATGAAAAAGGCAAAGGCCATTACAAAATCCACCGAAGTAACAGGTTTAATGGGCTGTAATTATATCTCCCTCAGGTATGAAAACATGGAAGGGGTAACCAGGGGTGATGCGATGAAAATATTGAATCTGATTTACAGTGAATACATGAAATTGAACTAATGCCATCCAGAAAAAAGCGCTTCTGGATGGAGCTTTCAGCACTCAGCTTTCAGCTGTCAGCCAAGTCTTTATTTAAATACTTTTTGCTGAAAGCTGATCTTTAATTGCTGAACGCTTTCATACAGAAACAACAATTTTTGGATAATCACGAACTGGAAAAGGAGATAAAATGACAGAAAAGAAGAAACCCCAATTATTAAAGGCTTTTATCAAATACCTGCTAATTTTAACCCTGGGCATAACTATTTCAGGATGTAAAATTGTAGATGCAAAAAACTCAATAGATAAAAAAACTGTTGATGAAATAGTCAGTAAGGCAAAACCTATTATTGAAGAGATAACAGGCCGGAAGTACAAGACAGATGTTGAGTATAATATCCTGAGTCGGAATGAATTTGAAAATATTCAATCCAAAGATATGCTAAATAACACAAGAGAATGGCAGAAAGAGTTGGGGGAGGATATACGTAAAAGGCAGGTTGAATTGAGCTCCCAGTTCAGAAGCCAATTCTACATTGCCAGACACCTGCATGGTAAAAAGACCATATATATTATCCAGAATAATATTAACCCTATCAAAGAATTATATGAAATAAGTGATAAAGAGCTTCCTGATTTTCTTTTTATTGTTATTGCCCACGAGATGTTACATGCCCTTGATAACCAGTACTATGACCTGGCGAAATTTCTTTATGAAGGGAAAAACGTAGAAGAGGTTGAGGCCCGTGGCTCAGTTATAGGTGGAAGCGCGGCATTTGTAACCAGAAAACTGGCTGAGAGATTAAATATTTCAGACGAATTATATAAAAAGTCACTCATGCTCGACATCTGCATGAAAAATGAAGATGATCCCATTGCTAATGAAGCATATAACCGCTATTATGTTAAAGGCGAACAATTCATGCAGGCAATAATTGATAAAAATGGTATGGAGGCATATGGGTCTGCATTCCTGTCACCGCCCCATTCAACAAGAGAGATATATAATCCTGCAGAATACCTTGATCAAATAGATTTACCGGTTTTTGATTGTGAGGGTCTTGTAAAAAAGGTTTCAGTTGCACTGCCCAATAAAGAGGGTATGCGTTCGCAGACAACAGTCTTTGGTACTACTACAATAAAAGGGTCACTTATCAATGAAGGCATAAGTGAAGAAGATGCCGCCTTTATAGCGGATAACTGCCTGAGCGCAGCATCACATAGCTCTATTTTACAAAGCATTGACCCTTCAATCACCTCATTAACAGTCATTAATTTCAAAAACAGGGATGTTGCTCTTAAATATTCAGAAATAATGAAGGTTATTGATCAATCAAAGGACGACCAGCAAAAGGCAAGGCTTAATACCACATTGACCATTATTAAGGATGAAGAGGTTAATATTAAAGGTTATCACAGTGCCAAATTGAAAATTGCTGACTTAAAGGTAGATACAAAGACTATGCGTAAGATAGTGATCAATGGAATTTTAGATAATCTCTATATCTCCAGTGAGAATTTAAACATGGAAGAATTAACCGAAGAGAAATTAGTTGAAATCCTGAAGCTGATAAATTCAGAATATCAGGAAATGAAAAAGGAAGAGAAGAGAGCGGCTCTTTGATGTTATGTAAAGTTACAAGGTTGAGATGGCTTAAAAAGCGTTTTTCGCAGGGTGGCATTCTTGTCCTGCCATAGCTGATAGCGTCGGCGGATTATATGCCACCTTGTAGAGACAAGGCATGCCTTGTCTCTATAGAATATCAGAGCGGGAAATAATCCCGACCCTACGAAAAACAGAACCGGTTAATTTTTGGGGGAATTTTTATAAATCAGAGATGCAATCTAGATATAACGTCATGCTCGCGAAGGCTGGCATCCATCAGATTTTAGCATTATTAATATGGATTCCCGCCTTCGCGGGAATGACGGATACTGGCTTAAGGATGCCTAAAACGTTAAGGGATAGGTAATTATGGTAATTTGATTCTATGTTCTTAATTCATAATTGATTTACAGTTTTTTTATTGAGTAATCATTACACATATAACAATAAACAATTCAGGAGGATTTAGCATGATTAATGGCAGCAAAACAGGTTCCACAAAAACAATTTATTCATTTATGGTTTTCGCTCTTTTATTGAGCATGATTATTTCAGGTTGTAAGACAACCGGGAAAGAGGGAGTAGCTTCAAGCCCAACTATCTCAGAAAAAGATTATAAATCCCTTGCAAAAACAATTATAGAAAAGGCCCAACCGCAGATACAAGAGATAACAGGCCGCAAATATAAAGAGGATAAAATAAAATACGAGACAATAACACGTGATGATCTTAGAAAGCTTCTTATTGAAGAAGAGCTCCCTGGCATTAAAAAGCTTGCCCAGGGGCTTGATGAAGATATGATCATACGACAGCTTGAGGTATCCACAGAAAAAAGAAGTCAGAATTATGCTGTCAGGTATTCAAATCTTAGAAAGATTCTTTATGTAATTCCTGAAAACATTGTCCCTGTGGCTGTAAGATCAGGGGTAGAAAAAGAAGAGCTGCAAAATTTCCTGTTGCTGCTTATCGCACATGACATGGTTCACTGTCTTGATGACCAGTATTATGACTTTATGAAACAACTGGGTAATTGTACAACAACAGAACTGATTTCTGCCTTTGGGGCTGTAATTGATGGTAACGCGGCATATGTTACGAATAAAATGGCAGATAGCCAGAAGATAAATGAGAAAACTTACATAAATGCATCAAAGGCAAGCCTTACCATACAGGATGAAACAACCGGCGCAGGAAAACAGAATTTTGATTTATACATCACAAAGGGCTCTAAATTCATAAGTGCGATAATTGACAGAAAAGGAGCTGAAGGTGTTTCATCAGCCTTTTTAACACCGCCTGTTTCTACTCGACAGGTAATTTTCCCTGAAGAGTATCTTAACCCTACAGCCCTCTCCTCTATCAATTGTACCAAGTTGATTGAATCCATAGCCGGTAAACTTAAGACAGAGGGCATGCAATCACAGAAAACAACTGTAGGGACAATGATATTACAGACCACACTTGCCACACAGGGTATAAATAAGGAGGAAGCAGAGGCCATATCAAACAGCCTGATAGATGGTGCTTCATATACTGCCATTAAGCTGGCAGTTAAACCTGTTATTGTTGCAGTACAGATACTCAATTTTAAGGATGAAGAGGGGGCAAGGAGACTTGATACTGCCTCAAAGCTCATTCAGAAATCCCAGGAAGCGCAGTTCAAGGCCAGATTGAACACCTCCTATAATATTATAAAAGATGAGGAAACCGTGCAGGAAGGTTTTGATTTTGTTAAATACAAAGAAATTGAGCAAAAAACAGACACAGAGGCAACAATTACAAGGGAGTTAACAGGATTAACTGACTCTGTATATATAACAATCGTTAATATTAATATGGATAGCATATCTAAAGAAGATATGCTGGGTATATTAAACCAGATATATGAAGGCTATTTAAAAATGGATCAGGAATTAATATCATCAACCCTTTAATAGTATAACCGTCTTGATACAAAGGAGCTTAAACTTCATAATTAAGAGAGCGCCTTCCACGGTGCTTTTAAAGTTTTTTCGTAGGGTGGCATTTTATATGCCACCTTGTAGAGACAAGGCATGCCTTGTCTCTACATAAAATCAGGTCGGGAATAAATCCCGACCCTACGAAAACCAAATATTGTGGAATATAAAGAAAGTTTAAGTATAGGGACTTTTAAGTATGAAAAGCTTTTTAATCAAATCAAATAACAGGAGATTTCAAATGACTTCGATTACAACTATTCACTTAAGAAAATGGCTTAAAATTTGTCTTTTCATCCTGATTTCCGGCTGTATATTCTCGGCTTGTAAAACAACAAAAGATAACTCAATGGCAGTACAGGCCCCGCAAAAAAACAAGAAGTTTGTGATCAACGAAAAATCAGTTAAGGAAATGATAGAAAAGGCGGAACCTCTTATTGAAGAGGTTACTGAGATGAAATACAAAAAGAAGATGAAACATGAAATAGTACAAAGGGATGTGATCCGTGATGAACTGACTCAGGACCTCATTCCACAGATTAAAAAGCTTTTAAATATCACAAATGATGACATGGTAAAAAGGCAGGCTGAGATGACAGCCCAGATAACCAGTCAATCCATACTGGGAAAATATTCACTTGCAAAAAAATCATTTTATATTGTGCCTGATAATGTTGGTACAGTTTCTAAATTTCTTGAAGTAAAGGAAGATCAGCTTGAAGATTTCGTTTTTCTGCTTGTGACCCATGAGATGGTTCATGCGCTTGATGACCAGCATTTTGATCTCAATAAGTTAATTGCCAGTAGAACTACTGTGGAAATAGCCGGTGCTTTTAATTCACTTTTAGAGGGTCATGCAGTATATGTTACCAATAAAATTGCAGACAAACTTAATATGAGTGAAACAGCTAAACAGACATCTGTTAAATCAGCAGCAGGTGTATCTGGTGAATTAAACCGCATGCAACAACAGGCATATCACAGCATCTATGTAAAGGGGGCTGAATTTGTTGAGGCTATAATTGAGAAAAAAGGACCTTCAATTATTACCGCTGCATTCAATTCACCTCCGGTATCATCAAGACAGATAATGAACCCTGATGAGTACCTTAATCCTAAAGCAGTTACAGGCATTGACAGTGTTGCTCTTCTAAAAAAGGTTGCTGAGAAACTGCCAATAGAAGGAATGGGTACTCAGTCAATTGATATTGGCGGTATGATTTTGCGTACCCTGCTTATATCCAAGGGTATACCTGAAGGTGAGGCTGGACCCATCTCAAACAGTTGTATAAATGGTGTCATGTACGTTGCATCCAAACAGGTTATGCAGACATCCCAGAATATATCGCTATTTTTAATCAACTTTACAACAAATGAAGATGCGGCAAAGTTTGATGATATTTCACAGAAGATAGATAAATCTGAAATAGACCAGATAAATGCGAAGCTAAATGCCTACTACAAGATACTAAAGGAGGAAGATCTTAATCTGGATGGTTACAGTGTAGCAAGGAGCCGTGAATATGAAACAAAAACAGATAACAAGATTGCAAAAAAACTTAGCTCAACAGCAATTATTAATAATATGTATATTGAGGTTGGTTTTGAGAACATGGAGAAATTGACCGCTAAGGAAATGAGGGAAATACTTGACCTGATCTATTCAGAACAGTTAAAGATGAAACAGATATGATTATTAATTTCTTACATTAAAGGATAACAAACATGAAAAAGATTTTATTAGGTGTATTTCTTGTATTTGTTTTTTGTGCCCAGTCACAGGCTGAATCTTCGGTCTGGAAGGTTCAAAAAGGCGATTCAGTTATGTATGTTGGTGGCACGATCCATTTATTGCGGCAATCCGATTATCCGCTCCCCCAGGAATTTGAAAAGGCCTACGCATCATCTGATATGCTCGTTTTTGAAGTTGACCTGGGCAAAGCAAACGACCCGTCAGTACAGCAAAAGTTACTGTCAAAGGCCATGTACACTGATGGCACCACTGTTGATATGCACCTCTCTGCTGATGTATATAAACTGCTCAATGAACATTGTTTATCAAATGGCATCCCTATTGAACAATTAAAAATGTTCAAACCTCAGATAATAGCTGTATTGATGGATGCAATGGAACTTGCCAAGCTGGGTGTAGCGCAGGATGGTGTTGACATGTTCTTCTACAAAGCCGCATCAAAGGACAATAAGGCTGTTGAAGGGCTTGAGACCATAGATGAACAGATTGATTACCTCCTGGAAATGGGAAAAGGCAATGAAGATGATTTAGTCTCCTATACAATTAATGATATAGATTCCACAAAAAAGAACTTTGAAATAATTGTGGATTCATGGAAACGGGGTGATGTTGATAAACTTGACAGCCTGATTATTGGTGAGATCAAGACAAAAATGCCTGAAATATATAAAAATATTATTACTGACCGCAATAATAACTGGATGCAGGTGATCGAGAAATATTTTGCGAATCAGAAGACCGAGTTTGTGATGGTTGGAATGGCCCATCTGGTTGGTACTGATGGAATAATCGAGATGCTAAGTAAAAAAGGGTATAAGATCGAAAAGCTGTAAAGCGAAGAAAGGGCAGGCACGCAGGCCTGCCCCTACAAAAATATCAACAATATATTCTGCGCAATGCGCTCTGCCCTATGCACCTTGCGCCATGCGCCATGCGCCATGCGCTATGCGCCCTACCTCCACTCATCTATTGATGCGCTTGAGTTATAGCTAAAATCACCTGCCTGCCAGAAGAGGTTTGTGCCACCACCAACTGATAGTATAGTAATCTTGGAGTTGCTTGAAAACTGAGGGATATATTCATCCCTTGGGAGCTTCATCCATTTGGCTATTGGCTCCTGGCCCATCCTGCCCATTGGCAGCACGAAATTCTGCACTGCATAGTATTCATCAAGCCAGTCTCCCACCTTTACCTTACAATTCTTCTGTATCCATTCAATGAGCTGCTCCTTTGAGTTAAACCCTTCACTGTTTTTAAGCTGGTGTGTGATATTGGGGTCAAGGAGCAGAGTAGTAGAGGAAAAGGGGCTTACGAATTTAAGCCAGAATGGTATCTGGGGTACAAAGGCCTTTTCCATGCTCTGATCCGGATGTGTAAAACCCCAGCCAATAAATGTGCTTACAGTGCTCTCTTCAGGTTTAAAGCCCTGCTGCACATGAAATGGTTTCCACCCTTCAGGCAGCTCCTCTTCATTTTCCGCAAAACATACATTATTATAGTTGAGGTTATTCCCCTGGCTCCCCATGTAAGTTTCTCCTACCTTACCGGATGCGCTCAGGTTTATAGACAAGAGCGTCCATGCCCTGCCTATAACCGCATTTGCCTGGTTGAACGGGCCAAGTGCGCCAATACCTGAATTCATTTTAATCTCATTACGTATGGGGCCATTAACAACAACCATTGCTGCAAAGGATGTTGTTGAGGTGGAAAGGGATGTCATGCCTGTAGATGCAAGTGCGAGTATTACAGGAAAGTGTTCCGGCCTTGCCCCTGCCATAACTGCATTTACAGCCACCTTTTCTACTGTATAGCTCCACAGTTCATGGGGCGATGATGGCTGCATCTTTCCTACAATCTCATTCGGGTCACGACTTGTGCCCTGAAGCATCTCCTTCACCCTTGCCTCAGTTGGCAGCACAATGGGTAACCCGTCTGTCCAGCCATTTTCAAGAAAGAGCTGGTGCAGGTTTTCCTCTGTGTCAGGGGCGACTAACCTCTCAGATGGCCTTTCAATAGAGCCTGTCTCAGAATCTTCTTTGCTTAATGGCATAGTAATGGCATCAATGATCTCCTTTAACACAGGCTTTCCTGTAACAGGGTCATTTGCCAGCAGATACTCTCTGCATTTTTCAGCGGTGGTGCCTGCTATGGGGTGAGGAACAAAGGTAAAACGTTTATTGGGCATACCCTTTTTATATGCATAGGTTTTTACAAGGTTTTCAAACTTAAGGGTAACTATGGGGGCGGTTGGGACTCCCATCTTTTCTACTGTCCATGAATGGCCGGCGACCGACGGCGCGCATGTGCTTCAATGCCCAACAGCCATGATCATAGCATGCCCCTTTTCCTTTATCTCTTTCCATAATTCCGGGTCATCATTAAAATATGTCCCGATCTTGGTCCTCAGTTCCCATTTTGTTTTAGGATACTTTTCCTTTAATATATCCTGGAGCTCTGTCAAAAGCTGGTGCGTAGCAGAAAAACCTATATCTACAAGATATACAGTCTTTCCATCCAGACTCATGATTCTTGGGGCCATCGGTACCTTTTGTATGGCAGGGGGCTGACCCAGGGGGTTATACACGGTTATTTTATCTGGTTCCACGGCCCGTGATACATTAGTTAAGGCCAGAACCATAAACATACCATAGAGTATTCTTAATATTATGTTGCTTATGTGCCTGTTCAAGAGACTCCCTCCTTTAATAAAGGTCCAAAATAAATATTTACTGGAAATAAAACCATGTAAAGTATATGCAAACAACCCTGTTGTGTCGAGTTAAAAAACCGTTCCGCACAGGGTAGTTTATAACCATTAAATATTACCAAACCCTATTTTTTATATCTTGACCCATCTTTCGGATTTTTCTATAGTTTTCCTTATTCTTTTTGCAGTATACCGCTGTTTCCTGTAACAGGCGATTTAGAGATAATTTCTGACACATGAGGTTACATGAAAAAATTCCCCTGTTTACTCATATTTCTATTAATAATTTTATTTCTTGCACTGGCCTCCAGCGGTATCTGGCTTTATAATTTTCAGAAAAGAGAGATCCTGGGAGAGTCTTTTGCCACCCTCGAAGCAGTTTGTGAACTCAAGGCAGAAAGAATCATTGAATGGTTGAATGCCCGGAAAAACCATGCCTCGGTGATTATGGCAAGCAGGTATTACAATCCCCTTGCCGGCTCCTGGCTAAGCTCTCCCCCTGCTGAACCTGACATAAAAAATGTCCTTACCGGTTTTCAGGTTTCTCAAAACCTTTACAAATACAGTGATGCCCTTTTTGTAAATCCCGAAGGCAAGATATACTTTCGCCTTGACCCTGAAGGAAACGAACTTCATGAAAAGGCACTTGAGGCCCTTGATTCCGCCTTTAGAGAAAACCAGGCTCTCTTTTCAGACATCTATAAAATAGAGGGTGTTACACCTTCCTTTTTCGATCTTGTGGTTCCATTCTTTATGGATGCTGAAGGCAAAAAAATACCATCAGGCGCTATTATATACAGGTATGACTTAAACCTTCTTATGCTGAATTTCTGGCCTGCACCGAGTAAAACCGCTGAGACCATGCTTGTTAAAATGGATGGAACTAATGTTGTACTGTTAAATGACCTGATTCTTAAAAAGGATTCCGCATTTAACCTTTCCATACCTCTGTCCAGGTCAAATGATCCCTCTGTAATTGCAGTTAAGTTAAAAAGCGGCACATCAAAGGGAATTGATTACCGAGGCATTAAAATCCTTTCAGCCTTCAGGCCAATACCTGAGATGAACTGGCATCTTGTCACCAAGATAGATGAATCAGAGGTATTTTCATCCCTGCGGTTCAGTTTTCTTATCGTACTTGTTGCCTTTTTAATGTGTGTGGTCTGTACATACACCATTATAGCGGTAATATGGCAGCGTAAAGAAAAATCACACTACCGATCTCTATTTGAGGCTGAATCTGCTATCAGAAAAAATGAAATCCGATACCAGGGTATCCTTGACAGTATGATGGAGGGATTTCAGATTATAGATTTTAACTGGAATATTCTTTACATGAATGCAACAGCCATACGTTTTTCAAGACTCACAAAAAATGACCTGATCAATAAAAATATTCTAGATCTTTTTCCCGGTATACAGGACTCAGCTATTTATGCCGCCTTTAACCGCTGCATGACCGAACGAACACCGCAGACTATCATTCATGATTTTAACTACCCTGTAGAAGGCAGGGCATGGTTTATATTCAGCATCCAGCCAATCCCTGAAGGGATATTTATTCTTTCAAGTGATATCACTGAACAACATAAACTGCAGGAAGACAAGAAATCCCTTCAGTCCCAGCTCCTGCAGGCGCAGAAGCTTGAATCAATAGGCCGCCTTGCAGGTGGAATTGCCCATGACTTTAATAATATGCTTAATGTAATACTTGGGCATGTTCAACTGTCGCTCATGTCCATTAATAATGATCACCCGCTTTTTAAGGGACTAATGGAGATAGAAAAGGCCGCACTTCGCTCAGCAGAGCTTACGCAGCAATTGCTGGCCTTTGCACGTAAACAGCCTATCTCTCCATCGGCAACCAGTATGAATCAGTTGATTTCAGGACACCTCAATCTTTTAAAGCGTCTTATTGGAGAACATCTTGAGCTTTTGTGGATCCCCGGTGCTGATACATGGCCGGTTTATACAGATACGGGTCAGATACACCAGGTACTTACAAACCTGGCTGTTAATGCAAGAGATGCCATAGGAACCAGCGGCAGGGTCACAATAGAAACCGGGAATGTCACCTTTGATGAATACTACTGCCGGATAAACAGTGAATGCATACCAGGGGAATATGTAATGCTTTCATTCAGCGACAACGGCTGCGGAATGGATAAGAAGACCCTTGAGTGTATTTTTGACCCCTTTTTTACTACCAAAGAGGTAGGCAAGGGTACAGGGCTCGGTTTATCTATGGTCTTCGGTATTGTTAAACAGAATAAAGGTTTCATCAATGTACACAGCGAGCCAGGGATGGGTACCACCTTTAAAATATATTTTCCCAGATATCTCGGCACTGAAAAGGAGATACCTGAAAAACAAAAAAATATTACCCTGACAAGCGGCAATGAGACAATCCTTCTGGTAGAGGATGAGACACTGGTAAGGGACCTTGCGATACTGATGCTTGAGCGCCTGGGTTACAAGGTTATATCAGCCAGCACACCCAATGAGGCTATTAAACTTGCTGAAAAACACCTTAAAGATATCTCTCTTATGATGGTGGATGTGGTTATGCCTGAGATGACAGGCCGCGAACTTGCTGAACATATCCTTAAAATGAGGCCTGATCTGAAGATTTTATATATGTCAGGTTATACTGCTGATGTTATAGCTCATCACGGGGTGCTTGACAGTAATATAAATTTTATACAGAAACCTTTATTTCTTGATGACCTTTCAGCCAAGATACGCGAGATACTTGACAGCTCTTCATAAAAGTGATCCTGAACTGTTGAGGAGATGCCCCAAAGTCAGTTCAGGATCAGGTTATGCCTACTTACGATTTATCTCCCCTGCTGTATTTTCATATGCCTTTAAACCTAACCTCAGGACAATAACACCAATTGCGGAGGCAGTAAAACCCACTATTACTGCCGAGGACCTGACCATCATAGGATCCTTAAATACATAATCGGTCAGGAAACCGACTGTTGACATGCCGACAGGCCCTGACACCAACCCTAATATTAGAAAACATAATGCGGTAATCTGACCCCTCATCTCATTCGGTGAAATGGATTGTAAAGATGCCGGCCCAAGACCAGCGGAAACGCCACCAAAAAAGATAGTGCCCCCCATACAAAAGAGTACCCAGTATGGGTTGTCAACAGCATGTGAAAGGGCCACAGGAATGAGGACAAGGGATTCAGCAGCCATCATGAGCTTTATATAAACCGCCTTTTTCCCTTTACTGATAAAATAGTTTGCAAGGGTTCCTGAAATAAGGAGGCCTAATGACCCGAAAATAAAAAATGTAATACCTGAATAGGTGCCTATCATGGCATTGTCCCAGCCATAACCTCTT
>JAFGFM010000008.1 GCA_016931115.1 Deltaproteobacteria bacterium | reverse complement strand
GTAAGGCTTGCCGGAGAATTTCAGAGGATATCATTGTCAGCAACAGTAAGGCCCCTTGAAAAGGTGGCAGAATTTGTGGGAGGCTTTAAGATAATTGGTGACGCATCTGAACCTCTCTATACCCCCCGCAGGGTTTCCATAGTAAGATCTGATAATAAAAAGGACTACAGGGTAAAGATATCCTTTCCTGAAGAGGCGGTAAATAGGGTTCAGGAGGAGCCTATATGGTCATTTCTTGCTGACAAATGCAGGGAGGTGATAGCGGGGAACAGGTCAACCCTTGTTTTTACCAACAGCCGCCGTATTGCAGAAAAGCTGACCTATATGATTAACCAGGGGGCGGAATCTAATATCGCCTATGCCCATCACGGCTCCCTCTCACGTGAGATCCGAACTGAGGTGGAGCAGAAGCTGAAAAATGGGGAGTTAAGCGCAATAGTGGCCACAAGCTCTCTTGAAATGGGGATAGATATAGGCGCCCTTGACGAGGTGATACTTATTCAGTCCCCATCCACAATCTCATCCGCCATACAGAGGATAGGCAGGGCAGGCCACAGGGTCGGGGAGGTTAGCAGGTGCACTGTCTTTCCTACCCATGATCATGATTTTCTTGACGGGGCTGTGCTTGCAAAGGCGGTTATCTCGCAGGATATTGAGGCTGTTGAACCAATTAAGTGCCCGCTTGATGTGCTTTCACAGGTGATCATATCCATGACAGGTGTTGAGACCTGGGACATAGATGAGCTCTTTATGCAGGTGAGGAGCAGTTACCCCTACAGGCGCCTCTCAAGGACCCAGTTTGATCTTGTGCTTGAGATGCTCGCAGGCAAGTACAGTGATATGAGATTAAGAGACCTTAACCCGCGTATATCCATAGACAGGATAGACAACACTGTAACCGCTAAAAAAGGCGCACTGCTTTCAATATACATGTCAGGCGGGACCATACCTGACCGCGGTTACTATAAACTCAGGCATCATGAAACAGGTGCGCTTATCGGTGAGCTTGATGAGGAGTATGTGTGGGAGGCAAGGGTAGGGCAGCTTGTAACCTTTGGCGCCGGCAACTGGAGGATAAACAGGATCACCCATAATGACGTATTTGTTACCCCATCAGGCGCACAGATAATGGATACGCCATTCTGGCGCAGTAATGAGTTGAACCGTGATTTCTATTTCTCGGAAAAGATATCATCATTTCTTGAGATGGCGAATGAGCGTCTTGATGAGAGCGGTTTTGAGGAGTTTTTAATGGAGCATCATTTCATGGATGAAACATCATCCGGGCTCCTTACAGATTTTCTTAAAAGGCAGAAGGATTATACAGATGCACCTCTTCCACACAGGCATCACATCATATTTGAACAGGTTCAGACAGGCCCGGCAGGGGCGCCCGGAAACCAGCTTGTTATTCACACCCTGTGGGGCGGAAGGTTGAATCGCCCCTATGCCATGGCAATAAACGCTGCATGGATGGAAAAACACGGGGAGTGCCTTGAGATTTATCCGGGCAATGACTCTATTGTGTTTCAACTCAATGCCAATATCGATCCTGATGAAATAATCAGCCTTGTAACTGCCTCAAATATGGATTCATACCTGAAAATGCAGCTTGAAAAATCAGGTTTTTTTGGGGCAAGGTTCAGGGAGTGTGCAGGAAGGGCATTGCTTATTACAAGGAATAAAATAAGTGAAAGGATGCCTTTGTGGATGACAAGGCTTCGTTCAAAAAAGCTCCTTGAAAAGGTCATAGGTTATAATGACTTCCCCATCCTCATAGAGACATGGCGCACATGCCTTAATGATGAGTTTGACCTTGATAACCTGAGGCTTATGCTGAGTGAGATAGCATCAGGTGCAATAAGGTGGTCTCAGGTTAAAACATTACGGCCAAGCCCGTTTGCCGCAAATATCAACTGGAATCAGGTCAACCAGTATATGTATGAAACTGACCGGCCTGCCCCAGCCAGGTCTGCCCTTAAGGGTGATCTTATTCAGGATCTCCTCTTAAACCCGGATCAGCGCCCGTCTATAGATGAGGAGGTCATAAAAGAGTTTGAACTGAAGCGAAAACGGCTCTTTACCGGCTATTCACCACAGGAACCAACTGAACTTCTGGACTGGATCAAGGAGCGCATTTTGATCCCATACACGGAGTGGGAGGCCCTTATATCAGCCATTGAAAGGGACACAGGCGACAAGGCAAGCAGTGTCATTGACCCTGTTTCCGGTAAGATTCTTTATCTCTCTATAGCAGGGGCAGGCCAAAGGTTTGTTGCATCACTTGAGACCTTTCCGAAAATTAAAAAGGCGTTAAGCCATTTTACAGCAGAGATAAAGGCCGGTTTTCTTACTGGTGATAATCTGATTGTTGAACAGGCAGATGAAGAGAGTTCAGCAAACAACATGTCAGTTGATGATCTGATGGTTAATCTCCTTTCCGAATGGTTAAGGTTCTATGGCCCGGTTAATAAAGAGAAGATATCTCACACATTTGGCATCAGCCCTGCTGATATTGAAACTCTTCTTACAACCCTGATTGATTCAAACGACCTGATTGCAGGGCGGCTTATTAAGGATAGTCCCGCTTACCTCTATTGCGACACAGAAAATTATGAAATACTGCTTCGTATAAACAGGGCAAGGGCAGTGCCTGCCATTGAACCGCTTGAAACAGGTCTGCTTCCCCTGTTCCTTGCAAGGTGGCAGGGTATTTGCTCAAAGGCAGATGATGTTGAGGGTTTATTCAGGCGTCTTGAACAACTGCTCTGTCTCCCCCTTCCTGCTGAACTGTGGGAGACAGCGATCCTGCCTGCCCGATCAGGCGCATACAGGGGCGCTGATCTTGATAAGATCATGGGTGAAAGCGATCTTGTCTGGACTGGTTTTGAAAAAGAAAAGATAGCCTTCTGTTTTGAACCTGAACTTGAGCTTATGGGGCAATCAAAGGCAGAGCAGGGTAAGGATGATTATAAAAAGCTTTTTAATGATACAAAGGCCAAATATAATTTCTTTGACCTTATGGAGATATCCGGCACGACATCTTCAGAACTCACAGAGAGGCTATGGAAGGGCGTATGGAACGGCATCATATCAAACGATAGTTTCAGAGCATTAAGAAAGGGCATAAAGACAAATTTCAGCGCCCCTGTTGTTCCATCAGGAAATGAAACTAGAAGAGGGGGCAGAGGCACAGGGAGGAGGTCAGGTTTCAGTAGGTGGAAAGGCGCCCTGCAGTATGGGGGCAACTGGTTCAGGCTCCCTGATACTGAGCAGGATGCAGACCTGATAGAAGAGGAGGAGATAAAAAAGGATAGGGTAAGGCTGCTTTTTGACAGGTACGGGATTATATCCAGGGAGATACTGTTCAGGGAACTGCCTGAATTCAGTTGGAAGGCCCTGTTCAGGAGCCTTTACATCATGGAGTTATCCGGTGAAATCATGTCAGGGCTTTTTTTCAAGGGTGTTTCAGGGCCGCAGTTTATCTCAAGAAAGGCATTTCGAATGCTCTCTACCCTTGCAGAGGATAATAGTATCTACTGGGTAAATGCCTTTGACCCTGCATCTGTCTGTGGAATACAGATAGATGAATTAAAAGGAGCAACACCAAGGAGGCTCCCGGGAAACTCTATTGTCTACAGGGGAACAGAGCCTGTGGTTATTGTTGAAAACAGCGGAAAGGTCTTAACAATAATGATTCCCCCTGATGACCCTGATATTGAACAATTCCTTGCACCCATTAAGAACCTTCTTGAAAGGGAGTTCAGTCCTTTAACCAACATCCCTGTTGATACGATAAACAGCGAACCGGCAGTAAAAAGCCCTTATGTGGACGTGTTAAGGAGATTATTTGAGGTGCAGATTGACTATAAAAAACTGATCATTTACAAGAGAAGAGAGTAAATTTTCATGCAATACTTGCTTTATGTGAAGGGCTACCCCGGTCTTTCACGATGTTTAGTCAATTATCGGTAAACGAATTTCCGACTAAAATAAATATTCCAAGTAATTAAAAATAAACCTTCAATTATCCAGAACAAAGAGTATACCATTGATCCCTCCGATTCTTCTCATTTATCATTTCATAACTTTTTGATAACCGGCCGGACGGCGTTTCATCGCCCGGTCGGGTGAAAGCCTGGGGATGTTACCACCCCCAGGCCTCCTAAGGACCACGCGCGAGACTTTCACCTCATACAACTCAAGCATTGACAAGGCATTATCTATTGCGTCTAAACCTTTAATCTCAATATAATCTTCACCTACTTTGAGAATCTGTACAGCAGTTATACCAATAGGATTTGGCCTGTTCTTTGCTCGTTGTGAAAAAATACCCAGCATAGGCATTGTTTTTAAGTTTCGTGGTCTACGCTGTAGATGTTTTTCTTTATCGTTGTTTGCTTCATGTAAATAAGATACAATGAGGGCATGGGAAAAGTCTTCTAACCCTAACAAAGCTCCTGCGAACTCGGGCCGCAATAATATTTTGGATTTGACCTCTCCCCAGTTTTCATCCATACGCTCAGAGACAGGAGAAGAAACGAATCCAACTGGTTCTAATATTATTTTATCCATATTATGTATTGCCTATAACTGTGAATTAACACGCAGGCGGGGCCTGCCGATAATAATTGATTAAAAGAAAACAAACCGCAAACCCCTAAAGGTCGATTAGCCATTTTACTAGCCTGTCGTGTTGAATGACAGGTTCTGTTAATTTATTGATATGATGAACTATACTGAATCAAATATCCAATTTTCCAGCTTAAG
>JAFGFM010000084.1 GCA_016931115.1 Deltaproteobacteria bacterium | reverse complement strand
GTCCACCATATGTGCGAGCTATATATATCGCACTTTTTCCTATACTTTGGAATCCATACCAGATGGTACTTGCAATCCCATACCGTGTGTTTTAAACTCTCCATATCATTCATTGTAAGCCTCCTTTTTCTGATCTTTGAGCGGTTCAACTATTGGAGGCTTACTTATACTCCCGGAATTGTCTAACTCTGGGAGTCTCTCCGGCAAAGCCGGAGGTTTACCTTAATGAAATTATGGAGATCTGTTTTTTTAAATGCATTCGGAAAATTTTTTACAAACTTTTGATCACTGTCTTCAATATGAAAGGCAGGATCAAACTGAAATGCCTCTGATTCAGGAGGAGGCCCAATTTGAGGATCAGCATGATAGACGCGAATAACAGGATAATCACAATGTCTGAATAGTGCTATTGTCCAATTAATTGTGTCAATAGTAATTTTAGAACTTTTTTCAGCCATATATGGCATAAATTGATTTTGCAAATCCATTAGGATTAATGCAGGACGAACCTGTTTTGTTCCAGTTATTTTTTCTGTTTTATTCATATTATCTTCCTCATTTTGAATCATGCCTTATCTCTACATTCAGGATATCAGCCTTTCTTTATCATCTACCAGCATAGTCGGTCTTTAACAACCTCTCTTTTTTACCTCTCTCTATCGCAAGGGTTATCAGTCGATCAATCAGATCAGTATAAGTAATGCCGCTTTCCTTAAAGAGCATTGGATACATACTTACAGAGGTGAAACCAGGGATGGTATTAACCTCATTTACTATTGCTGTGCCATCATCCTTTAGAAAAAAATCCACCCTGCCCATACCCTCACAGCAGAGCGAATTAAAGGATCTGACAGCAAGTGACCTGATCTCTTCCTTAATATCATTCGGTAAATCAGCAGGGATGCTCAACTGTGCACCATTTTCATCTATATACTTTGCATTATATGAATAAAAATCATGGGTGGTACATATTTCACCCGGGACAGAGGCTATAGGGCTCTCATTTCCAAGGACAGCGCACTCTATCTCCCTGCCTTTTATAAATTCTTCTACGACAACCTTTCTGTCAAAATTAAATGCATCATCAATGGCTGTATTAAATTCGACCCGGTTATTTATCTTATGCACCCCTACTGATGAGCCCATATTGGCTGGCTTTATAAAAAGCGGCAGCCCCAATTCATCTGCTATGCTGTCAAAGGAGAGCTTTTCCTTTTCATGGGCCAGTATAACCCTGTACTTTCCTATTGGTATGTTGCTCTCCCTGAAGAGCCTCTTCATCACATCCTTATCCATACCAACCGAAGAGCCCAACACACCTGAGCCGACAAAAGGAATGCATGCAAGCTTCAGCATACCCTGAACAGTGCCATCCTCACCCATTGGTCCGTGAAGAATCGGGAATATAACATCAGGCCCTATCCTTTTTTTTGTATCGGAAACATAGACTATGTTCTCTCCTGCCTTACCTGGCATAAAGGCAAGCAGATCATTTTCTGAAACAACATACCTTTTCTTTGAGCTACCCAGTATATCTTCTGCGGATTTGCCACCGTACCATCTGCCATCCTTGGTAATTCCTATCAGGTATATCTCATATTTTTCCTTATCCATTGCCTCAATAATATTATTTGCAGACAATATGGATATCTCATGCTCGGCAGACTCACCACCAAAGAGTACTGCAACCTTTATTTTTTTATTCATGTTCAACCCTCATCTCCTTTATATTTGATATTCATCAGTCTGATGGCGTTTGCAGGGCACACCTCCTGACAGCAATAACATCTTATACATTTTGAATAATCTATGTTTGCAGTTTCATCAACAATATTTACTGCTTTTTTAGGACAAATTTTTCTGCACTCACCACACCCGATACATTTTTCAGTTATTACAGGGCTCTTTGGCTGCCCCCTTTCACCTGTCACAAGATGTGAAGCGGTACCGGGCATATTGAATCCCTTGACCCTGTTTTCGTGTGGCACAAGTATCGGGTATTCTATACTGTGAGGCCACATCCCCCTGATCTTTGCCCTTTTCAAAAGAGGGATACTGGCAGGTTCAATACCAATCAGATTGCAGACAGCAATATCCATGGCTATACCATCTTTTGAGGCAAGGGCCAGCCCTATCTCTATGGGGTCACCATTACCTGCAGGGCCTTCACCGTGCAACCCGAGGACAGCATCCATGATGAACAGATCAGGGTTTAAATATGAATAGATATCAAGGAGCATCTCAGCAAATGCCATTCTGCCAGGGAAAATGGCATGATACTTTGCCTTGACTAACCCTGGCACAGCACCATACATATTCTTACATGCAAGAGTAAGGTATTGAAGCGAATGTGTCTTGAGTTTCGGAATCCCGATTATTTTATCTGCCCTTAAAATAAAATTGCATATGGGAATTTTTTTTATCTTAATACCATTCGGGATAATTAACTTTTCTGACCCTGTATCATAATTAAGCGGTATATTCTCCTCTTTTGCCATAGCCATGATACCACTTTTTTCATATGCCTTAGTGAGAATCCTTTCTGAAAATCTCCCTGCAGGGGAGTCTCCTATATAAGGCAGACCACCCGCCTTTTTTACCTCCCTTGCGATTGCCCTTACAAATTCAGGGTGGGTAGTGACAGCCTCATCTGGCGTCCTGGCAGAAAGGAGATTAATCTTCAACAACACATTCTCCCCCATGCGGATATGCCTGCCCATACCACCAAGATGTATAAGCAGTTTGTCAATTTGAGGATTCTGATAATCTGTTTTTTTTACTGCTACCAACACTGTTTCTTTATCAGGCATTACAGTCTCGTATTATTTTATATTTACCTATTTAATTTACCAAGATACAGAAATTTTATTTTAAAATTAATTTTTTCCCTTTAATTGCTTGCATTTTTCGTATCAGGATATAAAATGACCCATATTCAATTCGTTTTTACATTGCTAACATTTTTTTATTTAAAAGAGAAATACTTACATTAATTTATTTGGTTGTTAATTTCCGAAAAAGGTTTTTTTAGCTGTGGTTCATTTATTTAATTAAAAGGAGGAAAATCATATGATGAAAATATTTAGAAGTAGTGCATTGGCTTTATTAATAGCATCCATCTTTATTATCTCAGGGTGTACATGTAAAAATTCATGGATGAAAGGTGCTCTTATTGGCACATACACACTGGGGGCAGCAGGGGCGATTTCTGATCATGGTGAACGCGGTGATGATGACCATGAGGGTCTGCTTACCGGTATGGCAGCAGGAGCCGTTATAGGCGGTTTGATTGGAGCGCTTACTGAAGAGTGTGATAAGGCACCGGTAAAGGTGGCAGAGGTAGTTGATGTTGACACTGATGGAGATGGTGTTGTTGACAGACTTGATGATTGTCCTGGCACCCCAAAAGGTACACCTGTTGATTATAAAGGCTGTCCATTAAAGGACTCAGATAATGACGGCGTTTATGATGATAAGGACAAATGCCCCGGTACACCGGCAGGTGTAAAGGTTAATGTAGATGGCTGTCCTGTTGATTCTGACGGAGATGGTGTAACCGACGACAGGGATAAATGCCCAGGAACACCAGCGGGTGTAAAGGTAGATGCAAATGGCTGCCCGGTAGTTCTGGATGAAGATAAAGACAACGTGCCTGATGATATTGATGAATGCCCGAAGACACCTGATGGTGCAACTGTTAACAAGGCAGGGTGCTGGGTATTGAACAGTGTCCTTTTTGAGATTAACCAGGCAA
Organism: Deltaproteobacteria bacterium; assembly: GCA_016931115.1. GTDB lineage: Bacteria > Desulfobacterota > DSM-4660 > Desulfatiglandales > HGW-15 > JAAZBV01. Next base: position 14,689 of record JAFGFM010000084.1, on the reverse strand, counting down.
CCATTAAATCTGCATTCTATGCTGAACTGGACAAGGTTGTTAATATCCTTAACAGCAACCCTGCTCTGGGTATTGAAATTGAGGGGCACACATGCAGCCTTGGATCAGATGCAAACAACCTGAAGCTCTCTGAAAGAAGGGCAAAGGCGGTTATGGATTATCTAATATCCAAAGGCATAGATAAATCCAGACTCTCTTCAAAGGGATATGGGGAAACAAAGCCTGCTGAATCAAATGATACAGATGAAGGCAGACAGGCCAACAGAAGAGTACAGTTATCACCTGTCTGGTAATAAGTAGTAACTGTTAATAATCAGTAAAACATCGGGGTTGATCAGATTTCTGGTCAACCCCGTTTTTCTATGAAACGCTCTATAATTGACAATCTTTATCAACAGCCCTGATTGCTGAATTCAGGCGCTCATTTTCCATCTTTAGTTCATTAACCAGTTCACATACCCTGTTGACCATTTCATTAAATGCTTCAGCCTCTTTCTTTAACAGATCCTTCTTTCTCAGCTGAACCCTTCCTAAAAGATCTCCACTGTATATTTTATTAAAGGTATTACAGAAATTCACAAGTGGCCCGCACACCCTGTGGGTCATCCTTAGCTGGGCAATAATTGAGATAAAAAAGGTCAATGCAAGCAGTAAATAAAGAAGTATTAGTTTAAGAGAAAGGGATATTGTGAACTCCCCAAAGGCAAATTTCCATATCGCCTCAGAACCATATTCTCTTTCCAGAAGGTGGGAGTAGATGATTAACATGGTAATAAATATAACAAGAATCATAAATAAGAGATTAACTGCTATTACCCTGTGCTGGATACCTTGATTTACAAGCAGGTTTTTTATCCTGCGGTTGTTTTGGTCTGAAGACATGGGATCACCTCTCATATAGGTTTAATATGCCTTTAACAGCATGGGGTTGTTTCTGCCTTTTATCCCTGCTGTGGATAAACCATCTCACCTGTAATAGTCAGGTCATACCCATCAAGTTCGCAGGCATAACGTTTAAATGCCTCCCCCCTTAAGAGGCCAAGGAACATCTGGATTCCCTGATCAAAAAATCTCTCCTTATGCATTATAAGGTCAAATCTTTCCATGCGCAGGGGGATAAAGTCAAGATCAAGCAAAGAGGCGACTGCCTTTATGGCAGGTCCGGCATCTGCCCGGCCTGATAATATCTCTATTCCCACATCAATATGCCGTTCGACCTCCATATCATATCCGGGTATGTCATTAATATCAATACCCACCTTTTTCAATTCCCCATCCAGCAGGAGACGGGTTCCTGTCCCCTTTGGCCTGTTGACAATCCTGAGACCCTTTTCCTTTATATCCATGACCCCGGTTACCCCCTTCGGGTTCCCCTTCTTCACAATAATCCCCTGTTCCCTCCTGCAGAAATTTACAATGGCCGGGACCTGCCCCAGTTCCTCATGTGCGAAATCAAAATTGTACTCCTTTTCATTTTCTTCAAGAAGGTGGCTTGATGCAATATGACAGAGGCTGCCTTTTAATGCCCTTAAACCTCCCAGACTACCCATGTTCCCGAATACAGCCGCATGTCCGGGAAACTGCCTGTTGTAGAGAGAAAGGGTCTTTTCGAGCAGAAGGTCGTTGCTTCCGCATATTATCAATATGCCATCATATGGTGGCAGAGGATTAATTGCCTTTGGATAATTAATTGTGCTTACCTCAAGCCACTGTTCAACAAGGTGCTTTGGAAAGAGCCACTTGCCAGTCACCTTGGTGGCAGGAAGCCCCTTCTCGGTAATTAATGAATAGACCATCTTCTCATTAATATCCAGAAACTCGGCCACCTGTCTTGTGTTCAACATTATTTTATTTTCCATAAAATCACCCCCTTTATAGAAATTCTATGCTCTCTTCAGTACATTCAATATAAACAGTTTCACCAACCATGAGCACTGATATGGAGTCATTTCGTTTTTCCACAATGAGACTCAAAGGAACTCCCGCATCTACAAGCGCCCTGACTGTGTCTCCTTCGCTGGTCAACTGCATAAGCCTCCCAGTAAGTAACTGCCTGTCGCCCGCACTATATGACCCGCCATTTTTAATAATTTTAATTTTAAGGGGATTAATAGATACCCTGCACTCCCCTTCGCCTCTGACTGTATTTACTGGAATATTCAAACTATCATGGATAATAATAGATTTACCCTTTTCACCGCCTTTAATTACCCCTTTAAAAATATTTTCATGGATTGAGTCGGAAATCCTGCCATTATTAATATAGATTATCTCATCCGCAAGCCTTGCAACCTGAAGCATATCATGTGAGGTGAATATGATAGATATGCCCCTTTCCCTGTTGATTCTCCTTATAATGGTTTCAATACCGGCGCGGTTTTCTATATCAACCCCTGATGTAGGCTCATCAAGCAGGATTACCTCTGGCGAACAGGCAAGTGCCCTTGCTATGGCAACCCTCTGGGTCTCACCGCCTGATAGTGTATGGGCTAAAGCGCCTGAAAATTGGTTCATGCCCACCATGGCAAGGAGTTCATCTGCGGCTATCTTTCTTTTATGCCTGTCAATACCCCTTACCTTCATGGGAAACTCTATGTTTTTTTGAACAGAGATAGAAAACATTACAGGATACTGCTGTAAAAGCACCACCTCCCTGCGGTAAGCAAGTGAGGAATCCCTGTTATTCACCTTAATATCTTTATAATACAATTCTCCATCATCAGGCCTTAGAATAAATGCCAGTATCTCAAGGAGTGTTGTTTTACCGGCCCCGTTTGGGCCAATAAGCCCGTATATCCGCCCTTTTTCAATATCAAGATCTGGGAGGTCAAGCACCTTTCTCCCTTCATAACTCTTAACAAGTTTTTTAAGGGTATAAAGCATTCTCTATACCCTCCCCTTCCCCTGAAAATAATTCAGGACAATATTTACTGAAAAGCTTATAAGCAGAAGCACAATCCCGAGTGCGACACTCAGCACAAACTCCCCCTTGTCATACTCAAGTGCCATGGCCGTTGTCATGGTGCGGGTAAATCCCTTTGCATTGCCACCTAACATCATGCTTATGCCCACCTCGGCGATAACCCTGCCAAAGGCAATAATAACAGCGGCCAGCAGGGCAAACCTTGCCTCCCGCATAATCACCATTGCGGTCTGGAGCATATTCGCTCCAAGTGTAAAAGCGGTTTTCCTGTAGCGCTCCTCAATCCTGCTCACAGCAGATATTGTATAGGTAGCAAGGATGGGAAGTATCAAAATTGTCTGGCCAATTATTATGGCCTTCTGGGTGTAGAGGAGATCAAGGGCGCCAAGAAGCCCCTTTCTTGAAATAAATGTGTAGACCAGAAGGGCTATTACCACAGTAGGCAAAGCAAGCAATGTATTAAGGCAGGTGATTAGGAGCCTTTTAAGGTAAAAATCCCTCATGGCAATATGCAAGCCAATTGGGATACCCAGCAGACCTGCAATAAGGGTGGAAAAAAAACTTACATTCAGAGAAACAGCGATAATCTCCAGCAGTTCCCTGTCCAGAGAAAGTATGAGCAGAATTGCCGATTTGAAACTGTCTAAAAAAAATTGCATAGGGTTATAAAAATTCCTTAGAGTAGTATTGCTATAGATAACATTTATCGCAATAAAACATTATTGTAATTATTAGTCAATTATTGTCTTTTATTGGAATGATGGGCGCTTAATCAGCCTGTTAATTATTTAAAATAAAATAATTAAAAAGGCAAAGGCGGTGAGAAAAACATAAAATTAGTACGCTGCGTTTTTTAACATGACGCAATATATCTTAAACGCTCTATTTTTATTGTCCCAAAGATTTTTGCCCCTTTTCCTACAGGCTTTCTTTCAAAGAGGCTTAAAGGTAATTCAGATATAAGGCTGCTTTTTCCGACTGAAATTCTCAATTTAACCATGGAATTGTTCTGTTTAATATCTTCCACAATCCCGATAAAACTGTTCAATAGAGGCTGAACCGGAGGTTCGGTATAGACATGCACCGCATCCGGTGGAATTGCTATCTTATGAATAGCCTTGCCGTCATAAGGCATGATTATCTTCAGCTCTTCGAGAAGGATTTCCACCAGCCCTGAAGTGAGTGAACGGGTTTGCCTGCACTCAAGTATATTGGGCATACCCAGAAAATCAGCAACAACACTGTTTACCGGGTTAAAAAAAAGTTCATCAGGGGATGCCACCTGTTCAATTGTTCCGTTTGAGATCAATGCTATGCGATCCGCTATCTCTTCTGCCTCCCTGAGGTCATGGGTTACATGCAGAGTGGTTATTCCCATCTTTTTCAAAAGGGAATGCAGCTCTCCACGCAGATATTTGGCTGTCTGTGCATCCAGGTTTGATGTCGGTTCATCAAGCAGCAGTATCTTTGGCGAGGGTGCAAGCGAGCGGGCAAGGGCAACCCTTTTTTTCTCACCCCCGGAAAGGATATTGGGATAATGTCCCGCGATATGATCAATGCGCATCATTTTCATCAAAGAAGATACACGCTCTTTGATCATGTTTTTCGCATACCCCTGTGCCCTTAAGCCGAATGCAATATTTGCCTCTACCGAATAATTGGGAAAAAGGGCAAGTTCCTGAAACAGATAGCCAACACCCCGTTTAAAGGGCGGAAGGTGATTCACTTCATGATTGTCAAATATTACGGTTCCGCTATGATCAGTAACACCAGCTACCACATTCAAAAGAGTGGTCTTTCCAGCCCCTGTTTCACCCACAATAACAAAATACTCGCTATCCCTTATGGTAAGGTTGATTTCACGGCAGATATGGTTGCTGACATTAACCAGTTTTATTTCAGGCATATCGGCTCCATTTCCCCAGCCATTTTTTCTCCCATATATTCAGTATCTTTTCAAAAATCAGGCAAAACAGGGAAAGTACAAGAAGGCAGGAAAGGATAATATCCACCCTTACCAGGCTTTCTGCCTTCATGATGAGGGCACCTATGCCTGTTGGTATAGCAACCATTTCAGCGGCAAGCACTGTGCGCCATGCCATGCCTGATGAAAGCCTCAGGCCTGAAAATATCTGGGGTGCAGCATTGGGCAGGGTAACCCTGAAAAGGATACGCATTTCAGATGCGCCAAGTATATGCGCAGCCCTTATCATTGCAGGATCAACATTCCGTATCCCTGTTGCAGTATTGTAGCAGACAGGGAAAAAACTGCTTATGGTGATGACAGCTATGGGAAGCATCTCGTTGATGCCTATCCATAACATCATGAGTGGTATCCAGCCAAGCGCTGGTATGGGATAAAGAATGCTTATTACGGGCGAGAGAGAACGGCCTATCAAACGCCTCCAGCCCATGATAATGCCAACAAAAATTCCTCCAGAAACACCGATGCAGAGGCCTGAGAGCACCCTTATAAGGGTATCGGTTATATTTCTGGTCATTATCCCGCCATTAAATAACCTTATAATTTCAAGTAATACAGTGCTGAATGGGGGAAATATTTCAACCGCTGAAAACCGGCCAAAACGTGCTGCAAATTCCCACAATGCAAAAAAAAGTATTACCGGGGCAACTCTCCATATTATACCCCGAAGGCCTGTAGTTATGTACTGCACTGTTATTATCCTCTCTTTAAAAACCGCAAATCCAGTATATCTTTTGCAGAAAAATGTCTGCGTATATTACCCAGGCCGGCAACATAATCTATGGTTTTCTGAACCTCTTCTATCTCTACAGTGTTGATATAATCAAGATTTTTCATGGAACGCGCAATATAATCCCCTGAAACCTTTAATTCACCTTTATTCTCAATGGTATCGGCAAGAGGGGTTTTGCTGCTTTCAAATGAGAGATAATGAGCTGCCAGTTTTGCGCTTTCATCATAATTATTCTTCATCCAGCCTGTTGCATTTATTGTTGCTTTTACGAGGGCCTCTGCAATTTCCGGATTCTCTTTGATAAGTGAATCCCTTGCGATAAGAACGCTTCCGATCATATTCGGCCATAGATCACGCGCTGTGAGCATAATACTGAAATTGTATTGTTCTGTCATGGTCAGCCAGTGTTCAGGCAGAAAAACCGCATCAAGCTGATCAGCCTTTACTGCAAAAATAACCTTTGGCGGAGACATGCGCCTGACCCTTGAAAGGATTGCCTTTTCATCCAGGTCAAACCTTTCTATTGTTTTATGAATAATGATATCAACAGAGGTCCCTTCCCCCAGGCCGCCAATCCTGATATTGGGGTTATTAAGGTCTTTGACAGAGTGCACCTTTTCGGGGTTTACTGCCAGGCCATAGCCATACAAATGTGTTCCGCACAAAACCTTTATTGGCACACCTGCGTTTGCATACAGGTTCATTGCAGGTATGAGGCAGATATATGCCGCATCAATATCATCCCTTGTGAGCCCTGCAGCCAGGGATGCGCCTGTCGCATAGCTTTTATATGTGGTAAAATTAAGACCTTCTGCCTCATACATCCTCTTATCAATGGCCACATATGCGGGAACAGCATGGCTGTTAAACTCAACTGCTATTCTTATGGGTTTATCCTTTCCCTTTGCAAACACATTAAGCGTCAAGTAAGGGGCCGCAACAATACCAGCCGCCCCTGTCACGGTTTTCATTATAAAGTCTCTTCGGCTCATTTGTATTTTAAACATTTTTGATTTCTCCATTTTCCATTTTAATATGATTCATGCAAAATTGGCTCATTAAAATTTAAGATCACTCTGCAAAAAGAACCAGTCAGAACTTCTGCCTGAGAGGATATTCTGCTTAATAAAATCACCGGGCCAAAAATGGCCATACCCGGTCTGGAACTGGAATTTTTTGGTGTGATCATAAGTGACAACTATATCAAACTCATCGCCCAGGTGATCCTCATTTACTAATGCCCCATTCACATACTGGCGCCACTTATCACCTTTATCCTCCATCCAGAACCGGTGGTATTCAGTCTTGATCTTTAGATTCTTAATGGGCGCAAAGATAAAGAATATCTCCGAGTCCTTCAGATTTGACCATGACATAAGATTCATCCGTCCGTAAAAGTTATCAGTTGCCCCGAATACACCGTCAAACCTCTCGATATCCTGAGTGGATGAGTTATCGCCAGTAGCGTATGAAAGGGCTGTGCCTATTTTTGCCTTTTCGCCAAACATCTTAAAGCCATACCCTGCATCAAGATGCCAGCCATATGCATCAACATCCCGCTTTACACCACTCACAGTCACCTGTTCGCCAAGCTGCCTGATAAATGTTCCATTATAGAAAAAACCTGCCACATCATCGTCATACACACGAAACCCGGCATAATAATGTTTCAGGCTTTGGTAGCTTGCGTTTCCATTATCATTATGTTTATAGGCCAGTATTGGCTCTATGCCGCCTTTTTTCCATGCGTAGTGGCCGTATATGCCAAGGGCCTCATATCCCCACCTGTGGGACAGGGAGAATTTATTCGGGTCATGAAGCATGTTGCCGCCATAAAAGATATCCACAAAATGGTCGCCTTTTGTAAAAGAAAACTTTGCCGCATCCCATACCCATTTCCCTGAATTTCCCCATTCTCCAGGGCCAAATACCCGGTTGTCGCCATAGGCGATCTTCTGTCTGCCTATGGTCATTACCAGTGGCAGCCCATTAATATTAGAGAGCTGCAGATAGGTATGGTATAGTTCAAAGTGATCCTTCTGGGGATTGTTTTCCATGCCGAACTCCCTGTTGTACCAGTCGCTGTCATTAAAACCCCATTCAAATGCCCTTGCATCCTGCATTGAAATCTTTAATAGAAAATTTGAATTAACATTATATGTCATTCCCAGCCTTATACGGCTAAGGAAGAAGCCGTCATGGCTTTCACCTGCTTTTACAGCTTCACCATATGCCTTGGCATTAAACCCGTCCATTAATTCATAACGCAGCCTCACCTCTCCATCGAAACTGAACTTATCATCTTTCTGATCAGCCCATCCCTGAGGGGTTATCATTACTAATAAAAGCAAACATACAATAAAACATGATTTAACCCTATATAGATTAATTAATGAAAACAATTTTTTAGAAATATGATTAACGATAGAAAACATTTTAAAACAATCCTCCTTACATAAATGAAGTTCACAAGCAGTTCCTGTGTTTAAGATTTCAAATATCCCTGATTAATAAAGGGATATAAATATATTACTCATCAAATATAATAATATTTGGCTCCCACATTGCCACATCGATCTCCATGCCCTGGTAAAGTTTCTGTCTTTCAATTATGTACCTCGGGAATTTGAGCTCAAAATCATGGGGCATGGGGCTATTTGTAATTCTAAAATTCATAAGGCAATATTCAGGCATGGTGAAAAGTGTTATTATCCTTCCTGAAAATCTATTTCTTTTTAAAGACTCCTTCACCTCTTCATCCTTTTTAATCACCTTTATATCCTGCTGTCTTATGCAGAAGCTTATCTTTTTATTATGAGGCAGCCTGCGTGACACCATAATGTTAAAATGGTCTGTATTAATCTTTGTACCGCTGTCAGCATCCTCGGTAATGCCTTCAAAGATATTCCTGTAGTTAAGAAACCGGGCTATACTTTTTGTTAAGGGCCTGTCAAAGATCTCATTTTTGGGGCCATTCTGAAGCAATTCTCCATTTATGAGTACAGAGAGCCTTTCACCCATGGTATATGCCTCTTCAAGATTATGGGTGATATGAAATGCGGTTATACCAACATCATTCATCATCTGCTTTAATTCAATCCAGAGATTACGTTTTGCGCCTTCGTCTATAGATGAAAATGGTTCATCAAGCAGGATCATGTCCGGCTGTATGGCCAGCGCCCTTGCAATGGCAACCTTCTGCCGCTCTCCTCCTGAAAGAAATGCTATCTTTCTCTGTCTCAGATGGCTTATGTTGAGTGTGCTGCAAAGCCGGTCAACAACAGCATCATCCTTTGCAAGAGAATTTTTACGAACACGGAGGCCGAACCTGATATTGCCTTCCACATTAAGGTGGGGGAACAGGGAGTAGTTCTGGGGCACATATCCCATATTTCTGGTTTCAGGAAGCTCTTTACTTATATCACGGCCATTAAATAAAATAGCCCCGCTGTGAGGTATATGAAAGCCCAGAATGGTTTTCATGAGAGATGATTTACCGCTTCCGGTCGGCCCCAGGAGCACATGATATTCCGATTTTGCACAGGAGAGGTTGATATTTTTGAGAGAAAATCCCCCTAGGCCCAGATTGAGCGATTCTATTTTGAGGTGCGGATCTGTCATATACCTTTCCCCTGAAAGCTCCTTACAAAAAACAGGATGGCAAAGGATATGACAACAAGGATCGTTATAAATACAAGGGCGCTTGTGATATCCACAGACTCAAAACTTAGGGAGATCGCAACAGGAATCGTCTCGGTCTTTAATGTTGTTGCGCCAGCAAGGGTAACCGTGGCGCCGTATTCACCCATTGCCTTTCCCCATGTAAGGAGCATGGCGGATATGATGCCCTTTTTAGCGAGTGGCATCAGCACATGAAAAAAAACCCTCAGCTTTCCATAGCCAAGTGTTCGGGCGATATTTTCATATTCCACATCTATGCCGTCAAAGGCCGCCTTTAAGAGCCTGATGGAAAGCCCCACAACAACAAAGAACTGGGCCAGCATAATACCCTTTACCTCAAAGACAAAGGGACCAAATAGATTATTGATCTGCTTCCCAACAGGCGTATTGAAAAATATGAGGAGCATGGCGCCAAGGGCAATTGGGGAAAGCACAATGGGAAGGTCAAGAAGCGTATCAAAAAAATTCTTGAATAGAAAATTGTGTCTTGAAAAAAGGTATGCAACAGGTATTGATACTATTATAGCTGCTATAGATGCTATGGTTGCGGTATACAGCGAAAGCCTCACGGCAAACCATATCTTGTTCATATCGGGTGATTTTACAACCTCACCCTGCGCCAGCTCTGCGAGCATACCGGCAAAGAGGGAGAGAAAGGCAAGTATTAATAATGCCCCTGTCCCCCAGATGATAATATCAAAAAGCTTATTCACCTATTTTACCTTAATCTTTTAACATGGTATCTTTAATCGTATCAAAATACTCCTTTGAAAGCTGATACTCGCCACCAATAGAGGCGCCTGGTGAAAATTTCTTTGCCTCGTCCATGGATGTTAAATATCCATACTTTTCATATATGGCCTGCCCGGTTGGAGAAGTAACAAATTCGAGGAATTTTTTAGAGAGCTCCATATCCTTTGTGTAAACAGGGATAGATATTGATATATATGAAATCCTCGGAATCTGTTCGGGCTTAAGTAATACAAGTTCCATCCTTGATGGGTCCCAGTAATGAAAGACCCTCCAGCCAAGTATGGCGTCAACCTGGTTTAATGCGGCAAGGTTAGCGGTTTTGGAACAACTTGCGCCAAAGGTCACCACATTTTTGAGCACCGGCCTTAAAAGATTGTTTTTCTCAAGGAGTTCTATGCCATAAAGCCCAAGGCAGACACTCTCGGGGTTGCCGATACCCACACGCACGCCCGGCCTTGTCAGGTCTTCAAGGCCTTTTATATTGGCCGGATTCCCTTTGGGTGTTATTATAGCCGGAACAAGGTATGAAATAATCTTCTCGCTTTTTTCTATCAGGAGTTTTTTTCGTTCACCTATAATAATATAGTCTGGTGACCCCGGAAGATATGCCTCTCCCTGTTTGGAAAGCTCTATCTGAGATAGGAGCGTACCTGATCCGCCGAATGTCATGTGCACCTTTATGCCTTCGCGTAATTCAAATTCACGGCCTATCTCTTCCATTGGGGGTTTGTTAGCCGCACCCACAAACACAGAAATAGATTCTGTTTCTGCTGACGCACATGGCAGGGTAAAAAAAACAGTTAAAAATAAAAACAAGGCAACAATAATTAATCTGACAGCACTTTTGTTCATCATTATCCTCCTCTTAATAAAGCGAACACTCATTCTCTAGTCTTACATATGACTTTTTAAACATACAAAATATTGAATTTATCTATTCAGATATTTAGTTTTATAAAGGGCATTTATAATATAAAAAATACATTCGTCAACAATAATATATACTATTTTTAACATATGCATATTTTTTATTTAATATCAGTGATAATACTATGAATTGTGATGAGAATTTATAAGGTTATCAGCAAGATTAGAGGTGGTTATCTATTTCGGACCTATCACATCCGGGAAGAATGCCTCTCTTCCCTCTATTTTATAGTCAGCAATAATCTTCTGGCCCTTTTCAGATACAAGCCATTTGGCAAATATATCCGCCTGCTTAAATTTCAAATGAGGGTATTTTTCAGGGTTTACGGGTATTATTCCGTATGGATTAAACAGATCAGGGTCCCCTTCAACCATTATCTCAAGATCAAGCCCTTCAGCTCTTCCATACTTATATTTCAGATAGGTGCCCCTGTCTGTCAGGGTGTACGCCTGTTTTTCTTCGGCATAGGTGAGTGTTTTACCCATCCCCTGCCCAATGGAATAGTACCATTCACCATTGCCTTCAGGATATGTGTATGAGATATTCTTTTTTTTACCATTTGAGACAATTTCCATCATTTTACTTTTCATTTTAACGCCGGAGGCATTCCATATCTCCTGTTCCTTAATATGCGTGCCGCTGTCGTCACCCCTTGATATAAAAACAGCGCCTTTTTCTGCCACCTTTTTGAGTGCAAAAGAGGCCTCTTTAATGCCCCTTACAGCAGCAGGATCATTTGCTGGACCGAGAATAATAAAATCATTATGCATGACATCCAGCCTGTATGCACCGTATTTTTCCGCAACAAACCTGTCCTCGAGTTCCCTTGCATGGACAAATATAACATCCACATTGCCATCCATCCCATCCTTAACAGCTGCGCCGGTCCCCTTGGCAATTACCTTTACCTTGATACCGGTATCAGCGGTAAATGCGGGTAGCAGCACATCAAGGAGGCCGGAGTTTTCTGTGCTTGTTGTTGTGGACATGGTAATTAAATTATCTTCCCCTGACGCCAGGGCCGAAATAGTAAAAATAGATATATAAAATACCAGGTTGGTAAAGTATCTCCTGAATCTCATAATTACCTCGAAATGTTTTTTATTCATAATTATCTTTTGTGGTCATTTTTTGTCAATTATTATCTCTTTATTCTCGCAATCTATTTTTTTATTAATATTATTTGACATCATTTACCAGATAATACCATTAACAGACAACTATTACCTGGTGAGATAGACGTCAGATTACATACCAGCTCTGGGAGAAATGCAGTAAGGAGCAACTTAAAAAATATTGATCATCCACGCCCCTGTAAGGAGAGTATCAAATAACGTAGGCACAGCCCACCGTCGCTAAAGCTATGGTGGACAAGCGCCTGGGCCCTCTTTCCAAACCACGATCCAGCCAGGGCAGAAATAGAATAAATGATGAAAAGTGCTTATACTGTAAAAACCGCCCACACAGCGATCAAACTCAAAATCAAGGGTTCTGTAATACTTTTTCTGAAAGACCTTTTAACCTGTTAGCTTTTATCCAACTCAATTGAAATTTTGAGGTACTGCCCCTATTTCACAGTGTTTCTTAGTTTTTTATGGATTGCCCCACTGGCCAGAGCGTGTATTTCTATTTTATTTCACGTTCTGCATGAACGCCCCCTCCACCCATAAAAATCTTCAATCTCAAAAACAAAAAGTGATAAAAGAAAAACTAGTAACCAACTTGTTATTGCTGCTTTTCAGAAGTTATATTGAGAAAACGATCAAGCAAATTAAAAAAGGAAGTTGTAACAGGGAAGGTGGAGCTAAGGAAATCTTTTACACCCTTTTCAACATGCTGAGCCAGTACTGATGGTATCATATTATGAAGGTCCTTTTTTCCATCTATTCATTCTCTTAAGGCATTCATCCTCAGGCAATCTTGGATTTATTTCAATAAGGTTCTTAAGTTTTTTACAGGCTTTTTCAGGCGAAATTCGATTATGCTTAACCAGTTCATCAAAAACCCAGAGTATGCCGTGCACAGTAATTCCATTTTTCTTCGCAACATTGCGCAGTACAGAATCACCTGTTAATAATGTTGCAGTAAGTCTTCCCGCCAGGTAGAGGCATGAGCAGTCAGAGATACTAAGCTTTTTGTATTTTATTTCCAAAGATTGAATCTCAAGCAATTCATTAAAATTGAAATTCCATTTGATCAGTCTTTTGTCCTTAATAAAAGTATCCAGTTTAACCACATTTGTTTCATGAATCTCATTAACAGCAAAATCCGAAACATGAAAATCATATAGCAGGCCAAAGAACTGGTCAATCAGACAGGTCTTAAGAAGGTCAATAAGGATATTGGCATCATTAACAAGAAGGATCATGAAACCACACGAACCTCCTTCTCGAACTCACCCAAAGACTGGTTAAAAAGTTCTGCACCTTTACTAAAGCTTATGATCTGTTCGGCAGCCGCATACATCACAAGTTGTTTAAAGCGGTTTGCTTCTTCAATGCCTTCATAAACGCCCGGTTCTGATTTTCGCCAGCCGTTTTTGTTAACAAAGATATTAAATTGCCGATAGACATTTGCAGTAATAATCCCAAGGTGAAATGCCCTTGCCATAATAGCCTGCATGGATACACCATAAAGACCTCTTATTTTCATAAGTTCCCATTCGGTAATCCTGCTGCGCTTTTCCCATAGTTCTTCAATCATCACCTCCCTGGGTAGTAGCAGTGCCCCGGCAAAGGCATGACAGAGTTTTTCCGGGGACTCTTTTTTTGCCTCAGGAAATTCAAGTAGAAGATGACCCAACTCATGTGCAATGGTAAACCTCTTGCGGACAGGTTCACTTTTTTTAAAAATAGCTATTACCGGTATCTTTTTCCCTTCAACAAACCCGGAAAGACCATCAAACTGCTCATCAGCATCCATCTCAAATATCTTAAATCCCTTATCTTCCAGAAGCTCAATCAAATTGGGAACAGGTCCATTTCCAAGCTTCCACTTTTTCCGGATTTCAGCAGCTGCTTTTTCGATATCTTCATAGTTTTTAACATAATTCTGAGTAACCGGGTTTTTAAATGATGGAGTGAGACCCAGAATTTCTTCAATTTCAAGATACTTTTGGACAAATTCAATGGTTTTATATTTAACCCTGTCTTCTTCCTTCTTTGCCAGCCGGGATCGTTTTCGGAACTCTATTCCTTCAACATCAATATTAGAAGCACGAAAGAAAAAATCCACCTTAACATTAAGGGCATTTGCAAGGGCAAGTAAGACATCACTCCCTGGTTTGATCATACCCTTCTCGTATTTACTTATAGCCTGTTTGGTCACAATAGCCCCGGCTCTTTGAGCAAGCGCATCCAGACTTAAACCCGCCATCTTTCTAGCGGCGCTTAATCTTTCTCCAAATTTATTTATCATGGCCTCACCTCCTTGGTTGACAATTGTACTAATTATAGTTATTTTGTCAACTATTTCAAGAAAAGGTTTGAATAGGGTTTTATTTTGCCTTAAACCGTCTTTTAAACTACTTCCAGGCTATTTCATAATCTTTTTCTCTGTTACATCGATCTTCAGGTCTATTAGGTTCGTTATCACCCTAGCGCCACGGCGCCATTTTAAGAGGTGTATACAGCAATTTACCGGTCTCAGGATCACGAGCAAAATGCTTCATGAAGTTCCAGGCGATCT
>JAFGFM010000083.1 GCA_016931115.1 Deltaproteobacteria bacterium | reverse complement strand
GCCTTGCGCCCTGCACCTTTCTTTTACCCCAACGCCCGTTCTAACACCTCTATTATATCCAGCACCTGTGGCGCTCTTTCAAGCTCCAACCCATTTATGCCATCGCTGATCATGGTCTGGCAATAGGGGCAGGCGGTGCACACCATATCAATACCCTTTTCAACGATCTCTTCAGACCTTATTAGATTTATTCGTTTGCCAGGGTGTTCATGGAGCCACATCCCGCCTCCGCCCCCACCGCAGCAGAAGCCCTTTTCACGGGATCTTTCAAGCTCTTTTATCTCTGCACCGGGGATATTGTTTATTATGCCCCTTAAAGGTTCATAAATATTATTGGCCCTTCCAAGATAGCATGGGTCATGCAGGGTGACCATTTTTTGAAGAGGATAGACCGGGTTAATAATATTTTTTTCTATGAGCCCCATCACATACTGAGTTGCATGTAATACCTCAAACCTGTGGAGACTCTCAGTTTCTATCTTCGGATATTCGTTTTTAAGGGTGTTAAAACAGTGAGGGCAAAGTGTTATTATCCTGTTTACATTATGCTCCCTTAAGGTCTTAAGATTCTTCTTTGCTAAACTTATAAACAGCTCCTCATCTCCAAGCCTTCGGGCTGGGTCACCACAGCACAATTCATTTGCTCCCAGTATCCTGAAGTTAATGCCAGCCTTTTGGAGTATGGTGACGAGCGCCCTTGAGACATCCTGATACCTGGGATGAAAGGCCCCTGAACAGCCTGTCCAGATAACTATTTCAACCTCTTTTTCATCCGGCCCAATCGTCTTTACCCCCCTGTTCATTGCCCAGTCCGCCCTGTGAGATGCGCCCCTGCCGTTTACATCTCCATAAAGTTCAAGCGCCCTTATCATTGGACGGGCCTCTAATGGCAGTTCACCTTTACCCATGGTGAGATGCCGTCTCAATTCTACTATCTTATCCAGCGGCACCGTATAGACCGGGCATGCCTCCACACATGCCATGCAGGTGGTGCATGCCCATATCTCATCAGGTGAGATACGCGAACCAAGAGATATATTTTTGCCTGATATGGCAATTTCATGGATTGCCCTTACTATCTTCCTGGGTGAAAGGGGTTTCCCTGAGATAAAGGCAGGGCAGCTCTCTTCACATCTTCCGCATGAAACACATGATTCAGTCTCAAGGAGCTGCTTCCATGAAAATTCACTGATATGGTTTGCGCCAGGGGAATCTTCAGATAACACGGGCCTCAATTCTCCCCTGTTACCCTGTTTTTTCCAAATTGTGTTCAGGGGAGAAATTATAAGGTGTCTAAAAAAGGTAAAGGGGATAAGGGCTATCATAAGCATGACTGAATAAAGGTGTATCCTTATCATGATCTGCATCAACAAAGGTGATGCAGGCAAAAAGGAGGATAACAAATAGCCAACAGGAGAGACCCAGATATTTTCAGGGTTAACAATGCTAAGCCTTATGCCTTCAGCCAGAAACCCGGTAATGAGAATTATTATCAGTATAAGAATGGGTAAACGGCTTAGTTTTGGGCCGAGTGTCTCTTCTGATATTGAGCGTCTTATAAAAAATATGATAGCGGCAGCAAGAAACAGTATACCCACAATATCAAGCAGCACAGAGATTATGGATGATAAAAGTCCGGGCATTATCAGCCAGGTTTGTGCCAGTATAATGATGATTATAGGCAGTACACATCCCCAGAACACCACCATGTGGAGTATGCCAGCAAATGGTTTCCTGAGTATGGTTTTATGGTTAAGCAGATAGGCTATAAGAAAGCCCCTCTTCTTCTCACATTTTTCCTGCCTGCCTGAACGTATGGTGGTGAATATCCGGGAAAAGCCAATGCCCATAATAACAATGGCAAGGGAGAGGAGAAAAAGATCTAATGATGTAAGCATCTTAAAATTTCCCCCTTTTGCACTGTTTCCATGGGGCTTTTACGATAAACCTTATAACAAGGATTAGCACACCAAGTAATAATATCTGGGTGATTATAGAAAGACCATTGATTGACAGACCGGAATTGGCAGCAGCATGAAACCTGCCCATCATGGCATTTTTATTGTCCTTCATGTGACACTTCGCGCAGTCATCCGCTGAAATCTTTTCTGCTGTTCCATGTATTGCCATACCCTGATGACAGCCAATACAGTTTGTCTCATTAAACTCCCTGCTAAAATCCTCTTTTTTATGCGACCTGATCCTGAAAGATGTAAAACCCTTCATATAAACGCTTTTGCCATACTGTGCTTCATGACACTCGCTGCATCTCTCTTCAAGGTGCGCCCTGTTAACTGTGGATTTTTCAAAATGCGAGGGAAGAATGCTGTGTTTTGTGTGGCATGTATAACATTCAGGCCTTGATCCTGCATTTGCTGTTGCCCCGTGCAGATTCGCCTGCTGGTGACACATATTGCAGTTTACCTTTTCATCCACATCACCGGCCTCATGACCCTCTTCTATGTAGGAATGACATTCAGCGCATGTCATCATAGACCCATGGATGGATGCCTTGAACTCTGCAATTAATATTTGAGGTATACCGCTTTCAGGATTTTCACTGTGACATGAGATACAGTCACTCATTTCATAGGCAAAAATGCTACAAGGCATAAGCCATACAATAGCAATCAGTAAATAGAATTTTTTTAAACAAATATTATTCATAGCATATAAGATATCTTTGTTTTTCGTAGGGTCGGGATTTACTCCCGACCTTTATCAGGTGGGATATAAAATCCCACCCTGCATCATTAAACTTAGAGTCTTTCCCTCGAACCCTATTTACTCTTCCTTAACTTCCCTTACCCTCTCAATCAAAAGAGGAACAATCTCATTTAAATCACCCACAACGCCAAGGTCAGAAAACCTGAATATCCTTGCCCTTGGGTCTTTGTTTATGGATATCACATTCTTACTCTTTTCCATGCCAGCGCTGTACTCATTTGCCCCGGATACACCGCAATTAATTATAAGATCAGGCGCAATGGTCTTACCGGTCTGGCCTATCTGCCTCTCAAATGGTAATATCTGTAAATCAATCACAGGCCTTGTACCGCCAACCGATGCCCCTATCTCCCTTGCCAACTCATGGAGAATATTAAACGCATCGCCCTTGCCTGCTCCACGGCCCCCTGCCACAACAATACTCGCATCTTCTATTGATAGATTTTCAGGAGCTGATTTAATTACCTTTATTACCCTTGCACTGAGGGCACACTCATCAATCTCCGGGGATATTATCTCTACAGGTGTATCTACCGGCCCTTTATAAGGATTTACAGCGCTTAACACTGATGGAAGATATGAAATAACCGGAGGATTATCAGTGTTTATTACCACCTCTTCAAAAAGATACCCGTTTGATACCGGCCTTATTGCAACAGCTCTATTCTCTTTATCAAAACTGATCGCCATTGCGCGTGTTATTAGTGCGCTATTCATCATTGCAGAGAGCCTGGGTGCAAGGTCTGATCTCCCTTCATTATGGGCTAAAAGGATGCATGATAAACTGCGTCCATTAGCAAGATCAAATAACAGACTGGCAAAGAGCTCGCCATTATACCTGTTCAGAGACTCATGCCTTATATGGATAATCCTGTCAGCGCCACCATTTTTTAATGAGGCAAAAGCAGCATCTTCAGGTATACCCATGATTACAGCAGTCACCCTGCCGCTTCCACCTTCCCTGCTTATAATATCCCTTGCCTCTGCTATCAGGCCAAAGGTGGTCTCATCAACAGCATCACCTGTGTGAGTAGCGAGTATCCATATGTCTCTGTTTACTGTCAAACTTGCCTTCCTAGCCTGTGGCCCTCTACTATGGCCATGTCTGTTTTTCTGGGGGCAACACAGTCCCCTGCCCGGTAAAGCTCTTTTACCTTGCCCTTAAGTGCAAAATACAACTGGTCGCATGAGGTATTGCCAACCGCAAGCACAATGGTGTCATACCCTGTAAAATCCATCATCTGATTTGAATATACATGAAGCCCCTTCACAACTGTGCCCTGTATCTCAAGCACAGCTATATCAGGTGTGAAGGTTACACCCTTTTCCGCAAGTCTTTTTCTTGTTAAGAAGAGATCCTGCAAGGGGCCAAGGTTACCGCCAGTAAAAAGGGATGAGGTGATTATATGCACATCTTTTCCCCTGTCAGCCAGGTATTCTGCTGTGCCTGTGGCCTGATGGTGGCCATCATTATCTATAAGAAGCACCTTTTTGCCAACCTCAACCTCTTCCTTTAATACCTGCACAGTACTAACCACCTGAGGGGAAGAGTATTCACCCTGAAAGGGATGCTCCTTGGGCATTGAGCCGGTAGCGATAATTACAGCATCCGGATTCTCAGCCAGCACTGTTTCAGCGGTTGCCTCCGCTCCAAGCCTTATATCTATTTCAAGCTTATTGACCTGGCTCAGTAACCACCTTGTAACACCTGTAATCTCCTGCCTTCCTGCTGCCTTTCCTGCAATAAGATTCTGGCCCCCGGGCTCTTCATTCTTTTCAAAAAGTACAACCTGGTGTTTACGAAGGGCAGCGATCCTTGCCGCCTCAAGCCCGGCAGGGCCTCCGCCAACTATAACTACCTTTTTCTGCTTTTCACATCTCTTTAGCTTACCGATTCCCATAGTCTCTTCAAGACCCACCGCAGGATTTTGCAGGCATCCAAGTGAATAGCCAAGTCCCATACGTGCAATGCACCCCTGATTGCATGCAATGCACTGTCTGATATCTTCAAATCTCCCCTCCATTGCCTTGTTGGGAAGTTCAGGGTCGCAGATTAACGCCCTTACCATGCCGATCATATCCGCCTGACCATCTGCAAGGATATTCTCTGCCAGGTGCGGGTCATTTATCCTGTTGGTGCAGAAGACAGGGAGTGAGATAACCGATCGAATGGCCGATGCAAGAGGCACTGTGTAGGCTAGCGGTGTATGCATGGAGCCTTCAACCAGAAAGAGATTATGAAATGTACCCAGGCTCAGGTCCATAAAGTTGATCTGGCCTGCCTCTTCAACACGCACAGCTATCCTTTTTGCCTCCTCAAGGTTAATTCCACCCCTGGGGTGCATCTCATCTGCATTAAGCCTTATGCCCAGTGTAAAGCCCTCACCCACCGCCCTTCTCACAGAATCTATCACCTCAAGACAGAACCTCATGCGGTTTTCAAAGCTGCCTCCATATTCATCCTCTCTATGGTTTGTGGCAGGGGATAAAAACTGCCTGATAAGCGAGCTGTGACCAAGCTGTAATTCTATTCCATCAAAGCCCCCTTCAACAGCATAGACAGCGCTTCTGGCATAGAATTCACAGCACTCCTTTATATCCGCTATCTCCATCTCCTTGCATGTCTCCCTGAAAAGGGGATCAGACCCCGGAGATGGCCCCCATACAGGGAGCCTTGATATGGTGCCGTCTGCCTGCATCCCATTATGGTTGAGCTGCGCAAATATCTTTGTATCATACTGATGTATTGCGTAGGTAAGTCTTTTATACCCTTGAACCACCTCAGGCTTAAATGCATCCACAAGCCTGTCATAGGCATGATCGGAGGGATGAACTGTGAGTTCCTCGGTTGTTATAAGGCCGCAACCCCCTTTTGCCCTTTCGGTATAGTAGAATATGTGCCTGTCGCTTATACGCTGATCCTCACCGAAGTTAGTCATATGTGCGGCAAAATGGATGCGGTTAGGGACAACAACACTCCCTATCTTGAGCGGGCTGAAGAGATATTTAAATTCACTCATATGATCTCCCCCACCCTTCTTGCCTCAAGAAAGGCCATATCAATGCCCCTTGGCGCAACACAATCTCCGATGCGATAAAGCTCCTTTATTTTACCCTTTAACCCCATGTATAATCTGTCATCAGCCCTGTTTCCCATATCAAGGATTATTGTATCATACCCCTCAAGTATCACTGGCATGTTGGTGTAGATATCAGTAAATCTTGCCTTTATGCCGATGATCTCTTCTATGCGCAGGTCTGATGCAAATGTAACCCCCTTCTGGAGCAACCTCTGCCTTGTAATGGAAAGATCACCAAGGGGTGAAAGCTCTATACCGATAAAAAGATCGCTGGTAACCATGTGGACTTTTTTTCCCTGGTCAGCAAGGTATTCAACAGTGGCAGCCGCATGGTGCCCGCCGTTTTCATCTATGAAAAGAATATTTTCGCCTATCGGATATTCACCCTGAAGCACTTCCCATACATTAAGAACAAATGGTGGGGCATAGTTACCGGGCACCGGTTTCACACGGGGATAGCTTCCGGTTGCCACAATAACAGCATCAGGGCTTTCCTTTAGCACCATCTCCACAGTTACTTCGATTCCGGTAATAATGGGGATTTTAAGGTTCTCTGCCATGCGCATGAGATATGTAATAATCGCCCCCATGCCCTGACGCCTGGGTCTTTTTTTTATCAGATTTATCTGACCTCCCGTCTGTTTCTCCTTTTCAAATACCTTTACATCATGGCCTCTTTCTGCTGCTCTCCTTGCCGCCTCAAGCCCTGCAGGCCCTCCGCCGATTATAACAACCCTTTTTCGTATAAAGTCTTTTCCTGGCACAGCAGTTTTTATGTTTCCTTCAAACCCTACCTCCGGGTTCTGTATGCAGCCTATCTGCTTTTTATTGTTAACCCTGCCAATGCACCCCTTGTTGTCCCTTACGCAATATCGTATATCTTTAATTCGGCCTTCCTTTGCCTTTTTGATCATATCCGGGTCGCATATCAGGTTCCTGATAAAACCGACTGCATCTGCCTGCCCTTTTTCAAGGATATCCTCCGCCATATTTGGAGAGGTTATCTGATGACTTGCAATAACCGGCATCCTGACATTCTTTTTTAAAAGTTCAGCGGCCTCTATTGCAAAACCTGGCGGTGTATGCATGGATGCCATGGACATATAAAGGCTGTAATATGTGCCTACTGTTGTATTTATGTATGAGGCAAGATCCCTTTCCTCAAAGGTTTTAGCGTACTGTTTTGATTCTTCAGGTGTAATGGCCCCCCAGAACTTTTCATCAACACAGAGCCTGACGCCAATAGCAAAATCCTCTCCTGCTTTTGACTTTATCTTTTCAAGAACCTCTGTGGCAAACCTCATCCTGTTGTTGAGATTCCCGCCATATTCATCTTCACGGTGATTTGTAAGTGGAGAGAGAAACTGCCTTATGAGTGATTCTGCGCCCATGTCTATCTCAACGCCATCAAAGCCAGCTTCCCCTGCAATCAATGCTGCATTTGCAAAGGCCTCTATCACCTCATGGATGTCCTCGATCTCCATGGGTTTTGATACCTCCCCGAAGCTTATATCGGAATTTGCTGACGGGCCCCAGACCTCTTTTCTTGTTATGGCGCCGCTACTCTGAAACCCGTGGTGAATGAGCTGGGCAAAGATGAGCGACCCATGTGAATGGATAGCATTAGTAAGTTTTCTGAACTGCCTTATAACTGATGGATCATAAAAATTTACAAGGGATCCCCAGGGCCTGTTATCAGGGTGAATGCAGAGTTCGCCAAGGATAATAAGGCCGCACCCGCCCTTTGCCCTTCTTGTATAATATGCCAGGTGCTTTTCGTTCAGTTCACCGCGTTTTGAGAAATTTGTCCTGTGGGCCAGAAAACATACCCTGTTTGGTATGATGGTCTTTCCGAGAGCAAGAGGCGTAAATAAACGGTCAAACATGGCTGTACCCTCTACAGGGTAATCCCTGTCCCAGCCTTCAGGTTAACAAGACACTCAGGGTCAGGCATATTGATATCGTGATATGTATGATATGCCATTGCAGGGCAACCGCCCCTGCATACCTCAAAGCGGTAACACGTCATGCAGGATTTCACATTGATATTCCTGAACTGTTTAAATATTAATGAATTATCCCATATCTTCTTGATCGATTCTCTCCTCACATTGCCTGAATAAAAAGGCGGCTCCTGCATAAAGGCGCATGGATAAACATTACCGCCTGGAGAGACGCAGCATGTCATCTTTGCTGCCCCGCACATGTCAAGCCCCTTTTCCCTCCTGTGATCCGAGGTGAGGCAGAAGAAAGAATCACCTGTCTTCACAAGATCATGTCCTTCAAGCCATGCAGCAAAGTATTCAAGCTGTTCGGCTGTGGGGCCTAAATCGGCCTTGCTGGCCTTTCCCCTGCCAGAAGGCCTGAAACGTGAAACACGAAGTTCTGAGCCATATTTCCCTGCCATATCCCGCAGGCTTTCAAGCTGTTCAAAGTTGGTGCGCGTGAGGACTGTATTGATGCTGAACTTTACATTATTGGCTGTGAGGGTTTCAATTGCGTTAATTATCTTTCTGTATGTGCCTTTACCACGAATGGTGTCGTTTGTCGCCTCATCAACACCGTCCAGGCTGACCTGAAGGTAAAGCATCTCCATTTTTGCAAGCCGTCTGGCAATAGTGTTATCAATCAGTGTGCCGTTTGTGCTCACACATGTAACAAGGCCCTTTTTATGGCTGTAATCAAGGAGATCAAGAAAATCCTCCCTGATAAAGGGCTCACCTCCACCGATATTGACCTGAAAGACCTTTATGGCTGACAGTTCATCAATGAGCCTCATGCATTCAGATGTGGTCAATTCATCCTTTGATGCCTCACCTGAACCGGAAAGGCAGTGAACACAGTGCAGGTTGCATTTGAGTGTAATCTCCCATGTAACATTTACAGGGGCACGAAGCCCCTTTTTTGCCATTTCAGCACTCAATGATCACCCCTTTGTGAGACATCTGGCTAAGGATTTTTTCCAGTTCTGAAACCTTCGCCACACCGGCATCGTTTCTGCAGTTATGTATCATCCACTCTTCAAGGGTCATAACCCCTTCAAAAAATTCAGGGGTTAAAAGATCACCGGAAGATAAAAAAAAGAGTCTGGGGCCGTTCATCCTGTAGAAAAGCAGCCCAAAATCCTCTTCCCTGACCTGTGATCCTTTGGCTAGTTTGTACCTAGTGTTCATAATTTTAAACCTGGGATAGGTTGCATGTATTGTGTCACACGAAGCCGCAAAGACACAAAGATTTTAAAAAAAGTAAAACCCTTTTCTTTGTGGCTTCGTGTCTTTGTGTGAATCCTTATTTTTACATCCCCGTGCACCATGGGTCAAAATTCACTCCCCACCGATAGCCCGTACAAGTATTCGTATGGTGCGGTTCTTATCCCGCCATAGCTTTAGCGACGGCGGATTATACCCCACCATAAAAAATGTTGTTTTAGTTTAGTATACCCCGCATATACCGTCTATTGCCATTTCCTCAATCTTGATTTCCTGGGTTTTGAAGATATCATCTTCCTTTGTCTTTCCGGTTTCGCAACCTGTTGTATCAGAGATTTTTACAACCTGTTTTTCCTGTTCTTTCATTTTTATAAAACCTCAATATAAGTAAACTTATTAAATAGCATAGATTAAGAGTCTTATCTTATCAATCCTAATCCTTATCCGGTAACCTACTTAGTCTTTTCCTTTATCCTTGTATCCACCGGTTTACCAGTTACCGGGTGTACATAGTGAAAAGGAGGGATATAGACATCCGGGTAATCGCCAAATACCTCGGTAGGCGGCAGGTCTGGCGGACAGCTCGGGTCTGGCTTCGGAATAAAGTTCTCATACTCCTTGCCCCACCCCTTGTCAAAGGGTGTCATAAAGGTTGTATAGACATGCATGGATTTGGCCTTCCATATGCCCTCTTCCTTCACATAGGTGTTTTCATATGTGCCCTCAGCCCAGAATGCCTTTTCCTTCCATTTTCCTACCTGGCCAAACATGCGCCACCTGCCCTTTGCGGTTTTTCCGCCCGGATCAATAGTTACAATGCCCTGGAGGTTCATGTGGTTCATAAGAAGTCCGTATTGTATACCATTCTGGCTGTCAGGCATAAGGTCCATTAATCTTCTTATGTTCTTTTTCCCTATGTAAACACCTCTCTGGGCAAGTTCAAGAGAACCATCTTCAGCAAAACAATCAACAAGTTCATCCCACATCATTTTATCCAGGTAATAGCCGTATGCCCTCTGGAGTTTTTTAATGGCCTCAATATCTTCAAGCACCTGAACCTTTTGTTCAAGCTCCTCAACCTTAGCCGCTAACCTGGCAACTACTTCTGAATTATCCATAATTTTATCCCCTTCCCCACGCCTTGCGCCCTGTACCTTGTGCCCGCTACCCTGAGCCTTGCACCCTGCGCCTTGCGCCTTGCTTTTATTTATACTCGTAAAACCCCTTGCCTGTCTTTCTTCCATGCCACCCGGCAATAACCATTTGTTTCATCAGTGTGGGTGGAAGGTACTGAGGGTCTTTAATCTCTTCATAGATAGTCATTGCGCCGCGATATACTGTATCAATACCAATCAGATCAAGAAGTGTAAGAGGCCCCATTGGATGGCGGAGACCCTGGGTAATCAGTGTATCTATATCCTCCTTTGTACCAACACCTGCCTCTACCATACGCACTGCATTTAAGAGGAATGGCGT
The DNA here is from genome assembly GCA_016931115.1 of Deltaproteobacteria bacterium. Taxonomy (GTDB): domain Bacteria; phylum Desulfobacterota; class DSM-4660; order Desulfatiglandales; family HGW-15; genus JAAZBV01. The sequence goes on along the minus strand of JAFGFM010000083.1, from coordinate 24,945 downwards.
TAGAATCCTGTTTGAAAGAAAGCCCGGCACATCCTTTGATACAACCATTGTCTTATCTATTGATTCCAGAAATTTCCTGGTGATGTTTGTTGTCTCTTCTGTTGTAGAGATGGCATTGATAACCTCAACCACCTTCATGAGAGGTACAGGGTTTGAAAAATGTGTGCCGATTACCTTGTCTGGCCTGTTGGTTGCAGCTGCAATATTGATAACACTTATGGTCGAGGTATTTGAGGCAAGGATGGTGTGGGGCTGACAAACCTTATCAAGTTTCTTAAATACATCCTGTTTGACTGTCAGGTCTTCGATAACCGCCTCAACAACATAGTCAACATCCTTGAAATCATCCAGTGTGAGTGTCCCCTTGATCCTTGCCTGGATAGCGCTCTTTTCATCGGCAGTGATCCTCTCCTTTTCCACAGACCTTGCAAGCACCTTATCTATTGTGGCAAGACCTTTATCCAGATATTCCTTCTTGGTATCCATTACCATTACATCGTAGCCAGACTGCGCACATACCTGGGCAATCCCGCACCCCATAATACCGCAACCGACTATTCCCACTTTTTTAATCTCCATTTTTCCCTCCACACAATTTAACATTTAAAAATATTATACACAGGCCATCAGGTATACGGTCTGAGGTTTGGGGTCTGCGGAATACAAAACCCCCGCAAACCGAATACCGTAAACCGTAAACCTATTTCTTCAGTATGGTAACCGCGCAGGCCGCATTATCATCCATTGTCCAGCCGCCCGCATTTTCAACAAGCCCTACCTTGGGATTATTGGTTACCTGTCTCTTTCCTGCCTCACCCCTCATCTGGGTAACAACCTCATATACCTGGGCCAGGCCTGTCGCGGATATGGGGTGACCCTTTGCAGCAAGGCCTCCGCTCGGGTTAACAGGTATCCTGCCTGTCAGTGTGGTATGACCTTCATCTATCATCATACCTGCCTCACCCGGTTTACAGAGATGCAGCTCTTCATACATCCTCAGTTCTGCCGGAGACATAGCATCATGCACCTCAACCACCTGAACATCCTCCGGGCCTATTCCTGCCTTTTCATATGCCTTTAAGGCTGCCCTTGTGGTTATCTCTTCATGCTCCTCGCCCGGTATATTATATGTACCAGATACAAGTTCACATGCGGCTATCTGAATAGGGTATTTTTGGGATATCTTTTTAGCGATATCGCTGCTGCATACGATTGCCGCGGCTGCGCCATCCGCCATTGTGGAACACATGAACTGGGTCAGAGGCTCTGCAACAACACGTGACTCCAGTATCTGCTCGACTGTCATTGCCTTCTGGAACTGGGCATAAGGGTTAAGAGAACCATTATATTTATTCTTTGCCGCCACCTTTGCAAAGTGCAGCTTGGTTGCGCCTGATGCTGCCATCCATTTTTTAAGCTGAAGCGCATAGAGGGCAACAAACATGAAACCGAATTTCGCATAGATCGTACCGGCAGCCATTGTCTGGGCCGATTTTGCTGAATCTCCGCAGAAGAGCTTTTCAACACCGACTGCAAGGGCAACATCTGCATTTCCTGAGGCGACCTCCAAATAGGCTCCCCTCAGAGAAGTGGAGCCGCCTGTACAGGCATTTTCCACATTAATTACCGGTATCCCGAAGATACCGGCTGATGTCAGGACATGCTGACCTATTGTTCCCTTGAGTTCGGTGAGCTGCTGACCCACTGCATTTGCAACGTATGCAACTTGAATATCTTTTATACCGACACCTGCATCATTCAGGGCTGTCCATACTGCCTCACGGCCAAGGTCCTTCATGTCACGATCTTCAAACTTGCCAAAACGGGTCATCCCGACCCCAATTATTGATACATCTCTCATGATCTCCTCCTTATTTCCCGGCCGGTTTAAATTGATAACTGATCAGTTCATTACCCTCTTCGTCATCCCTTATCTTGTCTATGACCATCTCCATCTTCATACCAAGTTTAAGGGAGCCTTCAGTTGGTTCGCAGCCGGTAACCAGTGACCACATCTTGGGGCCATTATCAAGGTTGATATATGCCTGGATAGAGGGCTGCTGAAATCCGGGCAGAGCCGCCTGTACAATGCTGTAACTGTCTAAGGTTCCCTTGCCTTCAAATTTGGTTTCTTCCATGGTATCCTGAATCTGACACCTCGGGCAGACCGGGGTCTTTGGAAATGCTGTAAGGCCGCATTTTTTGCACTTGTTTCCGATCAGGTACGATTTCCCGGTTCCGGGATCAGCCTCTATAAATAGTCCTTCCTGTACTGGTATACGTTTTTTATCCATATTGTTCTCCGTTTTGAGTTTTATATTTAATAAAATATTTGCATAGCGCAGAGGGCATGGAGCATAGCGTAAAAAATACTAAAGAATTTTTATACGCTTTGCGCTTTGCCCTATGCGTGTTGTGCTTTGCACTTTGCCCTATGCGCTTTGCGTGTTTTGCTATGCCTTTTCCCCGGTATAAATCACATCATCCTTTTCAAGTTTTTCTATTTCCTCTTTACTATATCCTGTTTCTAAAAGGATATTAACCGCATCCTCTCCCCGCTTAGGGGCAAACTTCCTTATGCTCCCTGGAGTGGCAGAGAGCTTTACTGGGATACCTGCCTGTTTTACCTTGCCCAGTTCCGGATGATCCAGCTCAACTATCATATCCCTGTGTTTAATCTGAGGGTCCTCTGCAAGTTCATCAAATGAGAGCACTTTACTTACAGCAATATCAGATTTTGTGAGGATATCAAACCATTCATCCCTTGTCTTTGTAAGAAATATTTTAGAGAATCTTTCGGTTATCTCTTCATATTTTTCAACCTCGCCTTGATAAGGAATCATCTCCTCGCAACCCATGGCCTTGCACAGATTCACATAAAACCAGGGCTCTGAGCAGCCCAGGCCCAGCATCTTACCATCTTTTGTTCTATAAAGATTGTAAAAAGGCACTGTACCGGTACTTACCAAGTCTATCTCATCAGGCATCTTTTTGTTCATGGAGTAAGCCGCAAAGTATGGACCAAGCTGAGCTATTACACCATCTGTGATTGAAATATCCACAAACTGCCCTTCACCTGTTTTCGCCCTTGCGATAACAGCAGCAAGGATGCCAATAACCGCCTGCATACCGCCGCCTGCAATATCACCGATAAGATTACCGGGGAGCCTGGGTTCCTTTAAAATAGCGAGATAACCTGCCTGTGATATATAGTTTACATCATGGCCTGGCAGAAATTTGTAGGGGCCGTCCTGGCCATAACCTGTTATTGCACAGTATATGATCCGCCTGTTTATTTCCCTGAGTTTTTCATAGCCTATGCCAAGCCTGTCAGTAACGCCGGGCCTGAACCCCTCAACAACAATATCGGCCTTTTTTGCAAGCCTGTAAAAGATCTCCCGACCCGCATCACTTTTAAGGTTTATACCTATGCTTCTCTTATTTCTGTTTGAGGGGTCATATGGAGAATCAGGCGGTGCAAACTCCCTGACCTCTGGCATACCTTTCCCCTTTCCATTCTCGGCGCGTCTTCCAGATGGCCTGCCCGCCTCTTCTATCTTGATTATATCTGCCCCCATATCGCCTAATATCCCTGTACAGAAAGGGCCCGGCGCAAACCTGCTGAGGTCAAGGACGGTTAAGCCAGACAAAGCCTGTAGATTTTCTTTATTATTTGACTGCATATTTTTTTCCAAATATTTTACCAATAATTATCCGGTGCAAGGTACAGGGCACAGGGCTCAAGGCGCAAGGTTTTATTCTTTGGGTTTTCCTTGCACCCTGCGCCTTGCACCTTGTGCCTCTCTTTTATCTCCCCGTAAACTCCGGCTTTCTCTTTTCGCCAAATGCCTTGAGCGCCTCATTATGATCCTCTGATGTATCATTGACTATTGCAGAAAGCATTGCAGCCTCAAGCCTTACATCAGCATCAGACATTATGGATTTATTGATATATGATTTTGTTAATCTCATAGCTGTCGGGCTCTTGTCTGCGAGTTCTGCTGACATCTCTTCTACAGCCTTTTCAAACTCACTCGCAGGCACAGCGCGGTTAACAAGCCCTATCCTTTCAGCTTCTTTACCTGATATCCATTTACCTGTGAGAAGAAGCTCCTTTGCCCTCCTCATGCCTATTAAAAGAGGCAGCCTGTAAGGTGTCCCGCCAGCGCCGAACATCCCCACCTTCATGTGCTGGTCGCCTATCATGGCATCTTCCACTGCAACTGCAAGGTCACATGCAAGAAGGATCTCAAAGCCGCCTGCCAGTGCAAGGCCGTTGATCGCTGCAATAACCGGTTTTGACAGGCTCTCAATCTTTACAAGGAGCTCCTTGCCGACAGTCAGAAAATCTGTCTGTGATTTCAGGTTGGTTAACTCCTTTGCCGCAAACTTGAGGTCAACACCGGCGCAAAAGGCCCTGCCGTTTCCTGTAATAACAAGCACCCTTACATCATTATCCCTTTCTGCCTCATTCAGCGCCTCGGTTATCTCCCTGAATGTGGTGCCTGTCATGGCATTAAGCTTATCAGGCCTGTTAAGCGTGAGCTTTGCCACATGATCCTTCACTTCATAAATAATAGTTTCATATTTTGACATATTTTCCTCCGTTTAAAGAGCTTTACATTTTGACTATTCTTTTAACCTGCTTAATCTTTTCAAAATGAACACTGATCATCGAACGTTCAACATTCAACTTCCAATGAAATACATACGTTAGCCCACTACTCGTCATTCCCGCGAAGGCGGGAATCCAGAAAATATCATCAGTGGCAAAAACAAATGGATGCCCGCCTGCGCGGGTATGACGATATTTCGTTTTAAACCTACAAGCCTTTATTCAAAGTTCGATGTTAAGTGTTCGTCTTTTAATCCCTGCACCTTGCGCCCTGCGCCCATCCTTTTTCTTTTCTTCCCTGCACCCTGCGCCCTGTGCCTTGCACCTATCTTTTATTCATACATCCTTGCCACCAAATCCTTATACCGCTCAGTAATATTATTTCTTTTGATCTTAAATGTGGGTGTTACCTCTTCACGCTCCTGGCTGAACTCATCCTTCAGAATTGTAAACCTCTTTATCTGCTCAACCTTTGCAACCTCCCTGTTCTGATAATCAACCTCCTTTTGAATAAGATCAATAATCTCTTTTTTGGTAATGAGGTCAGCATAATCCCTGTATGCGATATTATTCTTTTCGGCGTATCTTTTCACCTCTTCCTGGTTAAGGGTAAGAAGGGCAACAAGATAATCCTTGCCTTCGCCGAACACAACAACCTGGCTGATATAGGGGCTCAGTTTAATGATGTTTTCAATATAGGATGGTGATACATTTTTCCCGCCGGAGGTAATGAGTATCTCCTTTTTCCTGCCGGTTATCTTCAGAAAACCATCCGCATCAAAGGTGCCGATGTCTCCTGTATTGAGCCAGCCGCCCTCATAGAGCTCTTCTGTAGCCTTCGCATTATTCCAGTAACCTGGCGTACTGAGCCAGCCCCTGGCAACTATCTCGCCATCATCTTTAAGTTTTACCTCTATACCATCAAGAGGCTTTCCGACTGTACCAAGTTTAAAAACGCCCGGCCTGTTAATTGCCAGTTGACCGCACCCCTCTGTAAGCCCATATCCTTCATAAAGGGGTACCCCGCATGACCTGAAAAAATTGAGCATTTCGGCAGTCATGGGTGCGCCTCCCACCCCGCCATACCTCAGTTTTCTACCCACCTTTTCACGAACATCGTTTATAAAGAGCCTCTTTGCAAGGGCATATGAAAGAGATGTAAAAATATCCGGAGAGCTTCCCTTTACATTCCATGAATCATCATTGTACCTGGCGCCAGCCTTCAGGCACCATTTAATTATCCTTTTCCTGAATGGTGAGGCCTTTTCTATCTCGGCCGAGATAATATTATGATGTTTTTCAAAAAACCTGGGCGTTGTAAAAAAGAATGTAGGCCCCATCTCGCGCACATTGTCAAAGAGCTGCCGCATCCCCTCTGCATATACCTGTTCAATACCAAAGGTTATGTGGAACCAGTGGCCGTTCCTGAGCTCTAACGCATGTGCCATTGGGAGAAAAGAGAGGCCCCTGTCTGTTTCATCTACTGGGAAAAACTTGGTATATTCCCGCAGGTTCATTAGTATTCCGCGGTTTGTATCCATAACACCCTTTGGTGGCCCTGTTGTGCCTGATGTATAAATAATAGCGGTTACATCCTCAGGCTTTACATCATGTAGCCTTTCAAGATATTCTTTGTCGCCACTTTTCTCATATTCCACCTTACCAAGTGCATAAAGAGCAGCGAGGCTGATAACACGCGGGTCTTCCACAGGAGAAAAGCCATCAAATACTATTATCTTTTCTATATGGGGGCAGTTTTCCGCCGCCTTTAATATCTTCTCACACTGCGCCCTGTTTTCTGCAAAAACTATCTTTGCCCCTGAATCATTGATCACATGGGCGCATTCCCTGGGGCTGTTTGTCTGGTATATCCCGGTGAAAATGGCCCCCGCATTAGCAATGGCGGTTACTGTGTATGCATAATCAGGCCTGGTTTCTGAGATTACTGAAACACGGTCACCCTTTTTTACTCCAAGCTTCATAAGCCCAATTGAAAGGTTCATCACCTTTTCACCAACCTCGGCCCATGAAACGTTCTGCCACTTTGCATCCTTTTTATATATCAGAAATGTCCTGTTGCTTATCCTGTTAAGCTGTTCGTAAAAGACCTTTGGTAGTGTCCACTGTTCCATAAAATATCCTTATTAATTTATCTATTCTTTAAGCCATTAATAAAAAAGGTGTACATCTCCTCTGCGAGCTCACCAGGCGATACTACTCCCTTGGGCTCATACCACTGTATAATCCAGTTGAGCATACCAAGAAGGGTAAATGTTACAACATTTATATTCCTTCTTGAGTCATGCCTTTCCATTATTTCCTGAAGGATCTCCCTGATAACAGCAATGTATTCACGCTGTTTCTGCTTGAACTTCTGGTAATAGTCATCTTCCAGGGAGTGGGCCTCATAAACAAGCACCCTCATCCTGGCCGGGTATTTAATAAATGATTCTATATGATTTATTATTATGCAGAGGAGCTTTTCTTCAGGGGTTTTAAGGGTAGATAATTCATTGAATAGATACTTGTTGGTGCCCTCGATGAAGTCATAGATCATATCAAAGAGCATCTCCTGCTTGTTGGTGAAATGATAATAAAGACCGGGCTTGCTGATATTGAGGGCATTTGAGATATCCCTTATGGATGTCTTCTCATATCCGTTCACATAAAACAATTCAGCTATTTCCTGAAGTATCTGCTCTTTTTTATTCATTTCCCATTCCTGCTGAAACCGGCATATATTTACCCTGGAAATTAACTTTACCGAACGTTCGGTTTATAGCTGACAGATAGTTTGATGTCAAGAAGTTTAGGGTTTGAAACCTGACTATTTAATATAGATTCACACTTGTCTGAAACCCGCAATTTTTTAGGATATCAATCTGACGTCAATGACAGGTCTGCATTTTCCAATAAAAAAATGACATCAAATAATGTTTACATTAGATGTAAGCATTATTACAGGAGGTAACCAGATGGATAAAATAATGTCTTCACGGGTCAATAAAGATGTCATAAATAAAATAGGAGGAATCGCAAGACATCTAACAACGATTTTCCGGTGATGGAAACTCTTTTTGAAAAAGGTCATTATAGCTGGTCTCTTTTTATAGGCCACTTGATACTGGAAAAGAAGGTTTCCCCTAAAACCATTCATTGACACCTGTAAGCTATTCTGGTCTAATATTGTCATCTGATATTGAAAACTTACAGCTGATATCAGGGCTGATTTTCCTTTTCAATGCATACGGAACTGCTCGCAAATACTCCATTACCGTATATGTTCTCTTATCATAATGTTAAACAACAGTTTTCTGAACAGGCCTTTTCCAGTGCATATTTAAAGTTCGCAAACAGGAAGAGTCTTTTTTTGGTTGGATATTCAGATGACTCGAACACTCAGTATTTGTGCAGGCAGTAAAGGATGTTAACAATTTAAAAAGGAGGTCAAAATGGAAAAGCCAAAAACCAATTATGAAACACTTATCCGTATAACAAAGGCCATACCGAGACTCCATGACCCTAAGGAGATTGTTATGGATATAGTTGAGGCCGTAACCAATGCACTTGGTGTCAAAGGCTGCGCACTGTTTTTATTCAGTCCGATGGTCCATGAATTAAAACTGGCTGGCAGCTACGGGCTCAGCCAGGAATACCTTGACAAGGGCCCGGTAAGCTCTCTTCTTTCCATTGCATCATCTCTTGAAAATGGAAAACCCGAGGCCGTATATGATGTTACTGATGATCCGCGCATACAGTACCCTGAGGCTGCAAGAAAGGAGGGCATAGCTTCCATCCTTTCTGTACCCATCCTAATTGGTGAGAAGACGTTAGGATGCATGAGGGTTTATACCTCAGAGCCATGGGAATTTATTATGGATGATATGAATTTTGTGCAGGCTGTGGCCCTGATAGCAGGCATGGCGCTGGAGATGTGCCGTGTTAATCAGGGTTACAAAGACAGTATCGAGATCCTGAAGGCAATGCGTGACACGAGGATATTCAGACCCAGGGTACGCACATCATATGAGCATGGCCCGAGTGTCTTCACAGGTCACAGTGCCCCGCCATCTGGTATGTAAGTGAATTTTAGCAAAGGGATTTCAGGGCATAAAAGGCCGTTTGTTTCTGAAATCCCTTTCACCTGTTAATTAGATATTTGAACGGCTATTAGTCCTCTGCAATAAAATCCGTATCACCGGCCCCACGCTTTTCATCAGAGAGGATCTGGAGCCAGTTGATTATCTTTCCCGCATATTCACGGGGAATAAGAACGGTATTTTCCTTGCCATCAAGGCCTTCCTGTTTAAGACAGAGCTTTCCATCTTCTGTAATACATGCCTCCAGTGTGGGATGTGTCTCTATTCTCATTTTAGACATCTCTATTCCTCCTTTTTTTTGTCGTGATAATTTTTTCTCTAATCTAAGCAGCATAATGGAGATGTCCATAAATAAAAATGATCCTGAAATGAATTTTTCAGATGCAGGCAATACCTCAGGTATCATTATGTCAAATATCTACTCACAAAAATATCCTTTATTACCTTGCCGCGTGATTACCTGTTTCAATGCTGTCTTTTCACCACCCCTGTTCAAAAAATGCACAGGATAAGGTTTTTGCTGACCTGGCAAGGCATTCAAAAGTTATTAATATAAAAAGCCATGTAAAATAATAAAAGGTCTGGTGAATTTTCACCACCACCCCCTTATCCAATTCAGGCATCTCTTTTTGATTTACCAGTAATATCTTAACGTTATCAATTATTCTCAAAAATGAAATTGCTGGCATGCTCTTTGCCTTATGTTTAAAGCAGATATCATATGCCCGGCTTTTTCTTTATGCTGACCGGGAGAGTTCTTTAATACTCATTATAAGGAGGTGGATCATGAACACCGAGGGTATTCTGGTCAAGGAAAGGATTGATGAAACAACAAAGATGTGTGAAAGGGAACAGCCTGTCTATGAACAGATAAGCAATTTCAGTATTGTACTTTATATCTTCGGGTATTTTACATGCCCGGATCTCCTCTCTGTTGATGATGTGGATAATGTAGAGGCAGGGGCAATACTGAAGGAACATTTTGAAGAGATAAAAAAGGAGGATATCCCTTCAGATTACAATATAACCTCATCTCCGGATCGATATCTCCTTGTTTTTGGCGATCCACTGTTTCCCACCCATTTTGCCGCAACAACAGATATGAGAAGCATCAGGCCTTTTTTTTCGAAACTGCCCTTTTTTGGCAGTGGATATGACAACCTGAAGGAATTAAAAATGGAGTTCTCAGGTATTGACGGCATTACCCCTGATGATATTCACTGGTATAAATGGAAAAGACCGACAGAGTTAAAACAAAAATATGCAAAGATTTACACCATTAGGAATGATGGCGATTATGAAGTTATGGAGTACAAATACGCTAACTAAAAAAAGGAGGAAAATTTCGTGTCAGTTATCAATGATACAATTGCCCGTGTTAAACAGATGGACCGGGACCAGGTAGAATTTCATCAGGCGGTTACAGAGGTTCTTGAGACACTTAAACCCACAGCAGAACGCCATCCGGAGCTTGTAAAGGCAAAGATATATGACAGGCTCGTTGAGCCTGAAAGGGCCATGACATTCAGGGTGCCCTGGATGGATGACAAAGGTAATGTTCATGTCAACAGGGGTTTCAGGGTTCAGTTCAATAATGCCATAGGGCCGTTCAAGGGGGGCATACGGTTTCACCCCTCGGTTAATTTGAGCATTATCAAGTTCCTGGGTTTTGAACAGATATTTAAAAACGCACTGACCACGCTCCCTATGGGCGGCGGCAAGGGCGGGGCTGATTTTGATCCCAAGGGCAAGTCAGATGCAGAGATCATGCGTTTCTGCCAGGCATTCATGCGTGAACTCTTCAGGCATATAGGGCCTGACACCGATGTGCCGGCTGGAGACATCGGCGTTGGCGGCAGGGAAATAGGCTATATGTATGGCTATTACAAAAAGATACAGAATACCCATACAGGGGTTCTTACCGGAAAGGGTCTTGAATATGGTGGAAGCCTTATAAGACCGGAGGCCACCGGTTATGGCGCGGTCTATTTTGCTGCTGAGATGCTTGCAACAAGGAGCCTGGATTTCAAGAACAAGGTTGTTGCAGTAAGCGGCTCAGGAAATGTGGCCCAGTATGCAATAGAAAAGGCCACCCAGATGGGTGCAAAGGTAATATCCGCATGTGACTCCAATGCCACAATCATTGATGAAAAGGGCATAAGCCAGGATAAATGCAGATATATCATGGATCTAAAAAACAACAGGCGCGGCAGAATATCTGAATATTCAGACGAATACAGCTGCACATGCTATGAAGGTGAAAATGTATGGGAAGTCTTGAAAAAACAGGGAATCAAGGTAGATATAGCCCTCCCGTGCGCCACCCAGAATGAACTCGGGAAAGAAGAGGCCGAATCCCTTGTTAAAAACGGTTGCATATGCGTAACAGAAGGGGCTAATATGCCATCGACACCCGATGCGGTAAAGATATTCCAGGATAACAAGCTGCTCTATGGGCCGGGCAAGGCGGCCAATGCCGGCGGCGTTGCTACATCGGGCCTTGAGATGAGCCAGAACAGCCTCAAGATGTCATGGACAAGGGAAGAGGTTGATCAGAGGCTCCTTATAATCATGAAGAGTATACATAAATCATGCCTTGATGCGGCTGAGACCTACGGCAAAAAGGGTGATTATGTAACAGGCGCCAATACAGCAGGCTTCATGAAGGTGGCAAGGGCCATGCTGGCCTATGGAATCGTGTAAACCTGATTCTGTTCAAAACATAAGATGGATGATCTTGCGGGTCAAAGGTCCGTAAGATCATCCATTGTATTATCAGAGGCGGGGCTAACAGGGAGAAATGTCACATCACTCGCACGTAAGTACAGGATGGGAAAGTCTTGACAATATCATAGATTACCTGCACAGGGGCGATAATGTGGTATGGCAGGTGGATGATATCGATGCATACCGCAAAATGGTCTCGTATTTTGTGAACAATGCCACTTCAACCGGTGAGAAGGTCGTTTATATCCGGTTTGCAAGGCATCTGCCTCTTCTTGCGCCGAGAAAAAATATACAGGTCTATACGCTGGATATCTCCGGCGGATTTGAATCATTTACATCATCAATACACAATATCATAACAACTGAGGGACGTGACACATGTTATGTCTTTGACTCCCTTTCTGATCTGCTCTTTGAATGGGCATCTGACATGATGATCGTCAACTTTTTTTTTGTCACATGCCCCTATCTGTTTGAACTTAATACCATTGCCTATTTTGCCATACTGAGAAATCATCACTCATTCAAGGCGGTTGCAGGTATCAGGGAGACTACCCAGATACTGATTGACCTATACAGCTTTGAACGTAAACTATGTATACACCCCATAAAGGTGCAGGGCAGATATTCCTCTACAATGTTTTTCCCCCACATCAAGGAGAGGTCTGACCTGGTCCCCGTTATAAACAGTGTTGAAGCTTCAAGGCTCTTTTCCCACCTGATGATGGAGAATTCAGTAAATGCCAGGCGTTCGCTTGACTACTTTGATCACCTCTTTGTTGAGGCCGGCGAGCTTATTCACTCAGGCGCTGACCCCCTTGAAAAGGAGGACAGGGTGGAATACCTGAGCCGCCTGATCCTGAGCAGAAACAGGCGGATGACTGCCATTATCAGAAAATATTTCACACTTGAAGACCTGCTTTTTATCAAGGAAAGACTTATGGGGACAGGGTTTATAGGGGGCAAGGCCCTGGGTATGCTGCTTTCCAGAAAGATATTGATGAAAGATGAGGGTTTTGACTGGGCACACATGCTTGAACCCCATGACTCCTTTTATATAGGCTCTGATGTATTCTATTCCTTTATTGTGAGGAATGTATTGTGGAAACCCTTTATGGCACATAAAACGCCCGAAGGGTATTTTGAAAAGGCGGGGGAGCTGAGAGAAAAGATCCTCTCCGGGACCTTCCCTGACCCTGTACGTGAACGCTTTGAGCTTATGCTTGAGTATTTCGGGCAATCGCCCATTATAGTGCGTTCCAGCAGTCTCCTTGAGGATGCATTCGGGAGCGCCTTTGCCGGGAGATATGAGAGCTATTTCTGTGTAAACCATACCTCTCCGGAAAAACGTTATGAGATATTTGAAGAGGCAATAAAACGGATCTATGCCTGTACAATGAGTGAAGAGGCCCTTTCTTACAGGATGCAGCGCGGCCTTGATAAAACAGATGAACATATGGCCATTATAGTTCAAAGGGTCTCAGGGGCAGGCCATAATGACTGTTTTTTCCCTGAACTGGCAGGCGTTGGCCTCTCACGCAACCCCTATGTATGGAAAAAGGATATGAACCCTGAGGCAGGTATGCTGCGCCTTGTGATGGGTCTGGGCACCCGTGCGGTAAACAGGGTTGAAACCGACTACCCCCGGATCATCGCAATGGATGACCCCCTGACAAAACCCCTCGCCGGTATGCAGGATATAAAAAAATACTCCCAGCATTATGTGGATTATCTGGATCTCAAAGAAAACACATTTAAGACCTTATCATTGCCGGAACTTATTGAAAAGGCCCCGGACATAGATATAAAATCAATTGCTGTAAACGACCCTGGCGCAGAAAATTATGACAAGCCTTTTCCAGAAAGGCGATGGGTATTAACCTTTGACACCCTCCTCACGGATACGCCTCTGGTAGAAACCATGAGCAGGATGATGAAGACCATAGAAAGGGCATATACTGTCCCGGTAGAGATAGAGTTTACTGTAAACCATGATTTCAATCATGGCATGCAGGTCAACCTGCTTCAGTGCCGGCCATTTCAGACCATATACAATACGGTGAATATTCCTCTTACTGATAAGGTTGACCCTGAAAAGGTATTTACCCGGATGGAAGGAAATTTCATGGGAGGCAACGTGGTTTTGCCTGTTACCATGCTCATCTGGGTGGACCCTGAAAACTATGCTGCATCAACACCTGCAGAAAAGTACAGCGTGGCAAGGCTGATCGGGAAACTTAACAGGGAGATAATAGATCCCCGGAAAAATCCCGCACTGCTCATGGGGCCGGGAAGATGGGGCACCCAGACACCGGCTATGGGTGTCCCTGTAAAATTTTCAGAGATCAACCATATAACAGCACTTATGGAGATCAGCTATCCGGCAGGAAGCATGATACCTGATCTTTCATTCGGCACACACTTTTTTCATGATCTTACTGAGACCTCTATTTTTTACGGTGCAATTTACCCTGAAAAAGATGATGTCATTTTCAGGCCGGAGATGCTTTCAGGGGTCACTAACAGGCTCGCACATTTCCGCCCCGGGGATGAGGCGCTTTCTCATATTGTAAAAGTCTACGACTTGAAGGATAATAACCTCATCATCAGGTCAAATGTTGTAAGTCAGGAGCTTGTTTTATACTGGCAGTAGATAGAAATACATTGGTACATGGATAATCAGAGGGGCTTTTAAGTTGCACTTATATAAAAAAATCTTTAATCTTAAAAACAAACTGGTCTTTTTATTTCTTGTGCTTGCAGTTGTTCCACCCCTTGTTTTCGGGATATTCTCCATAAAAACCACCGAGGCTGTCATCAATAATCTGTTATCACGCCAGATAGAGAACATTGCCGCTGACAAGGCGGTTATTCTTGAGCGGTGGCTTCAGGAACGAAAACAGGATATGCAGGTTATTGCAGGCACATCAATTGTGAAATCCATGGAGCCAGCCCTTATGGCCCCTTATCTTGACCTGGTTCGTGACCAGTATAATGTATATAATGACATATCCATATTTTCAGACAAAAATGAACCTGTATACAGTACGGGTGATTACCCTCAAGGCCCGGAGATAGCTGTTGCTGACAGTGACCATCAGGACTCTCTTGCCGCTCCTCAGGTTAAATATTTGCCAGAAGAAAAGGAATCAACATTCCAGTTAATAGCGCCTGTTTATGAAAATGGCCAAAAGATCGGAAGCGTACTTGGCACGGTCGGTACCCATAATATCATAAGCATCATACTCCATGTTTCACTTGGAGAAACAGGGGAGTGTTATCTTGTTGATAGAAACGGGACATTTCTTGCCCACAAGGAGCCCTGGCGTATCCTGTCTGAAAACATATCCCATTCAGGAAGCTTCAAAAATACCTTCGGGCCGGGTGAACGGAAAAACATATACAGGGATTACCGCAATATTGAGGTGCTTGGAAGATCTCACAGGGTAGAGGGCACAGACTGGTATATTGTTGTTGAACAGGACAAGGCTGAGGCATTCAAAAGCGCTGACAGTATGAAACGTTTAATCGGTTTCATGATGCTGACAGCAATAGGAAGCGCATTTGTGCTCACCTGGGTGATTTCATATCATTTTATCCGCCCGGTGCAGGGGCTTAGCAGGTCGGCAAAGATCCTTGCCCAGTCTGAGTATTTTCCTGAAGAGCTTGATACCAGGCGAAGTGATGAGATAGGGGTGCTGTACCGTGCCTTTAATGATATGGCCCGGAAAATCAAGCAACGACAGGACACACTTGTTGAAAAAATCAACCTCAAGTCTGCCGAACTTGAAGAAACAGGTGAGACCCTTAAACATTTTAAAATAATAGCCGAACAGTCTGAAAAATTTGCAGCCCTCGGACGCCTTGGCGCTGCTGTTGCCCATGAAATCCGCACTCCTCTGACATCGTTAAAGCTGTTTCTTGAATCAATACAGGGGGAGATAGAGATATCACCGGAGTTTATAGAGGATTTTGGCATAGCAATGGGGCAGATATCCCGGATAGAGGCCGCTATTAACCGCCTGCTTGATTATACAAAACCAAAGGAGATGGAGTTTTCAAATATTTCCACTGGATACCTGATAAGAGATGTTGTGTCACTTGTTCGCCCCATGGCAAACAAGCAGGAATGCACCATAGAAACCATGGTCGCTCCGAACCTTCCGGAGATCAGGGGAGACATAAAGCTCCTTGAAGAGGCGCTGATCAATCTTTTTATAAATGCCCTGGAGGTAATGCCTGAAAAAGGCCGCATATATATCAGGGTCAGCCTTACCGAATGCAGACTCGCAGAGGAGGGGGAAAACCCGGTCTCGGCCGTGCGGATAGATGTTGAAGATTCTGGCCCAGGCATTTCGCCTGAAAACCTGATTTATATCTTTGATCCCTTTTTTACTACCAAAGCAGCAGGGACAGGCCTTGGGCTTCCCACTGTTTTTAATACAATAAAACGACACAACGGAGAGATAACAGCAGCAAACAGGCCGGAAGGCGGGGCCTGTTTTTCTATATTTCTTCCTGTAATATCTGAAGGGTAAAATGGAAACTGAGAGAATATTACTGATTGACGATGATGAAGGGTTAAACCACTTTCTAACCAGGTTCTTCAACAGAAAAGGTTATGAAGTAACCGCATGCCTTTCCGGTCAGGAGGCCATAAATAAAATCAGGGATGAAAACTTTGATCTTATTTTACTGGACTACAAGATGCCCGGCCTAAATGGCCTTGACACATTGCATGAGATCAAAAATGCACAGATAAAAACACCTGTTATCATAATGACAGCATATGGTAATACTGATACTGCCATTACGGCCATGAAGCGCGGGGCATATGATTATCTGAGCAAGCCATTTGAACGCAAGGAGCTGAGCCGTATTGTCAGTGAGGCTCTTGAACTGAACAGGCGAATGAAGGAGAGGGTTTTTCTTCCTGACATGGTGACGACCGCAAGGCAAGAAGCATCAGAAAAGAGCCTGAAAATGATAGGGCGGAGCAAGGCCATGCAGGATGTCTATAAGACTATTGGCCAGATAGCGGAAAAGAATGTAGCAGTCCTTCTCACAGGTGAAAGCGGGACAGGCAAGGAGCTTGTCGCAAAGGCCATCTTTCATCACAGCAAACGGGACGGCAAACCCTTTATTGCCATTAACTGCGCCGCAATACCTGAACAGCTTTTTGAGAGCGAGCTTTTCGGATATGAACCAGGGGCATTTACAGGCGCCCGCAATACAAAGATCGGTAAAATCGAAAGGGCTAATGGCGGGACCTGTTTTCTGGATGAAATTGGTGAACTCTCCATGCCCCTTCAGGCAAAACTTTTAAGGGTACTCCAGGAGGGTGAGTTTGAAAGGCTTGGCGGTGTAAAAACAATCAAGGTTGATGTGCGCATTATCACTGCAACAAACAGAGACCTTTCCCTCGCAGTACAGGAGGGCACCTTCAGAGAAGACCTCTACTGGAGGTTAAAGGTCATTTCCATTGATCTGCCCCCCCTGAGGAGGCGAACCGAAGATATACCTGAGCTGGTGGAGTATTTCATAAACCGTTTCGGGTCTGAGCATAACAGGGCCATAAGGTCTGTATCAGAAAGGGTGATGAACCGCCTTAAGTCCTATTCATGGCCCGGCAATATCAGGGAGCTTGAAAACTGTCTGAACAGGGCGGTAATACTGTGCGCAGGTGATATTATTACAGAGGAACATATAGAATTTCTGGACAGGCAAAAGGAGTATGATGCACACGCCACAAACCGCAATCAGCTCATAAACAGCCTGAGGGAAAAAATAGAAAACATAATGCCTGAGGTAATGCAGCTTTTTAATGAAGGCATTCATGCCAATATTATTGAAACAGTTGAAGAGACTATTATTATGAAGGTGCTTGAGAAATCGGGAAACAACCAGGTAAAGGCTGCTGAGATGCTTGGAATCAGCAGAAATACCCTGCGTCACAGGCTCAAAAAATACAGTGAATAAAGAGGATCAAATGCCATCAAAAGTGATTAAATATAAAAGGTATGCAAACCACTGCTCTCTTTTAACCGCTCTCAGGATATTTATCTTTCTTCTTTTTCTTATAGCAATATCTTCATGCGGGTCATCACACACTCAAAAGTTCATACCTGTTTCAGAGTGGATATCTACCTGGGCCACAGCACAGCAGCCTGTTGAGCCCCATAATCTGCCCCCTGCGCCAGGTCTTGACAGCAACACCATAAGGCAGGTTGTGCAGGTTACCATTGGAGGGGAAATGCTCAGGGTAAGGTTTTCCAATGAATACGGTACCAGCCCTGTGACCATAAAATCTGCCCGCATCGCTGTTTCAACCGGGAAAGGCGCTATAGACAGGTCAACCGAACAGAGACTGAGATTTGATACGAGACCTGATACCGTAATTATACCGGGTGCAACAGTAACCTCTGATCCTGTTATTTTTACATTAATCCCGCGTTCAAGGGTGGCTGTTACCATCCATTTTGGTGATACATCTCCTGATGTGACTGGTCATCCGGGTTCCCGTACCACCTCCTTTCTGGGTATAGGCAATTTGATTGAATCCGCTGATCTTACAGATGTGCTTCAGGCTGATCACTGGTACATAATAGATTCCATTGATGTGCAGGCAGGGGAATCTTCAGGTGCACTTATTGTGCTTGGTGACTCCATTACAGACGGAAGGGGGTCAGGCACAAACAGGCAGAACCGCTGGCCGGATGAGCTTTATAGAAGGCTGAAAGAAAAGAGGGAAACAGCCGGTATTGCTGTTCTCAATATGGGGTTAGGCGGAAATTGTGTCCTGAGAGAGTGTCTTGGGCCTGCGGCCTTAAAGCGTTTTCCCTCTGATGTGCTGGATCAAAGCAGGGCACGCTTTTTGATAATACTGGAAGGAATCAATGATATTGGTCAGACAAAGAGCAGGGAAGAGGCGGATAAAATTGCGAAAGAGCTGATTGACGCCTATGCGGGTATGATCACCCTTGCACATGAAAAGGGTATCCTTGTTTATGGTGCAACACTTATGCCCTTTGGAGGATCATTCTACGACTCTGAATGGAGTGAACAGGCAAGGCAAAGGGTAAATGAATGGATAAGAAACAGCGGCAGGTTTGATGCTGTTATTGATATGGAGAGGGCAGTGGCTGATCCGGCAAATCCGAGGCGAATGCTCCCTGAATATGATACAGGTGATCACCTGCACCCTAATGAAACAGGCCACAGGGTCATGGCAGAGAAGATTGATCTTAATCTTTTTATACCCTTGAAATAATATTCCCTTGCGAATATCTTCATCCTGACCTGGAAAAAATATATAGCCAGCAGGGTCTCTTTTATTTTATATTGCACCAAAAATACCTTTTACCTACCTTCATTAAAGGAGAGCAACTATGACAGAACTGTTACATGAAATTAATATCCGCAGATCATATCGGGCATTCAGTGATAAAAAAATACCTGAAGATGCCATTAAAAGGATCATGACCGCTGCAACCTATGCCCCGTCATGCTTTAATAATCAGTCATGGCGGTTTCTGATAGCAACGGATAATGAGGCGCTTAACTGGGTCTTCGGGGCTTTGTCAGAGGGCAATTACTGGTTTAAACATGCAAAGGCCGCTGTTGTTGTAGCAACAAAACCTGCCTTTGACTGTATGCTGAATGACAGAAGGGAATATGCACTATTTGACTGCGGATTGGCTGTCCAGAATCTCATGCTGCAGGGTTTTAAGGAAGGGCTCTACGCACATGCCATTGCAGGGTATGAACCTTTAAAGATCAAAGAGGCATTTAATATCCCGGACGATTACATAGTGATAACCCTTATAGCACTTGGTTACCCGGGTGATGACAGCTACCTTAACGAAAAACATAAAGTCATTGAACACAGCAAGCGTGACCGCAAACCTGAATCAGAGGTGATCTGCTATAATGAATGGAACCTTGAATAGTGAGGACATTATGAAACCCATGCTTAAGGACAGGATTGCAGTTGTTACAGGGGCAGGAAACGGTATTGGACGGGCACATGCGATCTCTATGGCCCGGCATGGCGCAAAGGTTGTGGTTAATGATATAGGCACATCAACCGACGGGGTGGGCACATCAAATGGGCCGGCGGATAAGGTTGTTAGCGAGATAATTGCTGGCGGAGGGACTGCTGTACCTAATTATGATTCGGTTGCTACTGAGGATGGTGCCAATAGAATCATTGATACAGCGGTAAGGGAGTTTGGCAGGATCGATATACTTGTTAACAATGCCGGTGTTGTGCGTGAACCCCGTGACATAGATGAAGTGTCCTTTAACGACTGGGACGTGGTACTTAAGACCCACCTCTACGGCATGTTTTTTACCTTACGCAGGGCATGCTCATACATGAAAAAACAAAAATATGGAAGGGTTGTAAATACCGCATCCCACACCGCATTCGGTTGGCGGGGCTTTGCAGATTACAGCGCTGCAAAGGAGGGCATTGTTGGTTTAACCCGCACTGTTGCAAGGGATGTGGCAGATTTCGGTATCACAGTAAATGCCATACGCCCTATTGCCGCATGGCGCGGCACAAAGGAAAACATACCACTTGTGGCAGCAAACCGCCCCGAGGATGTTGCAAGCCTTGTGACATATCTTGTAAGTGAGGAAGCTGGAAACACAAACGGTCAGATATTTGAGGTATGGAAGGGGCATGTAGGGATATTCGTTGATCCGCCCCCGGTAAAGGAGATATTAAAGAATGAAAAGGGGTGGACAACCGAGGAACTTGCAGAGCTCATACCAAATACACTGGCCAAAGGGTTGACAGCTACTATCTTTCCAGAGATTATTCATTGGGACTGAAATGAATCACCCCTGTCAAAAAGCCGTGACCGGGGTGATATATTATGCGTTACAACTCATAACTGATCTTGGTGAACAGTGTGCGGTTTGTCTTGTACATACTGCCTCTTTGGTCATCCTGAAAACCTGTATCAGAAAAACCTATGAAAAACCGGGTTTGAGGGGTAATTTTATAGCTGTACAAAAACTGGGTGGTCATATCCTTATACCTGCTATCAATGTCATAGATATATAATGAACTGTTACGTTTGGTATCCGAATACTTGAGGGTTATCCTTAAAAAACTCCTTATGGTAAACTGATAGGTAAAACGCAGGTCACTCAGGTTTGTGGAATATAGCCTCTGGCCATCAATCTCCATTTTCTGATATGTGTGTCTCAGGCTTGCCTTGAAATGTTTTCCCATTCGCAGGTCCACCCATGGACCAAAGGAGAATTGCCTGCCAGTGCGAGTATTGTAATAATCAATGTCATCACCATATGATGCGTCCAGGGATATGTCTACCCCTGCCAATGGCCGTATGCGGCCAAACAGGCTTGCTGTATATTTATCAAAAAATACCCCGTTGTAAAGCTCTTCCCCCTGCCTGTATGTAAGAAACATAAACGACTGCATAGGCCCTTCAACATTGAGGGTTATGTCAAAACTGTTACCAAGGTTTCCCCCTTCCTCGTCACGGCTCTTCTCAAGGCCTCCACCTAAGAATATGCGGTTAAAGTGGCTCCCTGGTCCGAAAAGCCATTTACGTCCAAATTCTATCCCGGCCTTGTTATAATCCACACGATTGATAAACCCCATATCAGCCCTGAAATCATCCCCATATTCCTCGTACCTGGCGCTCCAGAACCATTTGAAATCATCATGACTGTAGTCAAACAGGTAGGCGTAATCATTTACTTTTTCCTTCTGACCATAAAGGATCTGCATACTGTCAGGATATTCAGAGTGCGAGTTCATAAGCTGCAACCTCACCCTGTCGCTTGGCCCCAGGCGGATATCACCATCAAAACCTGCTACGGTATTTTTATAGCCATCTGCATCACGGTTTGTAAGGATTACCCCGAGCTTTATATCCCTGTTTATATCACTGCGATACCGGATTACCGTATTAAGACTATCAACACCTTCAAGTGTGACAGGAAATGAACCCTGCTGGCCCGGTATCAATATATTTGTGATTTCATCATTGGTAAAAAACAGACCATATGTATGCACATCGCGCTTACCAGTCAGCTTAATGCCGAAATCCGGGGATGTAATATTTCTTGAATGAACCAGATTTACAGCTGTTTTAAAGTAGTCAGCCCCCTCCAGAAAGAATTCGCGTCTTTCCGGAAAATACAATGCAAATGTATTATTAACATCAAGCTTGGCCACATCAGCCTCAACCTGAGAAAAATCGGGGTTTATAGTGGCATTCAGGTAGGAATCCTCATTAATGCCCCAGCGGATATCAACACCGCCGTCAAGCTTGTAATCATCCTGCCAATTCGCTGCACCGGTTGCAGGCCGGATCTCAGAATATGTCCCGGTCAGGGTCGGAACTATTCGCAGATTCAACTTTTGATCAATTTTTTCAAAACCTTCAATCTTTTTCAGCTGGCACAGGTAGCATGATTTATTATAATCCTTGGTATTGTTAGAAAACCTGTGGCCCTTGCTCCTTGGGTAAAACCTGACAAGGTCTACTCCCCAGATCTGCTTATCAAGCCCGGCAGAAAATCGCAGCTGATCAAGGGGTATCCTCATCTCAACTATAAACCCTGTGTCTGTAATTTTACCGGTTGATTCCCAGATTGCATTCCAGGAGTAATCATTAAACATTATATCATTAGTGCATATGCCATCCATCTGCACGCCAAGAGGATTGGAAAAAAACTGAAACGCCCCGTGTTCATCATTGAAGGTATCAAAAACCACCCCTACCCTGTCATCCTCAAAGCATGCATCCCTGTCACTGAAAAATGCACGGATATCCGCTGGTTCAGGGTCTGAGGCGATAAAGGCCAGGTAAATATTTGCACCATCTTCCATTATCAGCACCTCTGTATCCACAATTGCAGGCACATTCTGGGATGGTTCTGTTTCATTGTCGAGGAATATGAGGCTCGCTGCTCCCCATTCGCCATCTGTGATCTTTCCATCTATGGAAGGCGTTGATTCAGTGTAGGGGACAGTGTAGCTGGCCTCCGATTCCCTGGCCATTTCCGCTGAGCATGGAAATACAAAAAGGCTGCTAAAGATCATTGTTATGAGACATAACTTCAGGTTTTTTAAATAATTCAATTTAGCCATACTGATTCCTTAAAATATCAAATTGTATCAAGAATAAACGGATTACTCTTTAATGCGGTCTAATAGAAAAAGCTGAGGATTTGTGAACAATGAAAGTATGAAAATGCTTTTTTTAAACCTTTTCAATCAAAAAACGTTTATTTGAGCCGGACAATAACAGGTTTTAATTATATAATCAACAGCTTTAATTAATTGGCGGTTTTAGGCAGATCAGGTGGATAAAGATAATTCGGGTCCATCTCATATGTCCAGGGGAGCCCCCAGAACTGCCATCCGTAATGTCGACGTTGTTTGTACCCATTTACCTTGTTCTGTCTTGTGAGGTTTTTGTACCATTTATCCAGGTTAGGGTCCTCAAAATATGGAAATTCCCTGCCCTCAAAGCCATCCTCCACATCAAAAACATTTTGAAAACCGGCATCTGCAAGCTCTTTTGCGGCCTGGGCGCTTCTTTTACCATCCCTGCATATAATAAGAAGGTTATCGCTCTTTTTAAAGACCTTGTTTATCTCGTCAAGAAAATTAATATTTTTCAGATTAAACTGATATTCATACCTGTCATCGGTTTTTGCAAGTTTGCCGGTCATCATCATATAGGGGAAGAGATATGCATTTTCAGGGTGACCTGTAAACTGATACTCCTCCCTTGTCCTTACATCAATCAGGAAGGTATCGGGCCTGGTCTTGAGGCGGTCATAGGCATCTATGCTCATTATTTTTTTCACTACCGGTGCCTCCTGGGCGAAAAGCATGCCAGAGGAAAATAAAATATTTACCCCTGCAATTATCAGAAGAACAGTACCTATCAATATTTTCCTATTCATTCTTTTTTCCCTTCCTGATTTTTCCATGCGCCGTTTATTTGAAATGATGTCAGAGTAATAATCCAGAGCTGTTTTGCTTGTCAATTGAAAACAGTCCCCTGCTTTAATCAGGGGACAAATAAGGCTTTATTTGGTTACAGGGAGATTACCGTGTCATAGAGAGGGTTTTGAAGATAATGTCAATACATTGACTGCCTGTAACAATAATTTTCTGTATTTTGACGAAAAGGCTTTTTGAATACTAAAAGCCGCCATTAAGCCGGGGTAATTGCTCCATAATAAGCCCTGTTTTTTCCTTAAAAAACAAGTAAATAACAAACTAAATCCGAACAATTTTTTATTTTGCGCTTAAAACAAAAAATCGGTATATTTATTGCAAAGAGTTAATTTTATGGTAATTTACAAATACAGGATATTAACTATCTTCATTAAAGCGGAAAGAGAATGGCAGAAACTTCAGTAAAAATAATGCAGTGTTTGCTTGCAGACAAAGGGATACTGAGAATAGATCGAATAGGCGTAGGCGTCGGGATCCTTTTGTACAACCATGCAAAAAAGATAGGCATAGGCATACATACCCTGGCCCCTCAGGCAGACACCATAAATCCGGCCAATCCGGCCAAATTTGCCGATTCAGCGGTTACATATGCTATAAAACTGTTTGAAAAGGAGGGGGCAGCGCCTCCCTATACGGTTGCAGTGGCAGGGGGGGCAACAATGGCAGGTTCGCCTGCAAGCACCAATGTCGGCTTAAAGGTAGCAGAGGCCGCAAAGGCAGCCCTGGCAAAGGCCAAACTGAATATAAAAACCGATCAGACAGGCGGATCAAATATCCGCTCTATGATTCTGAATATTGACACAGGGGAGATTCAGATAAAATAGTCTGAACTCAACCAGGCATATCGCCCCGGGGAAAGGTTATTATGAAGATAAAATGTACAGGCTGTGGCAAGGTATATGATATACCGGAAGAAAGGCTCCCATTCGGTGAGGTGGTCTCATTTCCATGTCCCGCATGCAAGGGTATTATAAAGATAGATCTAAGGGAAAAAACAAATGGAGAGGCTTCCGCACCCAGGGCAACCAGCGCCCCTGACAGGGCGGAAGAGGAAAGAGAGCTGCCAAGGGGTGAAACTCTTCAGAAAATTATCATGCGAAGGCTTCAGGAACTCCCGCCCATGCCCCAGGTAATGTTCAAGGCAAGGGAGATCATGAATGACCCTAAATCCAATTTCAAGGCACTTTCCGATATCCTTGAAACTGATCAGGCAATGGCTACAAGGGTTTTAAGACTTTCCAACTCTGCCTTTTACGGCCTTGCCGGCAAGGTATCATCGGTGCAGCATGCCTCTGTGCTGCTTGGTTACAAGACCGTAGGTGAAATAGTCTCTATGGCAGGTTCTTCTACCCTGCTGGGCGAGTCCCTTGACGGGTACAAACTTGATTCAGGCGATCTCTGGCATCACTCAATGGCGGTTGCACTGGCATCCAAGATAATAGCAAAAAAAATAAAACCGGAGATGGAAAACGATGCATTTGCGGCAG
>JAFGFM010000082.1 GCA_016931115.1 Deltaproteobacteria bacterium | reverse complement strand
AGCGGCATAAGGATGCTCACAGGCATAAAGAGCATTATACTAGATGAGATACACTCTGTTGTTGGTGACAAACGCGGGGTTCACCTGATTACTGCTGTTGACAGGATCGTGAGGCTTGCCGGTGAATTCCAGAGGATATCATTATCAGCAACTGTGAGGCCACTTGAAAAGGTGGCAGAATTTGTGGGTGGCTTTAAGATAATGGGTGATGCACCTGAACCTCTCTATATCCCCCGCAGGGTCTCCATAATAAGGTCTGATCATAAAAAGGAGTACAGGGTAAGAATATCCTTTCCTCAAGAGGCTGTTAACAGAGGGCAGGAGGAGCCTGTGTGGTCATTTCTTGCTGACAAATGCAGGGAGGTCATCGCGAAAAACAGGTCAACCCTTGTTTTTACCAACAGCCGCCGTATCGCTGAAAAGCTGACCTATATGATTAACCAGGGGGCTGACACCAATATCGCCTATGCCCATCATGGCTCTCTCTCCCGTGAGATTCGAACTGAGGTGGAACAGAAGCTCAAGGATGGTGATTTAAGCGCCATAGTGGCCACAAGCTCCCTTGAAATGGGGATAGACATAGGCGCCCTTGACGAGGTGATACTTATCCAGTCTCCTCCCACGATCTCATCAGCCATACAGAGGATAGGCAGGGCAGGCCACAGGGTAGGAGAGGCCAGCAGGTGCACTATCTTCCCCACCCATGATCATGATTTCCTTGATGGGGCTGTGCTTGCAAAGGCGGTTATCTCTCAGGATATTGAGGCGGTGGAGCCGGTTAAATGCCCCCTTGATGTGCTTTCACAGGTGATCATCTCCATGACCGGTGTTGAAACCTGGGCAATAGATGAACTCTTTATGCAGGTGAGGAGCAGCTACCCCTACAGGCATCTGTCCAGGACACAGTTTGATCTTGTGCTTGAGATGCTTGCAGGCAAGTATAGTGACATGAGATTAAGAGACCTTAACCCGCGTATATCCATAGACAGGATAGATAACACTGTAACCGCTAAAAAAGGGGCGCTCCTTGCCATATACATGTCAGGTGGCACTATACCTGACCGCGGTTATTATAAACTCAGGCATCATGAAACAGGGGCACTCATAGGCGAGCTTGATGAGGAGTATGTATGGGAGGCAAGGGTAGGGCAGCTTGTAACCTTTGGCACCGGCAACTGGAGGATAAACAGGATAACCCATAATGATGTATTTGTTACCCCATCAGGCGCACAGATAATGGATACGCCATTCTGGCGCAGCAATGAGTTGAACCGTGATTTCTACTTCTCCGAAAAGATCGCATCATTTCTTGAGATGGCGAATGAGCTCCTTGATGACGGCGGTTTTGAAGAGTTTCTTAGGGAGCACCATTTCATGGATGAAACATCATCAGGGCTCCTTACAGATTTTCTAAAAAGGCAGCGGGATTATACGAATGTACCCCTTCCTCACAGGCATCACATCATATTTGAACAGGTTCAAACAGGCCCGGCAGGTGTGCCTGGAAAACAACTTGTTATTCACACCCTGTGGGGAGGAAGGGTTAACCGACCATATGCCATGGCAATAAATGCGGCATGGATGGAAAAACACGGGGAGTACCTTGATATATATCCGGGCAATGATTCTATCGTGTTTCAGCTCAATGCCAGTATAGAGCCTTATGAGCTTATCAGCCTTGTAACCGCTGTAAATTTGGATTCATATCTGAAAATGCAGCTTGAAAAATCAGGGTTCTTTGGGGCCAGGTTCAGGGAGTGTGCAGGAAGGGCCCTGCTTATTACCAGAAACAGGATAAGCGAAAGGATGCCCCTGTGGATGACAAGGCTCCGTTCAAAAAAGCTCCTTGAAAAGGTTATAGGGTATGAAGACTTCCCCATACTTATAGAGACATGGCGCACATGCCTTAATGATGAGTTTGACCTTGATAACCTGAGGCTTGTGCTGGAGGAGATAGCATCAGGGGTAATAAAGTGGTCTCAGGTAAAAACATTAAGACCAAGCCCGTTTGCTGCAAATATCAACTGGAATCAGGTCAACCAGTATATGTATGAAACTGACCAGCCTGCTTCAGCAAGGTCTGCACTTAAGGGTGATCTTATCAAAGATATCCTGTTAAACGAGGATCAGCGCCCGGCTATAGATGAGGCGGTTATTAAAGAGTTTGAACTCAAGAGACAGCGACTCTTTACCGGCTATTCACCACAGGAGCCATCTGAACTGTTAGACTGGGTAAAGGAGCGCATATTGATCCCATTCCCAGAGTGGGAGGCGCTTATATCAGCTATTGAAAGGGACACAGGTGAAAAGGCAAGTAGTGTAATTGCCACTGTTTCCAACAAGATCCTTTATCTCTCTATAGCAGGGGCCAGTGAAAGGCTTGTTACATCACTTGAGACCTTTCCCAAAATAAAAAAGGCATTATGCAATTTTACAGGGGAGATAAAGGCGGGTTTTCTTAATGGTGATATTCTATCTATTGATCATGCAGATGATGAAAGTTCAGCAAACAACATCTCAGTAGATGATCTGATTATTAATCTGATTTCCGAATGGCTCAGGTTCTATGGCCCGGTTAATAAAGAGAGAATATCACACACATTTGGCATCAACCCTGCTGATATTGAGCCTCTTCTCACAAGCCTGATAGATTCAAATGACCTGATTTCCGGGCAGCTTATTAAAGATAATCCCGCATATCTGTATTGCGACACAGAAAATTATGAAATACTGCTTCGCATAAACAGGGCAAGGGCAGTGCCTGTTATTGAACCCATTGAAACAGGGTTACTGCCCCTGTTCCTTGCAAGGTACCAGGGGATCTGCTCAAAGGCCGATGATGTTGATGGGTTATTCAGGCGTCTTGAACAGTTGCTCTGTCTCCCCATTCCTGCTGAGCTGTGGGAGACAGCAATCCTCCCTGCCAGATCAGCCTCTTACAGGGGCGCTGACCTTGATAAGATCATGGTGGAAAGCGATCTGGTCTGGACAGGTTTTGATAAACAGAGGATAGCCTTCTCCTTTGAGCCTGAACTTGAGCTTATGGGCCAATCAAGGGTAAAGGAGAAGCGTGATGATTATACAGAGCTGTTTAATGATACAAAGGCAAAATATGATTTTTTTAACCTTATGGAGATAACCGGCACAACCTCTTCAGAACTCACAGAAAGGCTGTGGGATGGTGTATGGAGCGGTGTAGTATCAAACGATAGTCTTGGCGCACTAAGAAAGGGTATAGAGAATAATTTCAGTGCACCTGTTATATCATCAGCAAATGAAAATAGAAGAAGTGGTAGAGGCACGGCGAGGAGGTCAGGTTTCAGCAGATGGAAAGGTGCTCTAACATTTGCTGGCAACTGGTTCAGGCTCCCTGATACTGAGCAGGATTCTGACCTGATAGAAGAGGAGGAGATAAAAAAAGAGAGGGTAAGGCTTCTTTTTGACAGGTACGGGATCATCTTCAGGGAGATACTCTTCAGGGAGGTGCCTGAATTCAGTTGGAAGGCGCTCTTCAGGAGCCTCTATATCATGGAGCTATCCGGTGAAATCATGTCTGGCCTTTTTTTTAAAGGTGTTTCAGGGCCGCAGTTTATCTCACGCAAGGCATTTCAGATGCTCAGTACCCTTGCAGAGGATAATAGTATCTACTGGGTAAATGCATTTGATCCTGCATCTGTGTGCGGTATGCAGATAGATGCATTAAAAGGCGCAACCCCAAGGCGGTTACCGGGTAACTATATTGTCTACAGGGGAATAGCGCCTGTGGTTATTGTTGAAAATAGCGGAAAGGTGATGACAATAATGATTCCCCCAGATGACCCTGATATTGAGCAATCTCTTGTATCCATTAAGAACCTGCTTGAAAGGGAGTTCAGTCCGTTGAAAAATATTGCCGTTGAGACGGTCAATGGAGAACCGGCAACAAAAAGCCTATATGTGGATGTGTTCAGGAAATTATTTGATGTACAGATTGATTATAAGAACTTGATCCTTTACAAGATGAGAAAGTAAGTGTTTTGCAAGGTACTTCAACTTTCCTGTTTGGTTTTTAAATTGATATCAAATTCTTTTCACGATATTATTCTACACAAAAACAGGAGGAAAAATTATGTCAATAATAATGGAAAAGAAAGAAGCCTTCAAGCTCATCGATCGTATGCCCCCGGATGCTACATGGGATGATCTGATGCATGAAAAATATGTACGGGAGGTGATTGAACGAGGATTGGCAGATAGCAAGGCTGGGCGTACGAAAGATGTCAAGGAAATCCGTGCTAAATATGGTTTGCAGGAATGAAAGTCCACTGGACAGATACAGCCGAAGAGCATCTTGATGCTATCCACGATTATATTGCTTTGGATTCTCCTGCATATGCAAAACGTATGGTCGATCGTCTTACTCGGAGATCCATGCAGATTGCTGATTACCCATTATCAGGACATAGAGTCCCAGAATATGACATGGAACAAATTCGAGAGATCATAGAAGGGTCTAGAAGGGTCAAATCTCCGAATAGCTCATGAAAATAAAAAGTAAGTGTGATAAAAAAATAAGAAGACTAATCGGAGATCTGACCCCTTTCTTTAATTTTCAGTTATGACCTGTAGGGGCACGACGCATCGTGCCCTTCATTAGAAGCAAATTGTAATTACAAATGGGGAGAGTTCATAGTTGACGTAACAATAGTATCTCGACAGTTCCAACCAGAACTTGTCTCTTTATGAAAGTGTAATATATGAGTTAGTGTCCATCCAAAATCTGTCTCTTTTTGGCTGGACACTAGGTAATTAATTACTGTTTACAAAATAAAGCTTTATAAAAAAACATGGCTTCTTTATTTCCTGCTAATCGCATTCCCCTAATCCTTCACAATCCCAATCCGCACAATCAGTGTAACCGTCCTGATCATTGTCCAGCCCATCTGAACATGCTTTATTGGTATTTTCAGGTTTAGGGCAAATGTCAGTAGCATCACAATCCCAATCCGCACAATCCGTGTGACCGTCCTGGTCGTT
>JAFGFM010000081.1 GCA_016931115.1 Deltaproteobacteria bacterium | reverse complement strand
TCAACAGCCATGTCAATGCTGGCAATAGTGGGAGTGGAGATGCTTGCAGCAGATTCGGGCATAGGTTTTCTTGTAATAGATGCACAGAGGGTATTTGCAACGGACAGGATGTTTGCCGGGATCATAGTGATCTCCCTTATGGGTGTCGGGCTGGACAGGATTGCAAGATATGTTCAGAAAAGACTGCTCTCCTGGCATTCGGACTCAACATATGCGGAGACATCGGCGTAGGAATTCAAGATTCAAAATTACAGATTTAAGATTAAAAATTTCAAGGTTCAAGATCGAAGATTCAAAATACAGGTGAAGAGATGAAGATACAGAGATTTAAAGAATATTTATTTTGGGTTGTATTGATTGCACTGATTTTTTCATCAGGCATGTCAATCGCCGAAGAGACCATGAAGATAACCTACAGCCGCGGAATTGATGACCTTCCACTTTATGTGGCGCTTGAAGAGGGGCTCTGGGAAAAGGAAGGCATCAAGGTGGAACTCGTCAGGCTGGTTGGTGAACATAATATCATCGCGGCAGCCCTTCATGGCGATATCGATGCAGGCCATCTTGATCTTGGCGGGGCATTTCATGCCGGTTTACAGAACATCCCTGTTAAAGTTGTTGCATGGCTCGGGCATGCACACAAAGGCACAAGGTGCGGTCTTCATGTTGACCAAAAAAGCAATATAAAGAGCATTGCAGACCTTAAAGGGAAGAGGATTGCTGAGTCTGGCACGATTACAACAGCAATGATCCTTTCCGAGACATTGAAGAGTGCCGGCATGGATAAGGATGATATCAAGGCAATCAAGGGTATCAAGCTTGATGACTCAATGAAGCATGAAGCTGCATTAAGGTCAAAGGGGGTGGATGTAATAGTCGCCTGAGACCCCACAGCGACCATGCTGGAGGAGCATGGTGCGAGCAGGTTATTGACATCATTTAATGATGCAATACCGGGGTATGTTTTCAGTGGCCTCTTCTTTACAGAAAAATATCTGAAAAAAAATCCTGAAAAGGTGAGAGCCTTTTTAAGGGGGCTTATAAAGGCATTTGCCTATATTCAGGCGAATGAAACCGAAGCAAGAAAATGGCTCCCGAAATATACAGGTGTTGAAATGACTGTTGCCATGAAATCAGCGCTCAGGGAATACAGTGATGGCCGGGAGCCTGAAGAGAGCCTCTACAGGCAGCAGGCAATAATGATGAAGATCGGATATCTAAAGGAAAAGGTGCCGATTGAAAAAATAATAGATTACAATTTTTTACCTGAATAGGATTAAAGAGAAAGGAGATTTTTATTGATGTATAGCATTAGGAAGCCGGCGTTCTTTTTTTGTATTATGCTATCCTTGATATGCCCATTTACTTACGGGCAGTTCGATGATGATGAATGCAAAAAAAGAGGAGATTGCCCAAAGGCAAAGGATGAATTTGAACTTGATGAGGTAATTGTTACCGCCTTTCACGGCGGGGCAGTCAATATAACCCCTACAAAGACCATTATCGATATAGAGGCATTTGATAAGAGCGGTGCTGTTGAACGTGTTGAAGACATACTCACACACTTGACCGGTATTGATGTGCTCAGAGGCACATCAGGCGCTGATCCCCAGCAGCTTGTAATGATGAGGGGGTTTGATGACAGCCGTTTTACCATTGCAATAGATGGAAGGACCATTACCGGCCCTACAGCCGGGGCAGATACCTATGTTGACTGGTCAAGCCTGACCAGCGCCGACATAGATAAAATAGAGGTTATAAGAGGCGCTGCATCAGCCCAGTATGAGAATTCCCAGGGTGGTATCATCAATATTATTACCAAAAAGGGTAGCACTAGGGACACCTTAAAACCCAAGATAACCTTTACCAATGATTACTCAAGATATAACACCTTTACCTCAAGGGTAGCTGTTGATGGTGGCTTTAAGGACCTGACCTATTTTTTTAATTATGGATACAAAACCTCTGACGGGTTTCTTTTAAACAATGATTATCAGGGTTATGATTATTCGGCCAGGGTTTCTTATCTCTTCCCGTTTGATGGGTACCTTACCCTTGGGTTAAAGTATTCCCAGTTAGAGGCAGGGTATGCGGTTGTGAACGATCCAAACAGCACTTATACTGATGCCTATAACCCGAACTACCCTATTGTGCCTCAGGATGCTGATACAATCAGAAGATACCGTGCAGTATCATTCCCGGGAGGAGACAACTATAAGGATAAAGATGCCCAGCACCTTGATCTCTCCTTTGATCAGCCCTTTGACAGATCAAAGCTTAAGTTTCAGATATATGAGTCATCGGGTGGTGAAGACAGTTATTACTATACTGTTAGCGCTGGCAGGCTGCAACAGCTTTACAGCGGAGGAGATGCCAGAGCAGAAAAACAGATAGGGGGCAGGCTCCAGTGGCAGATGGATTACTGGGATAACAACTCTCTTCTCTTAGGGTATGACCAGAGAAGGATGGAGGTCAAATCAACCCCTGATGTATGGCGCATGAATGCCCTGTATGCTGAGGACACGTGGGTCGTTACCAACAAATTGACCGCTTTCTTAGGCCTCAGGTACGCTCATGTAAAAGAGAATACATATGCATACAGAGACACTGGTACAACAACTGCTTACAGACATAAACTTTATACAAGGGTTTTACTGCCAAAGTCTACATTAACATACAAGTTTACAGATGATACCCAGGTTTATATTTCGGTGAATAGGGACTATCATGTCCCAGGGTGTTGAGACCGCCCTGCATGGGCCAGTTTAGGCTCACAGGAACAGCCGGAGGGGATACAGGAAGAAACAAGCTGGCATTATGACCTTGGTATATT
The DNA here is from genome assembly GCA_016931115.1 of Deltaproteobacteria bacterium. Taxonomy (GTDB): domain Bacteria; phylum Desulfobacterota; class DSM-4660; order Desulfatiglandales; family HGW-15; genus JAAZBV01. Next base: position 21,064 of record JAFGFM010000081.1, on the reverse strand, counting down.
TCATCGACCCATGAAAAATATGGATACCAAGCTTGTGTTTTACTATATTGATATTGATAACTATATTGTTGGGAATTCAGGTGACGTATTTCATAATGCAAGTTCATATGGTTTTAATATTGACAGTATGGCCTTTTATGGGACAGAGGTGGAATTTAACGCCAGCCTGTTTGATAACCTGACACTTTTTGGCAACTATACATACAGGAAAAGTGATTATGACCGCTCAAAACTGATTGCCGAGGCAATCCTTCTGAAAATTACACCTGAGCATAAGGCGAATCTGGGTTTAAGATATAGTTTATTTAATAACACACTTATTACATCTGATATCAGATATATAGGTGAAAGAAAGAGTGAAGGAAACGTCATGAACCTTGATTCTTTTATAACTGTTGATGTGGGATTACAGCATAGCTATACAAAAAATATAGTTCTGAGGGTGTATGCCACAAATATTCTTGATAAAAAATATCAGGAGGTTTACGGCTTCCCGTTGCCTGGTGTAGGTTGTGGTGTTAATTTAAAGCTGGTGTTTTAAATCATCCATAGTATTTCAGGTCTCCGGTAAATATGGCAATTTACCGGAGACCTGAATCCAAAAAAAACCATCATCTCTTATGAGAAAAATAGGGTCTGCGACAAAAATATTGGATTTATGACATTAATATGGGTAACAAGTTGATAAAATCTAGTTTTGCCACTATAATCTGAATGCAAATCAAGCATACCGATAATTGTGGCTACTGCACGTGAAGAGAATGCTGTAATATTAACAAAAGATGAAAGAATACAGAATTACAGTCACGTAAAAAGCATATGGTAATTAAACATTACCACCTGTCTCTATTTTTTATTTGGCACACTCCCTGAAGGAGAAAATGAGGTATGGCATACAATAGAGTTTGTAAAGAGACATCATGAGTATATAAATTTTTTGAACCTTGCCATATTTAACATGCCGGTGAACAGCCCTGATGCTCTCAAATACAGCACAGGTGAATTCTATGAAGGTATATTCCAGCTTTGAACACCCGAAGGGGTGGGACAGGGCAAAGGTAAGGGCGTTTCTGGATAATGAATTTAGGAGAGACCCTGACATAAGGGAGATTGTCAAAAGGAACCCACCCTTTTTTACATCCAACCATGCGGCGCTTTTTAACAGATAACAAGAACGGTTCCATTGACTATTTGAAATACCTTGGTATTTGAAGAAGATATTATTTAACATTTATATAGAATAACTTATATCCTATATGGTTATTTTAATAGGCGTTGTGATATCCGATGAAATGCCGATTTGGATTGCAACTGGTGTATATAAATCGACACTCTCCTCTGGTGTTGTAATTGATACTATCAATGAATAACGTGTCTTACGATCCCATCTCCCTAAATGTGCACGTTCCCTCCACCATCCAATGCGAGGAGAAATAGCTATGATATTTGAGTCCGCCAGTTCTGATGCTGTCCCATGCCAGATATCCGAATGTATGGAACCACGGTCACGTGCTTGGCCGATCTTCCAGTGTTCTGATGCGCTTTGTGTTCCTGGATGTCCTTCTTCCTCATCCCGCGCCGCCTTGTTTATACGCTTGATAAACTGATCTTTGTTTTCAGTAGGTGATTTCAAATCAAACCGCAGGCCATGAGAAGCATAGCGGTAACGATCCTGCCAACCGATCTCACCGGGGCCTGGTTCGACAAAATAGGACAATGTCACACGCATCTCCACATCAGTACCTTCCGGTAAGCTTTGTAGCACTTCTTTAGGCCATGGCAATTCATAAAGATGCATATCCTTTGTACGATAACCCGATTTTGCATTCCCCTTCTCATCTCTTTTTATATCAAAGGGCTGAAGCTCTGCTTGGGCAATCAGGGTCAGGGAATTTGATGCACTGTATAAAGCCCGCTCAATATCAGGTACTCCATAACCGCAAACTCTCAATAGTTTTTTAATATCGGTTTTAGATCCACTTCCCCTAAACTGCTGCCAAAGCGCATCCGGCCAGTTAGCTGAGTGAATCAATAATGCTCGAAGGGTTTCAGGCCAGTAATTCGGATATTGGGCTTGTATATTTGCCGCCATCCGGGCTGCCTGTGAACAGGCAGCACTGGTCATGTTAAATGGAAAGAAATGACTAATCTGCGGATCATAGTATGTTGAAAGAAGCGAAAGGTCATCACATTGAGTAGCAAAGCCTCTATCATCACATGCCAGATTGCCACCTTCCATAACGATTTCCGGTTTTATTGGCCATTTATCTTCCCAGCAATAGGATGTAGTTGAAAAAGGAGATAAACCACCCTTTTGTGCTATGGGGCTATATTCTTTAAGAGATATATTTTGTATTGTATCGAGTTCAGTAAAAGCCCCAACTGTTAGGGCATTCCAGGATTGACCTGGATCATGGATTGAGTCTGTGAGTTGGGCATCAGGATAATTATTCCAGTCATTTGGATTAGTATTTCCTGCACTTATGACCATGAGCCGTCTGGTGTCATCATCAGTTCCTGCAATTACTTGATCCAGTTGACCAGACCATGAACTCGGACGTCCCCGATCTCGGGTGTCAGATGCAGATACAGCCATACAATAAATATGTTTTCGTTCAGGGGCTTTAATCTCTACCAGACTGATTCCCTGTGATGTGATATATCCCCACAATTCAGTAGGGTTAGAGCCATCTCTTGGTAGTATTTTGACAGATTCAAGACAATGATTGAGGTTAATTGGACCGTTATCCATCAGGACATCGACTAAGTTTCCATATGTAGCAATTCCTGCCATTAAAGTTCCATGCTTGTCATGGTCATGTATGCCCCATGAAGCATCAACTGCCTGGCAGTCGACATCTTTAAGCACCGGAGAAATCAATGGGTGACCATTGTTGACTCCAGTATCTAAAAGACAAACGGAAATATCATTGCCTTTTTTATATTGGATTCGTTTAAGAATGTTTTGCACCCATTCTACCTGCTCTTTGTTATGTAATTCAGTCCAGAATTCAGAAGTGGTTTTTGCCAAACGATATTCGGCTATGTCATCAGACAACAATGAAACTTGTGATAACTGTTCGCTGTTAATAAAAACAATTTTAACGGATCGTTCGGGGAAGCGTATAATGCCAGTCTTTGACTGAATTTTTAATCGGTTTAGTAGATTCTCAAATCTGGATATAACTTCATCAGTATCACTGCTCAACCAGATTTCGCACCACTGATGCAGCTTATCAGGAATTAACGATTTATCGTCCTGCCAGAATGATTCTATAGCAAGAGCATTTCGAATATCTGCAATACTATTTATTAAGTCAGAATTTTTTGGGCGGCCTTTTTGAGTTTCCCTTTCGGCATATTCTTCGATTTTATTTAAAAAGTGACTTTTCTTTTCATTGGCAACATACACTGTTGCATATGTGGTTAGCAATTCCTTAGATACACCGGTAGTAACATCGGTAACTGTTTCAATTTCGGTCCTGACATTAAGTAATCGGACCTTTTTGGATTTCAGGTCTTCGAGACTTTTAATGACCAGATCGGCACCAGGATCGCTTTTAAACTCAATATATACGCCACTTCTTTCGATGTGTGCCACCGCCTGTTCGTTTTCACTTTCTAACCAAGCTTGCTCAAGTCTGTTTCTTAAATATTTGCTGTGCAAATCTCGTTGTCGTGATGGAATATTCGGCTTTTTAGGATTTGATAAGGCGCTTGTGAAAATACTACTTTCCGGCTTTTCACTAAGTAGGATATGTGGAAGCCGTGTATCGACCATTTATGTTTTACCTTCGCAGCCCATTATGTGCGCCCAGACGTTCCTTTAATGCATTGAGCAATGCCGTTGTATCCACCTTGTATTGTTCTGTTAAAATGGCGTTTTTGATTGAATCTCTGCAGGCTTGGTCAATTTCCGCATGGCTCAAGTCTCTGCTTTCAGAAATGATTTTTTTCCAGACAAGACGAGGATGCAGATAAGTACCTAAAACATTCGCAACTAAACGTTTACGTTCATCATCGTTTGGTTGTTCATAATACATAACATCATCAAATCTTCTGAAAAGTGCTTTATCCAGTAGCTTTGGGCTGTTTGTAGCCGCTACTATGATACTGTCGGATGCATTCTGCTCGATGAATTGCAGAAAAGAGTTCAACACCCGGCGCATCTCACCTACATCGTTTTCTAGCGAACGTTCTCCCCCAATTGCATCAAACTCGTCGAAAAGATACACTCCTGTTTCATTTTGAATAAGATCGAATATCTGGCGAAGCTTCGAGCTTGTTTCTCCCATAAATTTGGTTACCAGTCGATCAACCTGAATTGTGTGTAGCTGCAGATGTAATTCATAAGCTAGTACTTTCGCTGTCATTGTTTTTCCGGTACCAGGAGGGCCAATAAGTAACACTTTACGCCGATGACTCAAGCCATGAGACTTTAATTTGTGTTGCTGCTGATATTCATGAATAATTCGTTCAATACGCTCTTCAAGGGTTTTAGAAATCACAAGTGCTGATCTAGCTATATTTGGCTTCTCAGAAAGAACTAAACCAAGCATATCCTTAGGGAAACGAATGACTATTGCACCTTTTGTCTTTCGTGCAGTGTCGACGATGTTTCTGATATCATGCGCCAATGCAATATGACCTTGTCTGGCTTCGTGTGCAGCAACCTGCAAGGCGATTGAATAGAAACGTTCAGCATCATCACTGAGATGAGATTGTATCAATGATTTTAACTGTTCTGCAGTGGCCATGATTACCTCCTTTTGTTTGATTAATATTTTCGCTCTGCAACATCATTGTTCATAAGGAGTTATATAAAATTTGGTTTTGTGTGAATGAATGAGTTGCTTTTTTAAAGCATATAATTGACGTATTTAATAACATAATTCAAATCAAATGTCTTAAAATTTGTATAGTAGGGAATAAAAAGCAAAATCAATACGTTATGAATATCTTTTAATATACCCAGCCACATTCACCTTTCTTGCCGTATTTGCTGAACTCATATACCTCACCTTGCCGAATATCTCCCTTTTAGGCCCCCAGGCGCGGTCATATCTTCCGAGTGTCCAGAATATGCCGCTGTATGAGTTAGGGTCTCTGCCATCGAGGGCATACCTGTTGTTCAGGCGGATCATTATTTCAAGCGCCCTTTCAGGTGAGGGAGACCATTCAAGTATCTTTTTACCCCAGAGCATCCTTAAATAGTTATGTATCTTGCCCTCCCTCACAAGCTGAACCTGGGCAGCGTTCCAGAGCGGGTCATGGGTTCGGCCGTCTTCAAGCTCTTCTTCTGTATAGATATATTTCCTGTTATCCATCTCATGAATCTTAAGGGTCTGTTTTGCCCATCCGGGTAACGATTTAAACTTCTCATAATCCTTATTGTATCTGCACATATTAAAGCCAAGCTCGCGCCAGGTGATGAGCTGATCAAGAAATGCCTCGGCTGATTTACCCATGCCCCACCATCCCTCTTTCTGACCTCGGGGATATTCGGAGACCTTGCCAGGATGCCACATCTCAGCCTCTTGTATCCTGTAAAATATCTCATGGCTGGAGATGTGCCCGAAATGCAGGTATGGTGAAAGATTGCTTGTTGCATCCTCGTAAGGTTCGTTTCGTTTTTCATCATAGGCTGATAGCTTTTTATTGATAAAGTCTTTCAGCCGTCGATCTCCTTCAGTTTGTCCTCCAGCATCCTTAACTGCCTTTACATTATGATCAACAGGCAATTCTGCCAGTCCTTTGGTGGAGTTTTCAAGAAATATAAGGGTTGCGGGAGGCCATTTTTCTATTATCTCCTTTGGCAGGGCTTTTAGCCTTTTAAGACTCAGGTCTTCAAGTGGTGATTCATGAGGATAATTTAAGAGATAATCGGGCATGGTTTTCTGCAAAAACCGGCGGAATGAATAAGCTGTGGTAAACTCCCTCCCTGCCATACTCATGGGCAATAGCCCGTTTGAATCCACCTTTTCAATAAGAACAAGGTGCCTCTCCGATATCTTTTTCAGCATGGCCGGTATAAAAAAGGCAGGGAAATCATCTGCAATGATCAGACATGCATGTTTTGCGAGTTCCATTAAAAGGCCCCTGCCTTTTTCCTTTGCAGGTTCTACATATGGGTAATATAGTATGTTTTTACCCGCCGCTTCCCTGAAATTATCCCTCATTCCATTGATAATAAAACCATGGAACCTTTCGCTGGCCCAATCATAGTTACAGTCAACAGCCTCAAGCACCATAAGCGGTTTGGCCAGTTTTTGTGCCCATTCAATGGCCCTGTCAAGGCTGTAGTTCCATTTAAGACGGCGGTTTGCTGTCATCCAGTAGAGGACAAACAGGCCATCAGGGTAAATCCCCTTGTTGTTTAACTTTGTTATCCTTGATTCAGGAACAGGGTGCAATTATTACCCTCCTGTATAAAAAATTATTTGATTTCAGTTTTCTTAAGTGGCAGCATAATTTTCATTATGTTATGTTACTGAGCCATCTATTTGAGATTACACCGTGAGGATATTTTAATGAAATTTTGCCGCCTGCACAATAACAGGATTATCATAATGACGCTGCTAATGGTATTTTTATTTTCCCCTCTCTCCTCTGCCATAAATAATAATTCTTCAGGTATCCACTGGGGTATGCTTCTTATTGGTCTTTTGGGCGGCCTTGCCCTTTTCCTTTATGGTATGGCCAAAATGAGTGAGGGGATGAAAAAGACCTCTGGAAACCGGATGAGGGATATAATCCATGCCATTACAAAAAACAGGTTTATGGCCCTCATCATAGGCGCCTTTGTAACTATGGTGGTGCAGTCCAGCAGTGCAACAACTGTGATGCTCGTTAGTTTTGTCCAGGCCGGGCTCATGACCTTTACCCAGTCACTCGGTGTGATACTCGGTGCTGATATAGGCACAACAGTAACAACCCAGCTTATAGCCTTTAATTTTGCAGATTATGCCCTGCTTATTATAGCTATAGGGTTCGGGATGCACCTGATTGCAGGAAAGGAAAAGTTAAAAAATATAGGAGAGATAATCCTGGGTTTCGGCATACTCTTTTATGGTATGAAACTCATGAGCGACACAATGTCGCCCCTGCAAAATTACCCCCTGTTTATAGAGACTATGGGCCGCTTAAAGGCCCCTGTTATGGGGCTACTTGCCGGGACGATTTTCACTGGCCTCATACAGAGCAGCGCCGCTACTGCTGGTATTGTTATTGTCCTTGCCCAGCAGGGGCTTATAACCCTTGAAACAGGCATACCCATCATACTGGGGGCCAATATCGGGACATGCGTTACTGCAGTGCTTGCATCAATTAACACCTCCCGGGAGGCAAAACGGGTTGCCTTCGCACATGTTTGCTTCAAGGTTTTAGGGGTTTTGATATTTATCTTCTGGGTGCCTGGTTTTGCTGATCTTGTTAGATACATATCTGAACGGTTTGAAAGCGATGTCGCGCGTCAGATAGCAAATGCCCATACCCTGTTTAATGTGAGCCTTGGGCTTTTTTTCCTGCCCTTCATTTCTTTTTTCTCAAAACTCATGATAAAGGTACTTCCTGAAGGTGTAAAGAAAGCGGATATTGAACTCAAGGCCAAATACCTTGATGATAAAAATATTTCATCCCCAGCGCTCGCCATAGAGCTCGCCAGAAGGGAGCTTTCCTATATGGCCCAGATTTTGAGCCGTATGCTTAATACGGTTTTTATACCCTTTATATCAGACAGAAAACAGGCTGGTAATAATATCTCTATTTCAGATGAAGAAAGGGAGAGATTGCTTAATGAGATCCCCCGGACAGATGAGAAATATCCAAATTTGACGCTGTTTGAAGCCCTTGATGTACGTGAAGAGCATATAGATTATCTGAATGACAGGGTGCAGGAATTTCTTATAAATATAAGCAAGCGCGAATCAACAGCCGCACAGGCAAATGAGTTATACGGGCTTATCTCTATCTCAAGCGATATGGAAAGCATTGCCGATCTCATCCACAGGAACCTTCTTAAACTGATACATAAGAAAAATGCCCTTGAAAGGGATTTTTCAAAAGAGGGCAAGGAGGAACTGATGATCTACCACGGCAAGGTGTGCAGGCAGATAGAGAGGCTTGCAGAGGCGCTCTCAGAAAGAAGCATTGAAAAGGCCATTGCCATTATGGGCAGGGAGAGAAAATATCTTGACCTTGAGGCCCAGTACAGGATAAAGCATCTTGAAAGGGTGCGTCATGAAACGCTTGACTCGGTTTTAACCCATGAAGTCCATATGGAACTCATGGATATACTGAAGCAGGTTGTTGTCTATACGAGCAATATTGCCAAGACATTTCTGACAAAATGCTACCCGGATCAGGCAAAGTGAAAGGTATAATCATGGTTGAATTAAAGGGGTTTCAGAAAAAATATCTAAGGGGTCTGGCGCACAGCCTTAAGCCTGTTGTACTAATAGGTCAGAAGGGCTTTACAGATGAACTGGTAAAGTCAACAGATCAGGCACTGGAGAGGCACGAGCTTATTAAGATTAAGTTCAATGAATTTAAGGAAAAAGAGCAGAAGGCCGAGATAACAGAGATGATCTGTAAGGCAACAAAGGCCGAGGTGGCAGGTGCTATCGGCCATATGGTAATCTTATACCGTGAACAAAAGGCGCCTGACAAAAAGAAGATAGTGCTTCCTGAGTAATAATTAATAATACTATTTATGAATAGAAAAGATTATAAATCTCTATGTCCACTAACCATACAATATGCACGAAAAGAAGAGTTTAAAATTTTAGTGTGTTTCGTGGCTGATAATTGGATTTTGAAATCTTTATGACCTTTATCCGAACAGTAGCAAACCTTTAAAGAGGTTACATGAATGGGTAAAGAAGAGAACAAAAAACATCCGGTTGATTTTAACAATATCCCCATCACCGGCATCCTGCTCTCTCTGGTATGGATAATATTTATCGGTACAGCATGTATTTTTGCTATCCGCAACCAGTATCAGCTGTCAATAAAACTGGCAAAAACAGAAGCTATTGCAAGCTATAATAAAGACCTTGCCTATCGCAGGTGGTCTTCCATGCATGGGGGTACCTATGCACTGGTTACTGAGAGAACAATCCCGAACCCCTATCTTGAAGATGTCAAAGAGCGGGATATTGCCACCCCATCAGGCAGGGCGCTCACCCTTATAAACCCTGCATATATGACAAGGCAGGTTCATGAGCTTGCAGAAGAGCAATATGGGGTAAAGGGCCATATCACAAGCCTTAACCCTGTCAGGCCGGAGAATGCGCCTCTACCCTGGGAGATGAAGGCGCTTGAGGCCTTTGAAAAGGGAGAGAGTGAATACTTAAGCGTTGATGACACAGGGCAGGGGAAATATTTAAGGTTCATGCGGCCAATGATCACTGAAAAATCATGCCTCAAGTGTCATGCGGTCCAGGGATATAAAGAGGGAGATATAAGGGGTGGAATAAGCATATCAGTGCCCCTTTCTTTAAATAATGCCATTGAGAAAACCTCAATCAAAGCCATTATTATTGTTTACACTATCGTATGCTTATTAGGGCTTGCAGCGCTGGGTATAATCCTTTTTATGCGCGGTAAACATCAACGCATACAAAAAATCGCTGAAGATAAGCTCAGGTTCCAGGCAAAACTTCTTGATGCGGTAGAACAGTCCATTGTAGCAACCGATATGAACGGGAAGATTGTATACTGTAATCCTTATTCGGAAAAGATCTACGGATGGAAAAGGTCTGAGGTGATTGGCCATGATATGATGAGGCTTATGATACCAGAACCCAACATGGATGAGGCATTGAAGGATCATTTCAGGGTGCTTGAGGGGGAGAGCTGGTCACGGGAGGTTTATATCAAGAACAAGTCAGGAAAATTGTTTCCAGCCCTTGTAAGCGCTTCACCAGTCTACAATGAAAAGGGAGAGATAACCGGAGGTATTGCCATCTCGATAGATCTTACTGAAAAGAAAAAGCTTGAGGCACAGCTTCAGCAGACCCAGAAGATGGAGGGTATAGGTATCCTTGCAGGTGGTATTGCCCATGACTTCAATAATATCCTTGCCCCGATTATTCTACATTCACAGATAGCAATGGATGATATTGCCCAGGACAGCCCGCTTCAGGTAAGTATGAAGGAGATATACAGGGCTGCAATAAGGGCCCGTGATCTTGTAAGACAGATACTCACCTTCGCGAGAAAGGGGCAGGACAGCAGGATTGTGTTAAGGGCATCTCTCGCTGTCAAGGAGGCGATGAAATTTTTAAGGTCCACGATCCCTGCCACAATAGAGATAAGACTCGACATTAAAACCGAACATGACACCATACTGGCAAATCCGACCCAAATAAACCAGATAGTAATGAATCTGTGTGCGAACGCCAGCTATGACATGAAAGAAAAGGGCGGCATTATAACTGTTACCCTGGATAACGGTGATGAAAAAGATGGCGACAGATCCGGGTGTGATCTCCCCACAGGTCAATATCTCAGGTTGTCTGTAATGGATACTGGCCCGGGCATTACCCCTGAAATTATTAACAGGATATTTGAACCCTATTTTACCACAAAAGGGCCCGGAGAGGGCACAGGCCTTGGCCTTGCTATAATCCACGGTATTGTTAAAAGCCATGAGGGCGGGATCGCGGTAGAAACATCTCCCGGTGTCGGAACGACTTTTTTCATATACCTTCCTCTTGTTGATGGAAATGCGGTTATAGAGGAGGACAAAAAGACAGAGATCAAAAAGGGCAGGGAACGGGTGCTTTTTGTAGATGACGAGGATGCCGCTATCACGGCAATGAAGAAGATACTGATAAGGCTTGGTTATACGGCAACCACCTCTAACAGCAGCAGGGATGCACTTAAAATCTTTAAAGATAACCCCGCGGGGTTTGATCTACTTATCACAGACATGACCATGCCCGCAATGACAGGGTTACAGCTTGTAAGAGAGGTAAGGTCAATAAGGCCTGACATGCCGGTTATTCTCTGTACAGGATACAGCGACCAGATAGACGATGAAAAGGCCGAAATGGCAGGGGTGAATGAGTTTTTGATTAAGCCTTTAAGCATGTATGATATTGCAGGGGCTATTAGAAGGGTGCTGGAGAAGGATAAAATATAGGCGGATAATGATTTGACAGATCATGAAATACGGGTAGAGACAAGGCATGCCTTGTCTCTACGGGACTCGGAAGGGTGTGACCGGCCATTTAATGCAGGCATCGCCCATTACTGTTAAACCATTTATTTAGTCCCAAAGGACCTTTTAAAAAGGTCATGCAGGGCCTGTTTTCCATCTTCAGATAGATTTCTGGTCCCGGTGCCTGCAAATGTCTCTGATGTTATCACGGGGATGTTCTCAACCCACCTGTTTTCTTCCCAGGCATACCATGCCTTTTTATCCTGATCATATACGTGCAAAGGACGATTGAAAAGCTTGGCCAGTTCAACACCCCAGCCTGTGCCCCCTTTTACAGTCCCATCCTCCTGTATCCAGCCAACTGTAATCACATGATATCCATTATTCACCATGTGGAAGATAGACTGAATAACCTTTCGAATCTTGTCTGCCTTTGAGTAGTTGCGTTTCATTCGCAGAGAGACTATCTCCATGCTGATATCACCCTTTTTCAGCTCTTCAGCAGACAGAACTTTGAGGCCGTTAGTATGCTCAGCATCGTGTCCCTCATAAGAAAAAGTAACCTCATTAAGGTTCCATGCTTCTGCAAGCCTGCCGAACTCTGCCTCTGCGCCCTTGTGGCCGCCGCTGTATAATGTTATTTTTGATATATCTTTCATTTTATTATCTCCTGTTATTACTGTTAAAAATTAAAAAGTCGCCTTTAATAGTCCAATTTGATTCATTATACAACCTTTATTTTATAAAATGAAGGTATGGGTTGTACAGTATGATTTTAAGGTATTGTTGGAAAGAAGGATAAATATGGAAGCGGAACAAGTCAAACTGATCCAACTCATTATTATAAAATCACAAAGCTATGACTTGCTGTGACACGGAGCTGTGACATAAATAAGGAAAATTTGCGACAAACTTACGACATTGCTGTAACAATTGCTGCGACAAACCTAAAGTAAACCACTGAATACAAGAAATATTTTTAAATGAAGCTGGCTTATAATAACATTTCGTGTATTTCGTAATTTTCGCGGTTATCAAACAGAATTAGTTTTTCTGCCTTTTATTCCTTCACCTGTGAAATCCAGTCTAAGAGAGCCCTGTTCTCATTTGTTTTATTTACCCTCGCGAGCAATTTGTTAACGGTGACGATATACTCAGTGTTCTGGCAGGGTTTGGATAGATGATCTATATATGGATCATTCTCTTTCAGGTTCTTGATGGATTCCAGAAACTCAAGGTTTCCGGATAAGAAGAGGATAGGAATGGTGCTGTTCTTTTTACGTATATGGAGATAGACATCCATGCCATTCAGATCGCCGGGTAAAATATAGTCAAGGCTTATAAGATCATAACTATTTTCTTCAAGGAGTGTTATGGCATGGCTGCCATTTACTGCGATGTGCACCTCATGCGAACAGGGTGGCTGAGAAAGTATATGGTGTTGAACCCTGGAGATGGATATTTCATCTTCCACAATCAGGATACGCTTTCCGGAAGCAAAAACATTATCTCGAATCTTTTCTATTTCAGGTGTAGTCAGCTCCTGTTTAATCAACGGCAGGGTCAAAACCACGCGCGTATATTCGCCGAATTTGGAGTCAATGGAGATGCTGCCCTTATGCTGTTGTATATATTTTTTAATGTTTGACATGCCATAGCCGGTTCCTTTGATGCCGGTTTTGTAGGACCCGGTAATGTCTTTGCTCCCCTTCAGGGTGAATGAGGGGGTAAAGATATCCCCAAGATGATTTTCCGGGATGCCGCATCCATTGTCATACACTTCAATAAAGAATTTATCTTCAGAAAACCTGGTCTTAATGGATATTTGCGGATTGGTCTTCAGGCTTAATGCATGGATGCTATTTTGAAGTAAATTGACAAGGGAATGTTCAATCATCCCCGGGTCAGCCAGCAGCAGGGGGGCATTGTCTAAAAGTTCAGTATTGATGGATATGCCTGTAAGGTCTTTTTTCATTAAATTCAGGACTAGTTCAATAACACTGTTTACATTAAAGTATTCATGTCTGGGTTCCTGATCCTTGGCAAATGCTACCAGATTTTTAGTCAGATTCTTTCCCCGAATGGTCTGGTCGAAGATGATTTGCAGAACCTCTTTCATGTTGGCGTCTTTGCATTGATCCAGGGCCAGTTCCGAAGTCCCCATGATAACACCAAGAACATTGTTAAAGTCATGGGCCATTTTCCCGGCCACTTCTCCTACCAGTGCCTGTTTTGCCTGATCTGCAGCAATTTCCTGCGCCTGTTGTTTCTCACGCTGGGCCACTACCTTATCGGTGATGTTGTGGCTGATTCCCCGATAACCAATGAAATTACCGGCTTCATCAAGGCATGGCAGTGCAGTGGTTTCAAAAATGACCGCGTTACCCTGTTTGTGATACACTTTATGGACAAAGGCATCCACAGGCCTTAATGTTCGTGCTATATCGGTGAACACCTGCTCCATAGCGGCTGTGTCATCTTCATGAGTGAACCTGAAAGGCTTCTCTCCTATAATTTCTGAATATGTGTATCCCAATACTTCCAGGACATTTTTGCTGACAAATGTGAAGAAGTAATTGGTGTCAAGTTCCCAGACGATGAGGCTTGTGTTCTCTACTACAAGGCGGTATTTTTCTTCGGTCAATCGAATGGTGTCCATCATGCCGGCAATGGTGTTGCTTAAATATTCAAAAACATCTACACCTCTGTAATCAGGCCTTTTCTGTCGCTCAATACTGGAGATGATGGCCCTGCTCGGCCCGTGAATGGATCGGTTTACAAAAAATATCAGGAGCACTGCGATCATTACAAACGAGCCGATAGTTAAGAGTTGCAGCAGTTTTATCTTATTAATCAGTTTTGCATAGACCTGCGCGTCTCTAATGATAACGAACTGCCATTTCCAGGGTGAAAAATCAGTGGCAAAGACAAAATACTCTTTATGGTCAAAGGTTTTGGAAATCGGAATCACAGCCGGTTCTGCCTCGATGCTCAGTGAATGCGCGTCACCTGGCACCTCTGTCTGAAAAATAATCTCATTGTTGCTTCGGTCCAGAACAAAGCCTTTATGACCTTCCTGAGAAAAATAGTCTTCGATCTGTTCCAGTGTCCTTGCCTTTTTGATGATAACAGCGCCAGGATCGTCAGCCATGCGTGAAAGGAGCAGATTATCAAAATTGGTGTTGCATATATTATATATCCTTCTGGATTCGGAAATCATATCATTCTGAATCTGATTTTGAGCAAAGTCAGACAGGGTGGCGGAGACAAAGAAGTAAATAATGCCCCCCAGGATGAGAATGGGCAATAAAATGGCAAGGGTGATTCTTAATGTCAGGCTTTTTGTAAATGAAAAAATCATCCTAATCTCACCTGCTGAAAACCGGCGCGACTGTTTGAATTTCCATTGGCCAGACTACCTGTTTTTTATCATTTTGCCACTGGATTATCATTGGGAACTGCCGGATCTGTTTACCGGTCTTGTCTACACCATAGTATCCTATTAAGGTAAGGGTGTTCATTGTTTGAAAAACCTGCCTCAAATTTTCGCGGTCGAGACTCTTTGTTTTTTCTACAGCCTGCTCAATAATCATGCATGCTGCATAGGCATTAGCTGCATGGTAAGAGGGTTGCTGTTTGTATCTTTCAGTGAATAGTTGAGTGAATTCTTTACTGAACACATATTTATCAGAGACGTCAGCCTCCCAGTAGGAAGAGGAAAATGTCAGTTCTGCATCTTCTCCCATGATGTCATGAAACTCGCTTAGGGCAGGACCCACTGAAGCATAGTAGGCTTTGGGATACCAGTTGATCTGCTTGAGGGCATTACGCATGTCGACTGATTCATCGAGATGGCCGCATACGATAACAGCATCAGGATCAGACTTTTGAATACCCTGGGAAAATGACAGGAGATTTTTTGTCCCCTTTTTAAATTCATTCAGATAGACAATTTCCAGGGCAAGCCGTTTGGCCCATTTTTGAGTGTTCCTGGCCAGTGTGATGGAAAAGGAGTCGTCAGCATTGAGAATGGCTATACGCTTGTACTTGTAATGGACAAGCAATTCAAGAAAACCAACAGTATATTTGCTGGCCGGAGGGGTAAGGCCAAAGCCATATTGAAAGCCTTGTTCCCAGATCTGATCTGCCGATCCAGCGGGCAGCAGAGTCGGATATTTATGCTTTTCTACGATAGGCATGATGGCTTCGCAAATGATGCTGGAATAGGGGCCGATCACCAGGTCCACATGATCCTTCTCGATGAGGTTGGTATAATTGGTTTTTGCTTTCTCCTCGGAGCTGTGATCGTCCACGATAATCAGGTTGACCTTCCTGCCTAAGAGACCACCTTTGGCATTGACTGTATGCTGCCAGAGATCATAACTGTTTTTTTGCATGTGGCCGAAAGATGCATATTTACCCGTAAGAGAAAGAGAGATACCAATATTGACCTGTTGCTGGTCGGAAAATACATATGAAGATAAAATGGTAAGATATAATAAGATTATCAGAAGAATGCGCATAGGCATGCTCTTTAGCCAAGTTAGAGGTCGTTATTAATAAATTCCTTTTTTCAGAGACGGAGTATATGGAGTCAGGCGTTCTATGTCAAATTGAAAATCACCGCACTACATTGCAGTGCTATTCAGCAGACAAAACGACAAATGAGTGAGGCATACAGAAAAACCAGTGCCTGATCCCTGGGTATTTTTAATAACAGAAAGAAATAATTTTTATAAAAATTAAATTTATCTTGACAATGTTTACACGTGTAAATATTGTATGTTTACATTAGTAAACATTAACTGGAGTTATCAGATGAAAAAATTAACAGAGATTTCAGCCGCTGAGCATCAGGTTATGAAAATTATTTGGGAGCATAATCCTATTACCGGTACAGAGATTATTAATAAACTAATGGAGAATACAGGTTGGAAATCAAATACCATCAAAACATTCATTAACCGTCTGCTGAATAAGGGAGCAATAGGATTTGATAAATCCGGAAGGGGATACAGCTACTATCCTCTTATAGAAGAAAAAGATTATGTTAAAACCGAAAGCAGGCTTTTTTTAAAACGTCTTTTCGGGGGCTCCTTGATGCCCATGCTCGCGACAATGGTTGAAAATGATGATTTAACCCTGGAAGATATCGAAATCCTTAAAAAGCGAATCATTGAGAAGAAAAAGGGGAAATAACTATGGAACAGTTATCCTTTATAACACCATCTCTGTTAACATGGCTTTTTGAATCAACCATATATATAAGTATATTGATTTGCTTTATATTCATTATTAAAGCCCTTATAAAGAGAAAGCTGCCTGCATGGTGGAGCTATTGCTTGTGGCTTCTGCTGCTATTCAGGATGCTGATACCCTTTGGAGTCGAGACCCCTGTAAGCGTTTATAATTATGTCCCTGCCCCGCCAGAGAATGATTTTTACATGCCATACCTGGAAGAGCACAGGTTATATATGCCTTTTATACAACCTCCTCCTTATACTTCTCCTGATGTAATTCCAACTGCTAAGGATATTTCAAGCAGACCAATAAACAATAAACAGGATACTGATGCTGTTTCAGTTGAAGATGTCCATGATTTAAACCTCTCTTTTGCCGAGGTATTGTTAATCATCTGGTTTACTGGTGTGATGGCATTTGGAATTGCAACCATTTATAAAAACTTCAAATTCTGGAAAACCATTAAGCATGAAAAACCAATAAATGACATGGCAGTGTTTGATTTATTTGATGAATGCAAATCAACACTTGGCATACAAAAAAAAGTAGAAATAATTGTAACAGATAGCGTGAAGAGCCCGGCCATCTTTGGATATATTAAGCCTCAGTTATTGCTCCCTCTTCATTTTCTGGATACGCTTAATAAAGATGAATTGAATTGTGTCTTTTTACATGAATTAGGACATATGAAGCGACATGACATTGGTGTTTCATGGCTTGTGACCTTTTTTCAGATTATCTACTGGTTTAATCCCCTTGTCTGGTATGCATTTCATCATTTAAGAGCAGACCAGGAGGCGGCCTGTGATGCGTATGTATTATCAAGGCTAAAACAGGTTCAACCAACTGATTATGCCCAGACAATCGTCAGCCTGTTGGAGCGCTTTGTTCAAAACAGACAGCTACCCTCTCTTGCTGGTATAATAGAAAACAAATCACAGATAGACAGGCGGATTACCATGATACTGGATTATAAAGGGATTACAAAGAAAGTTACTATTCTTTATATTCTTATGCTTTTTATAGTTGCGGTTGTTTTCTTCTCATGCTCAAACGGAAGGTTGTCAGACCGGAAATCAAGTATTGCAAGTATAACCCAATCTGAAAATAACAGGATTCGCCTTCAGAGCCTTTCTTCTTTCAGTGGAGTGATAATGGATAGAAATGGTGAACCGCTTGACCAGTTAAATGCCCCAAGTGGAGGTAAGCAGGTTGAGGTGGATGCTGCCGGCAGGAATTTAGGAGACCTCGCTAGCAAAAAGCCGGCGGTGCCTGGAGGTAATATTTTCCTTACTATTGATAAGGATCTTCAACTTTTATCAGAAAGCCTGCTGAAAGAAAAAGAAGGGACAATTGTAGCCCTTAATCCAAATACCGGCGAAGTTCTTGCGATGGCAAGCAGTCCTGCCTTTGATCCAAATAAGTTTGTCGGGGGTGTTAACACCACGGATTTGAATGAGGTTCGAAGCAGCCCGGCTTACCCTTTTCTGAACAGGGCCATAGGAAGTCAATATCCACCAGGATCGTTATTTAAAATTGTGATTGCACTTGCCGGGCTTGAGGAGGGTGTTATAGATCCTGAAGAAGAAGTGTTTTGTAATGGAAGATACCAGTCTGGAAATCATATCTATAAGTGCTGGGGGATAACGCATGGCGGGCACGGCAACGTTAATCTTAAGGAGGCTTTAATAAACTCCTGTGATATTTATTTTTATAAAACAGGTATGAAGCTGGGTATTAATAATATAGCCAGGTATGCAAGGATGTTTGGACTGGGACAAAAAACAAATATTGATCTGAACAGTGAGGTGGAGGGTTTTATTCCTGACACTGAATGGAAAATAAAAAGATACGGTATTCCATGGAAGGTAGGAGAAACAATTGCAAGTTCAATTGGTCAGGGATATGTTTCTGTTACCCCGGTTCAAATGGCAAGCATGATCTCTACTGTATTTAACGGTGGCAAGATATTTCAACCGAGTGTTGTAAAAAGCATCAGGAGGGATACATCAAGTATATATGAATTTAAACCCACTCTTAATGGTGAGTTGAATGTCAGAAGTGAAAACCTTGAGCTTTTAAAAAAGGCTCTTATTGCTGTAGTAAATGATCCAAAGGGTACTGGACAAAATGCAAAAATCAAAGGAATAACTGTTGCTGGTAAAACCGGAATAGCAGAGGTAGCGAACCAGGAAAAAATAAAGTCACTTAATCTCGATGGTGATATCCCCTCTAATCTTGAAGCTCATGCATGGTTTGTTGCCGTAGCTCCAGCCGAAGAGCCCCAAATAGCCATTTCAGTACTGGTTGAGCACGGTGGAGGAGGCAGAACTGCTGCACCTATTGCAGTTGAACTGATAAAACAATATTTAAAAGTAAGCATGGACCGGTAATACAAAAATGTTTGATAAAAGACTGCTTCAATGAAAAACCAGTGTCAGTCTATACATTTTACATATTATTCCTTCACCTGTGAAATCCAGTTAAGCAAAGCCGACTTAACTGAATCATTCCATGCGGGTGAAAGCCGAAGTTCTATGAACTCTCCATATATTGTATCAATGGCAGATATGGCCTGTTCAATGAGAAATATCTTTTCATAGAATATCCCTTCAGGGTCTTCCTTTATATCCTGTTTTACCTTAGGGGTCTTGAGGGTCTTAATGTTCATCCACTCGGAATCAAGGATAAATGAGTATTCATTTTCCTCAACCTTGAGCCTTAGCTGGCTCTCTGTCACCTGCTTTTTTTCCATCAGGGCAAAGCGTGCCTCCTTGAGGTTGAGGTTGTCACCGGTAAAGACTATCTTTTCTGTACCCTCATCGTCATCATGCCTGAGCACAATCTTTTTATCCACCCAGAGCTCTATATCCCCATCCTCAAGCTTATATGTACCGCCATTTACCTCACTGTTATACCAGAGCCATAACAGGAACTCCCTGCCCAGAAACTCGGTCTCTTTTACTCTCTCTATCAGCAGCATGTTATTCTTTAACTCCTGTTATGGAATAGTTAAGCCCTTCAAGCAGTTCAGGCTGTTTCCCCTTCTTATCAAGTGCCCTTGCAGCAATCAGCCAGGGGTAGAGGCTGCCTATCTTTATGTTAAAACACTTATGAAAAAATGATGCAAACTCATCGCACACCTTGTGGCTTGCAGCGCCAAAGAGCACATAATTTTTTTCAAGGTTCCAGATCACATCATAGGTCTTTGCAACAGGTATGGCCCGCTTGATAAGGCTGGCCTTTGTCATCTCCCTGATCTCGTTTCTTTTTCCCTTTGGAAGGAATTCCAGCCCCTCCATATCTATAACCTTTTTTTCTGCCTCAAGGGAGAACTGCTTTAATGCCTTGGCAGGGACATTCCTTGTATCAATGCGCCATGTGAGGGCCAGATAGGGCTCTTTAAGATACTGCATCCTGTTGAAATTATGGTCAAACATGTCAAGTATATTTACCCAGCCGATCGCCTTTTCCGCATCAGATGATTCGTCAAACCCTTTGAATGCGTATCTGTCAATCAGCCCTGGGAAGATTTCAAGGTAGTTTTCCGGTAAAGGGTCTTCAAGTATGTATCGTGTAAGGCTGGATGACCCGCTTATTAAACCCATTTTTTACCCCTAATAACAATAAATTGAATCATGAAAAAATAATCGTCCGGGAGAATCCTGAAATGTTGTTCTCACGGACGATGACAGGGGACATCATTAGCAAAGAAAAAGAGCTTATGTCAATAAATATAGATAAAGGTATGCGGTTTACGGTATCCGGTCTGTGCAACACAGGTTTTGAAAATATTTTATCCGGGGATAACATAAAACCCTTTTAAAGCTTATTCCCTAATGCGTTTAGTTAGTGTCCATCCAAAAACTGTCGTTTTTGGATTTCCATCCTCCGTAGCAGTGCTACTGCGGAGGACGGGCAAGCGGTCAGCCATTAGTGTTCAGCTTTCAGCAAAAGACTATCAAACCAAAGAGTTAGCTGACAGCTGATCGCTGAATGCTGAAAGCTCCATCCAGAATTTGTCTCTTTCTGGATGGACATTAGTAAGCATCATCTAAAGCTACCGGTTCAATCCCGGGTGCCTCAATGCCCCTTCTCACGAGGAGCGTGCCCTCCTCCTGGTAAAGGCTGATCGTGGCCTTAAGATAGGTTATCAGCGCCTCTATCTCCGTGATCTGGCTTGCCACAAAATCCCGCTGTGCCCTTGCCACCAGAAGGGCGGTTGATTTACCAACCCTGAATTTTTCTGTCTCTGCCCTTACTGATTCCTCCTGGAGTCGCGTGGTTGCGGCAGTGGCAGAGACCTGCTCCTTTGCACGGTTGATTTCTATCAGAGCGGAACGTACATCTACTTCAATAAGCTGTTCCAGATTTTTAAGGGCCTCTTCCGACTGTTTTATTGAAATAATCGACCGGTTGTACCTTGCCTTGTCTGCCCTGTTCCCGATGGGGAAATTAAAGGAAATCCCTGTGGATATGTCATAGTTGCCATCATCTATTTTTCTGAAAGCATCTCCAAAGGAATCCGAGTAACCGGTTTTCCCTGCTGTAATAAAAAAATCAAGTACTGGTAAAAGGCCGTTTTTTGTCTGAATCACTTCGATTTCACCCTGTTTCAGATCAAGCTTCGCCTGGTTGATCTCAGGTCTCATTTTGAGT
>JAFGFM010000080.1 GCA_016931115.1 Deltaproteobacteria bacterium | reverse complement strand
TTGAATATCTTTTCAAGGGCATATTCAGGTATGCCTGATCCATTGTCAATGACCTCAATAGCAATCATATCACCATCTTTGTTAGCTGAAACAAGGATCTCTGAAGCGGAGGGGCTGAAATCTATTGCGTTCTGGACAAGGTTTGAGATTGCCTGATGAAGTAGAAACTGGTCACCAATAACATGTAAAGCATCATCAATCTTTAAATTCACCGCTATATTTTTTTTAAGCAGCATAGGCTGTTTGCTCTCAATAACTGTTCTTATCATGGCCCCCGGGTTTATCTCTTTAAGTTGATGCAGCCTGTTCCGGTTTTCAAGCTCTGATAATTCAAGCATTCGGTCTATGATATTCTGAATCCTGTTTGCCTCAGTCCTGATATTTGCCAGAAAGCGCTCTCTTCTCTCCTCTGGCATATTCTCTTCAAGTAGTTCTGCTGCGCCCCTTATGGCAGAAACAGGGCTTTTGATCTCATGTGTAAGGGTCTGGATATACTGTTCCACATATTTTTTGCCTTCAAGGGCCTCCTTCATTCTTTCAAAGGCAATACCCATTTCACCTATCTCTGTGCGATCAAGCCTTGGAAAAGGGGTACGTTTTCCCTGCCTGATATCCTCAGCGTACAGCTTCAGACGATTAATGGGTCTTATTATCCAGAGTGTTGCAACAAGGCTCAGCACAATAGCGCAAAGTGCTGATAAGAGGCTTACTCTAAGTATCTCGGGTTTTGCCTTATCTATATAGTTATTAATATTGGTGGTGGGTTTTGCTATAGTCAGCGCCCCTTCAATCCTGCCTTTTTTAATTATCGGGGCCGCGATATAGAGCACTGACGATTTGTTGTCATTTACATATTTCCTTGTTGTGCGCGCCCCATACTCCCCTCTGAGTGTAAGCCTAACATCCCGCCACTTTAAAAAATTCTTTCCGATATTGGCCCTCTCTTCAGAATCAAAAATGACAACGCCATTTTTATCGGTAATATAGATGCTCATATCCACATTCTTCTTTTCAAAATCATATATCCTTGATGAGAGTTCGCGGGATTTGACATCATTGAATATCCTATCCCACCTTTTTTCATCAAATGAGCCCTTTTCCATCTCCTTAGCAACGATAGCAGCCATGATATTGGCCTGATCTACCAGGGGGTCTTCAACACCCTCAAGATAGCGGACCCTGAGATGATCAAGCACCCAGTTAATTGGAAAGTAGAAACATGCGGCAAAGATCAAAAAATAGCAGAGGAATATGCGGAGGCCCAGTTTCATAGATCATCCCTCAATGAATATCCAACACCCCTGTGGGTCAGGATAGGGTCAGTATCAGGGTCGATATTTTTGAGTTTGGCCCTTATATTTTTTATATGGGCATCAACCGTGCGGTCAAGGCTTGCCTCCGGTTCTTCCCATGCCATGTCCATGAGCCTGTCACGTGAAAAAACATGCCCCGGCCTCTGGATAAAGGTTTTTAAGATATTGAATTCATATCGTGACAGATCAACCGGTTTACCCCTGTAGGTTATCCTCCTGCGTGATTCATCAATATAAAATATCCCCTGTTCATGTGAGTTTTCATTGGAAGGGGCTGTTCTTCTCAATACGGCCCTGATTCTTGCAGTGAGTTCCCTGGGGCTGAATGGCTTTGTAACATAGTCATCAGCCCCAATCTCAAGGCCCACGATCCTGTCCACCTCTTCTGTGCGTGCCGTGAGAAAGATGATCGGTGTATTGGTTTTTTTTCGGATATCCTTGCACAGTTCAAAACCGCTTATGTCAGGCAGGCCGATATCCAGTACTATAAGGTCAATAGCTTCTTTATCCAGACACTCAAGGGCATTCTTACCCTCAGAAAAGCAGATGGTTTCAAAGCCCTCAGTCTCAAGTGCATACTGGATATTATCAACAATAGCTGGCTCATCTTCGACGATCAGAATCCTCTGTTTCATGTTTATTCTCCAATTTAATTAATTCACTTTACCCTAGCCGCAACATAATGACAACTCATCCTGAACAAAAAAGATATCGTAAAGACCACAAAACAGCCTGTCAGGACAATAAATGTGTATCTTGAAAAGCCATTATTCCTGATGAGACCGCCATGATTAAGTACTGGAACAAGCAGGGTGAAAAACAGATAAAAGGAAAATGGTATAAGCAATCTCCTGATAAAGATACAGGGCTTTTCTGATTTTATACTAAAATCAGGCTCCATGATCCTGCTCAGTAATGAGTTTAATATAATGAGAGATATAAAATAGACCAGCACCCCCTCAATCAGGTGAACTGTTTCCCCTGAAAACCATGCCTGAAGAAAATCTCTCCTGATGCTGTATATGGAAAGATGGATTCTAAAGGTGTTAACAAGCAGGGTATAGATATAAGCCCCTGCCAGGCTGGCTATGATCCACATGAACTGCTGACCTGTTTTTCCTATCTTTATCAGGCCTCTGTATGCTGAAAGGCAAAATACGATAATCATGAAATTAACACCTGAGCATGAAGGGGCTATAATGATACCACTTTCATGATCAACAAATCCTGCGCCTGTCTCTTTCTCAAACCTCATATCACCGGTAATCTCTACGAGATATGCTGTTGGCGCCAGTATCCAGCATAAGCTATCACTGTTGCCTTTGCTGTATTGATATTTGAGCCCCCAAGCAATCGTTAGGCAAATGATCATTATGCTAATTTTTATTATGAGCCGGTTTAACATCTTTATACCTTTATTCACTTTCTAGGTCTCCTTCGAGATAAGACCTTTACCATTTTTCTACGAAAAATTCCTGTAACTGTCACAGTGGTCATCAGCAGCACCAGAATATACAACCCCGGTTCCGGAACCCTGGCGCAGTCTCCTACTGCGAGGTTAGTTACACCTTTTGGTAATGGCAGGGGTTGTTTAACATCCTTTGCCGGACCTTCAGTATTCCTTACTATATCGCGCACTGCAATAAAGGAGGTGTGCCTGGTTAATAGATTATATGTAAGGCCAAGGTTGGTAATCTCTGATTTTATCTCAGAATCTTCTCCATCAGTATTAAAATCAGAGAGCCTGCTGATCCTTTTTCTTGCCCAGAGGTATTTTAACACGCTCTCTGTATCATAACTTTTATTCTGGTCCATTTTAAATATTTGAGAGTATGCCTCTTTTCCGGTTCTGCCTTTTACCTCTATTCGCCCGTTTGATTCTCCTCTCCACTTTCCGGTAACTATAATGGGTCTTTGAGCAAAAAGGTCCGGAATGGTTGCAGGTTCAACATCATAGACATCAAAACCCGTGAATTTAACAGAAACACTGGTTAATACAGGTGAACTGACATATTCCCTGAATTTTTGTGCGGTTATCCTTGCCTCATAAGGGGTTGTGACAATAAAGGGCTCTCCAAGACCTGATTTGGCAATCCCCTCTATAAGGTAACGATTAACTGAAGATCCAATACCAAATGCAAACACATTGGTGCTGTTAAGATTATCACTGATAAACTCAAAAACATCCTTTTCTGCCTCAATATAGCCGTCTGTTATTACCATGACAGTTCGGGAAACATCCTCACCCTTCGGGATGGAAAATCCATGTTTCAGGGCGGAAAGGAGTTCTGTGCCCCCACTCCCTCTTGCCTCTTCGATAAACCGGATTGCCTTTTCTATATTAGAGCTGTTTGCAGAAACAGAGACACTGGAAAATGTATTAGATGTCCCTGCAAAAAGAACAACATTAAAACTATCTTCTTCCCTGAGATTACCGATAAGGTCATTCAGCAGATTCTTTGCCGTATCCAGTGGAAATCCGTTCATTGAGCCGGATACATCAACAACAAATATATATTCACGCGCAGGGATATCAGAAGGCTTAACTGTGTTTGGCGGTTCAAGCATAAGGAGAAAGAAGTTTTCCTTTTGACCCTTTGAAAGGATAATTCCTGATTGCACCTTTTGTCCGGCAAGCCTGTATCTAACTATATAGTCCCGGTTACCTGATGAGCTATCTGTGCTTTTCAGTTTTAACCTTGCCTTTGATTCTGTTTCAAATATTGTTTCGATATCATGAGTTATACATGTAACCTCCTGAAGAGGGATGCCTGTAGCAATATTGACATCAATATTAAAACCTGACTCTGACTTAACACCCTGCTTAAGATAGGGATTTTTTATCCAACTGTTATTTTCATTGGCGGATGTTTCAGGTTCTCCTGAATACCTTGGCCCGGTTACAGTAGGGTATACAAACTCATATACCATATCTGTCGGTACGAGCAGTTCAGTATATTTCAGCTCTATGTCTATAATGTCACCAGGCATGATATTAGATAGACTCATGCTGAAGACATTCGGGCGCTGTTGTTTGAGGAGTGATGCTGTCTTACCCTCTTTTTTAGCCTGGTCGAATTGCTTCTGGGCTGTTTCCCTCTCCTTTATCTTTGCAGTAATGATCTCATCACCAATTCTCATCTGCATTCCATGCACAGCGGCCCTTGTTGATGCAGGAAAAATATATTTTGCATTTATGGGGCGTGTGCCATTGTTTGCATACTGCTGTTTTACTGTTACCTCCGCTATAACCCCGCTTATGTTCACCAAAATATTCGTGCTTTTTAGCGGCAACTGGTCGATTGAAGGATTACCATTTTCAACAAAGAAATAGGGTGAAAGGGTTTTGGTGTTTTGGCTCTCACTGTCAGCAAAAGCCATAATGTTAATAAGGAAAATGGCGAGTGTAAGGGTAAAAGTCTTTAATCTGTTCAGTATCATTTGAGTTACCTCCATCTTAAATGTTTAGGGGATCATTCATTCTTTGAGATGAATTCTAAGCCCTTCATATGAAATGAATAAGAAGGGAAAATGAAAAATGTGTGAAAAATAGACCCAATATCCTTATAGAGTATCTTGTTTTATTAGTGAAACTCTGTTAGAGATTCAGATAAAATAGAGGCTTAACATCATTATTAAGGGGGTCATCATGGAATACAGAAGATTTTCCAGATTTTGGTATTTTTCAATTGTGTTGCTGATTACAGGTTTATTAAGTTCCAATCTCCTATGCGCAGAACCGGAATGGGATAAGGTAGATAAAAGAGAGTGTGACAGGGCATGCCTGGTTGCTATTATGGATGGTTATATGAATGCCATCTTCAAAAAGGATGTTAACAGTACCCCACCTCTTTCTATGGATGTCCGAATGACTGAAAATACCGGTGTCATGGATGTGGGAGAGGGTGTGCTGTGGCGCACAAAAAGCGAACCAACCGGGTTTAAGATATATGTGGCTGACACTGTTACAGGGCAGGTTGCCCTGCAGACGCGTCTAATAATAGGTGGGCGAAACGCCCTGGTTGCAGTGAGGCTCAAGATAGACAGGGGTAAGATACAGGAGATAGAGCAACTCTATGACCGTGATATAAATGATGCGGCAATACCTCTTTTAACAACACCTGTTCCTATTCTTACAGAGGATGTGCCGGTGAAAAAAAGGTCATCAAGGGATATGCTCAATCGTATTGCAAACACCTATTTTGATGCCCTTGAAGGTGATAACGGCAGGATAGGGGCATTTGCAGATGAGTGTGTAAGGCATGAAAATGGTTACCAGACAGTGAATAACCAGCCACCTGGTGGACGTATGATGCCAGCCCCTTTTATGCCTACAGCAGATACAGAACAGGGGAAAGAGATGCTCAGGTTCAGCATGCTCACCTGTGAAGAGCAGATTAATGAAAAGACATTTGCTCATATGAAACGAATCAGGCCCCGCAGGGTACTCATTATTGATGAAGAAAAACAGATCGTTGGCACCTTTCCCCTATTTGTACATGACGGGACAAGCCGTACCGCAAAACCTGGTGACCCGCCAGGGATGATGCTGAACCTTGTAACAATGGAGACCTTTAGCGTACGTGATGGTCTTATTCAGCATGTAGAGGCAGCGCCATTTGTTACCCTTCCATACGGGCTGGGTAACGGCTGGACAATGGATTCGGGTAGATAGTTATATGTTTTCGGGACACAGAAAACACCATTCACCACGGAGAGCACGGAGGACACGGAGAAAGTATATTTGAAACACCTATGGAAATAAAAGCATTTATAGATTCCCTGAAAAAACAGGGGGAGATACTCCTTGCTGAAACATGGAAGACCAGCCTTATCCTGTTCAAGATTGTTATCCCGGTCAGTATCGCTACAAAGCTTTTAACTGACTGGGGTGTTATTGATTATGCCGGTCTTGCACTGGGGCATGTTATGCAGCTTGCCGGTCTACCCGGAAGCATGGGGGTTGTATGGGGAACCGCCATGATCTTGAATCTTTATACTGCAATCATTGTATTCTCCACCATGGTTGTCACTGAACATCTTACAGTTGCACAGGTGACTATCCTTGCAACAATGATGCTTGTGGCCCATAGCCTCCCAATAGAGCTTGGAATCGCACGTAAGGCAGGTATAAGACTGTGGTTTATGCTTGTTTTCAGGGTGTTGGGAGCGTTTATTTCAGGGATTCTGCTTAATAACATATACCATACCACAGGATTTCTCCAGACCGGATTTATTGCTGTATGGAGGCCTGAGAGTATTGACCCATCATGGGGGGTATGGGCCATAGCCCAGTTAAAATCACTTTTATCGATATATATCATAATCCTCGTTCTTCTAATTACTGTAAGGTTACTGAACTGGCTTCATATTACAGATATGCTGGGCCGTGCACTCAGGCCTGTTCTAAAAATGATGGGTATCAGTAAAGATGCAGTTCCTGTTACCATAATTGGCATGACTATGGGTATCGGTTATGGGGGTGGTCTGATTATCCGTGAGGCCCATTCGGGCAGGTTATCAGAAAGAGAGATATTTTTTTCCCTCTCTTTTATGGGGCTGATGCACAGTATGATAGAGGACACCCTTCTTATGATATTCCTGGGCGGGCATGTCTCAGGGGTGCTGTTATTCAGGTTTATTTTTGCCATGCTGGTTATTTTTATAATGGTGAGACTTATGAGGAGGTTTTCGGATGAGAGGTTTTATCGATATTTTTTCAGGTCTCAGAGGGGCACCTTATAATATTCAGATTGATATTTTAGCCAGAATCTGCAATCGTTACTTTAAAAAAGGTAGATAATATGGATATTTTACTCACACAGGAAGAGATTCGGGTGCTTGGTTGCCTGATGGAAAAGGAGATGGCAACCCCTGAATATTACCCCCTTTCTCTCAATGCCCTTACAAATGCATGCAACCAGAAATCAAACCGTGATCCGGTAACCTCCTACACAGAAGAGGCTGTGTCAGCTGCCCTTGAGGGTCTGCGACAGAAGAAGTGCGCAATGGAGAGCAGCGGGAGCAGGGTTCAAAGGTATGCACAGACCTTTTCCAGGTTATATAACCTAAAGCGAAGCGAAGAGGCAGTAATGTGTATCCTGTTTGTGCGCGGCCCACAGACCCCTGGCGAGATACGCAGCCGCACAGAGAGGCTTTACCCTTTTACAGCTCTTGAAGAGGTGCAGGAAACCATTTCAAATCTGGAACGCGTGGAGCTGGTAAAGATCCTCCCCAGGCAGCCGGGCCGCAAGGAGTGCCGTTATGCTCATCTGCTTGAAGGTGATCCGGTCGTACAATTTGAGGGGCATAATCAGGCACTCTCTAACCCGGAGAGGATGCAAGAGAGTAATGTTGAACAGATTAATTTATTTAAGGATGAAATAGCCATGCTGCGCGAGGAATTGCTTGACCTGAAACAGGAGTTTGAGCAATTCAAGGCACAGTTCAGTTAACAATTAACAGAAATAAAACGGATATCAAAATGACAGAATATAAAAAACAAGGTCAACAGAGAGAAAAAGGCAGGATAATAATAAAGCGCAGGCCCCGTCCTGAACCGGTGCAGGAAGAAGATAATGAGATTGAACCTGTTGAGTTAAGGGAAGGGGAGCGTGTTGATCTCATAATAGGTGAGGTCACCCCCATGGGATACAAGGCCATTGTAAACAGTAAGTACCTTGGAATGCTCTATAAAAATGAGATTTTCCAGCCATTGAAACTGGGGCAGCAGGTAAAAGGGTATATTAAAAAGATCAGGGAAGACGGCAAGATTGACCTCTCTCTGCAAAAGAAGAATGTAGATGACATTGATGGTCTATCAGAAAAAATATTAAAAATGCTCAAGGAAAACAGCGGGAGCCTTGAGTTTTCAGACAGGACATCGCCTGAAAAGATCTACAGTATGTTTGGGGTGAGTAAAAAGATATATAAAAATGCCATTGGCTCCCTGTATAAGAGGCGTCTTATAACGATTGATGAATATTCAATCTCCCTTATCAAGGACAGGGATCAGGGCGCATCAAAAAGAGAAGGAAAAAGAGGCATGGCTGAAAAGCCGGTAAAGAGATATCGAATAGTGGAAAATAAAAAAGGAGATAGAAGATGATAAATGTACTAGCAACAGTGCACGTTAAAAAGGGTAAGGTCCAGGAGTTTATAAAACTTTTTAAAACTATCGTTCCAAAGGTAAGGGCAGAGAAGGGGTGCATTTACTACTTCCCGGCCATTGATTTTAAAACAGGGCTTCCTCCCCAGGAACTTGATGAGAATTTGGTAACTATTATGGAGAGGTGGGAGAGCCTTGAAGACCTTATCAACCATATATCTGCCCCATATATGGCTGAACATCTGGAAAAAGAAAAGGATCTAGTGGAAAAGAGCTCCATAAAGATACTTAAGGAAGCCTAGAAAAACGAACAATGGAAGCAAAGATATTTGAAATCATAATGTTGTTATGCTTTGGCATGGCCTGGCCATTTTCCATCTACAGGACATGGAAAACAAAGTCTTCCAGGGCCAAGAGCATGTTTTTCCTGTGTATAGTATTATTGGGTTATGCATCAGGGATCATGTTCAAGATATATGGCCGCATGGATGAGGTAATCTTCCTCTATATCCTGAATTCTGTCATGGTCTTTATTGATATGATGCTGACCTTAAAATATAGAGGGAAGGGTTAATACCAAGTTTTTCTGGTTCCCACGGTCACCGTGGGAACTTCTTTCTTTTGACGCTCTGCGTCTATAATCTCATAAGAGATGCATATGGCCAAAAGCAGGTATAAAATATTAAATAACCAGTATCCCTATTTTATAACCCCACTATAATCCGGTACGCAGAGGATATATTGATGAACCGGAACACTGGCGTTGTTCAAGCGCGAGGAATTATGCCGGAAAGAAAGAGTTGATTGATGTCTGTACCGAGTGGTAGAAGAATCGACGCAGAGCGTCGGGGATGGCATTCCCACGCGGAGCGTAGGAACGAGAGATAAAATTCCAAATCCCTTAGAGTAATTCATAACTAATCCTGAACAACATTTTCATTTTCTTTTCCCTTTTCTGACAACTGTGTAAGTGACACGCCTATTTCTCCTTGACCGGGTTTTCACGTTCCAGTATACTTTTACTAAAAAAGAAAGGTAATACAGCTATGAAAGAATTCAGTGTTGTAATCGAAAAAGATGAGGATGGATATTTTGTAGCCTCAGTACCGTCACTTCGTGGATGTCATACTCAGGCAAAATCTATCGATACATTGATGAAAAGAATCAGAGAGGCAATTGAACTCTGTATTGAGGTGGAAGAACCAACAACAAATGAATTTATTGGCATTCAAAAGGTCGCTGTCAGTTGATGGGCACATTCCCGTCCATAACCGGATTACTGCTCATTCGGGCTTTACGCAAGTTAGGATTTGATGTCATCCGGATAAAAGGCAGTCATCATTTTCTTCAACACCCAGATGGTAGGGCGACTGTTATCCCGGTTCATCGTGGTGAAACAATTGGACGTGGCCTCCTTTCTCAAATTTTGAGAGATTGTGATATCTCAAAGGATGAATTGCAAGATATCTTTTAGAAAAGAGTGTCATTCAATAATCTTTAATATTTCAATAGATGGCAGTTAAGGTTTCAATCCACTCTTTAGTAAAATATCACTCTATTTACACCATACTTGATATTTCCATAAAAAAGGCCTAAGAATACCTTACTGTTTCATTTCAGGTACAATAAAATTCAAAATTATGTCCGCATCAGGAGGATTAAAGCACCTTTAGCAAAAACGTCATAGCTCTCTATCTGAAAGTTTTTCAATGTCATTACCTGTCAACGCATTAACAAAATTAAAGGCCTTTGATCAGGGAATCCATTTAATACTAAACCAGGGGGTAAGTGTATGAGTGCAGATAAAAAGGTAAAAGCCGGATCAACAAGAAGAAAATTTATCAAGGAACTGGCCATTGGCAGTTCAACAATAGCGGTTGCCAGTGCTGTGCCTGGCCTTGCTTCTGAGGCAGAACAGGTTCTACAGGGTGTTTCTCAGGATACCTCGGATGGGAAGAGCAGGTATGGCAAGTGCATAGTTCCATTACCGATTCGTAAATTCGGTGAGACTGTGATGTTTTCTTCAGGCGCAGACCTGTTAAATGGTTTCCCATGTAATATTATTTACGCATTCGGTCTCAAGGTTGGCCCCTTAGGGTTATCAAAAAAACCCCATGTGCATGACCATGATGAGGTTATCTACTTCATAGGGTCAGACCCGAAAAGCACTGAGCTGGGTGCAGAGGTTAATTTCAAGATAGGGCCAAAAGGGGAAGAGGAAGATCACATATTTTCTGTGCCCACTGCTGTTGTTATCCCGAAAGGGGTGTGGCACTGCCCAATGGAAACCCTGAAGTGCGACCAGCCATTTCTTTGCATGGCAGTCTCCATCACAAATAAATACAAGTTTGAATCGTCCAAATAAAAGGAGTTGCAATATAAATCATATTCAATTTAAGGAGGAGATATGCGCAGATATTTTGTACTGGGTTTATTGTTAAGTTTTTTAATGATCAATTGCTCATCTGTTATGGCTTCATCCGAGTGCAGCAGGGCAGTGCTTCAGGAGACTGCGGATAAGTATCTTGATGCACTTAAAAAAGGATCATTCTCTGTTATGCCTCTTGCACCGCAGGCAAAGTATATAGAAAACAGGAAAGAGATGCCTTTTAGCGATGGTATCTGGAAGTCTCCAATGTCCATAGATTTCAGCCGCAGCCTTTTAGATGTGGATACATGCCAGAGTTTTACAGAGATAATCCATGCAAATGGCAGCCATCCATATGTGATAGGCACCAGATTGAAGGTGAAAGATGGGAAGATATCAGAGGTGGAAAGCCTTGTAAGCGATGAGGATGACTGGCTTTTTAATGCCGCAGATTATCTTAAATATTCATCAACAGAAAAGTGGGACATTCTCCCGGTTGAAAAACGCACTGACAGGCAGACCCTGATAAAGGTGGCTAGCGACTACTTTGACATATTTCAGGATTACGCGGCCTTTGACAAGATACCCTGGGGCATACCATGTGTCCGTATTGAGGGAGGGGCATATACAAATCCCAATAATGACCCTGAACCTTCATGCACAGCCGGTGTTCCAAAGGGTGGCGGCGTTCCCATGACAAACCGGAGCTATATTGTAGATGTGGATATGGGTTCAGTAGTGGGCCTTGTTGATTTTGGCGGGGCAAATGGTTTGCCTGATGCACATACATTCAGGCTTGAAAATGGGAAGCTGCGTTATGTGCATGTGATTACCCTCTGCCCGAATGGATGCCCGAAAATTCCAATGCCAAAGGATATGCCGAAATAAAAGAGGAGGCTCAAATGCGCGGTGCGGATAAAAAGAGGTTCAATGCAGGACGCAGGGATTTTATTAAAACCCTGACTATAGCGGGTGTAGCGGCAACTTTACCAACTGGGGCTCTTGCTGATATGAGTAATGAAGAAGTGCCCCGGCCAAAACGGGCAGGTGGTAAAAATGGCCTTCTCTGCCTCAGCAGCAATCCTGAAACACATGAAAAGTTCATAGGGTCAATCGGTTCAATTCCTGGTACAGCACTTCAGGTATCTTCAGTAAAGGTCAATTATCAGAATCCGGAAGAGATAGTCCGGGTCATCCATGAGCATGCAATGGATATCCTGCTTCTGATACTCCCACGCATGACCTTCAGCTTTGGAAAGCTGTGTGACGCAATGGGTGACCTGGATATACCTGTAATTGTTCTTACAACAAACCCTGAACTGATTCCCATTGATGCGAATCTTGCATCATCCTTACGTGGAAACGGCGCAAATGTCACCTTTGCGATTTCTCAGGAACAGGCCATTGAGCGGATCAGGATTGCAGCATTGCCCATGCTGCTTGAAGGGCAGCGTGCAGTCCTTTATGGAAGGCCCTTTGACTCCACCACTGTAACATCTCATAACCTGAACGAAGAGATAATATACCGTCGCACCGGTGTAAAAATAATGTTCAGACCGATTGAGGAGCTGGCAGAACTGTACAAGAAAGTCGATGAGAAAGATGCAGTAAGGGAAATGGAAAGATGGAAGGGTGAGGCAAAGGAGGTTATCGGGATTCCGGATAAAAACATACTCGATGCATGCAGGCTCTATATCCTGCTAAGATCCATAATTGATAAAGAGGGGTTAAGCGCTGTATCGATTGATTGTCTTGGTTTTACCATGAGCCCGAATCCTGTGCTGCCATACCCCTGCCTGGCCTTTGCACGGTTAAGGGATGAAGGCATTACAGCTGCCTGTGAGGCGGATGTGTGCAGCATGCTCTCATCCATGTTTATGGAGCAGGTGAGCCGCAGGCCATCCTTTATGTGCAACCTTATGACGGCAAATCCAGGGGAATCAAAGATAACAGTGAGTCACTGTGTTGCGCCGCTAAAGCTTATGGGCCTTGATGCTCCACAGATGAGGTATAAAATACATGATTACCACGGGTCAGGAAGAGGCGCTGTGCCAGAAGTAGAATTCCCTGCACACGGGCAGGTGCTGGTGGGCGGTTTCAGTAAAGACCTGAAAACCTTTACCCTTTGGCCTGGGAGAATAGAAGCCCAGGTTATGGATACTGAAAAGTCAACTTCCAAAAGAGGCCCCATGAATAACGTATGCGCCAATACAATGGATCTGAAAATCAGGGATGCAGACAGGTTCATGCAAAATATACCGGGGCTTCACCAGATTATGGTGCTGGCAAATTACACAGGGGCTTACGAGGATGCCCTTACCGGGATGAATGTTAAAATTTCCGGGCCAATGGATTTTACACCGTTTATAGCATAGGAATATCAACCATTAATTTAAAGGAGGTATATATGAGTTCTGACCTGAAAAATGAAAAAGGCACAACACGCAGGGTATTCATTAAGGAGATAACCGCAGGTACAGCAGGCATTGCCATGGCGGGCATGTTTGCTGCGGCCTTTATGCCAGCAATGGAGAGCTTTGCAGAAACAACAAGCCCGATTGATCCAAAGGCACCAGAGGGGTCAAAGTTCCGAAAGTGTTTTCTCACCGAACTGACTAAAGAAGAAAGGGATATAGGTTTTGGCGCAAGCCCCATGTTTGTCACCTTTGCAGATAATGACATCATAGAGGGCAGCCAGTATTTTTCTGCCATGTGGATGGGCGAAAGGTCAACCAAGTTGATGGGGCATGGTCCGCATACCCACCCTGTACCGGAAATGCTGATAGCTCTTGGTTCTGATCCAAAACACCCTGAGGATCTCGGGGCAGAGTTTGAGATGTTCATGGGAGAGGAGATGGAAAAACATATCATCACCAAATCGACCATGATCTACATCCCTGCAAACACGGTGCACTGTCCATTTAATATTAATAAGGTGACAAGACCGTTCATGTTTATGCAGGCGCACTATGGCGGTAAGTTGACAGAGACTGCAAGGAGAGACCTTGTGCCTGAGGATATGAGAAACAAGTATATTTTTATAGATATGGATGGCTCTTCAGAAAAGAAATAAATATTTATTTTCTCAAATTTATAAAACAGTTGTAGGGGCAACCCCCTGTGGTTGCCCAGAGGCTATTATGATGCACCGACCTGTGCGGGCAGGCACGGGGGCCTGCCCCTACAGTTATATCCATTATTATTCAATTCATATTACATCTTTTAGCGTCATTCGGCATTTACATTGTTCTCTATAAATTTGTTTTTTGACGAGGATGATCAGACATACTGATTAATGGCCTTATCCTCAGGGGTTTTAAGGTCAAAGGCGCAGTATTCCACGTTTACAAAATTATCTTTTATATTCCTTACAAAGACCTGTTTTTTAATAATGGTTTTATCCAGATTATCCAGGATGAATTCCACTTCTATTATTTCGCCCTTCTGGAAAATGGGTTCAGTAAGCATCTTGAATTTTAAACCGCCTTTTGAGATATCAAGGATTGTTAAAATCCCTGCCTGATCCTCCCCAAACAGGGAATTGTAGACAAATTTCCCCGGCAGCATTGTATCTTTTCTAAAATATTTTCTTCTCTCTAGAAGAATTTCATAAACATGTCCGCATTTGCATTTGATCTTTAGCTTAATTGAGACCTCAAGCTTTTTATATTTTGAGACATCAGCCTCCTTTGAGACATGACACTTCGGACACTCGAAGAGTGCGGTGTTTTTATCAGAGAGAAATATCTTCTGAACTGGTTCATTTTCCATCAGCAACCTCTGTCAACTTATTTCCACTTCCTTGATTTCAGGGATCAGGATATTTATTACCAGAAAGGCCAGTAAATATAAAGAGCCTGCAATGGTAAAGAGTATAAAATAACTGCCGGTAAATTCAAGTATAAAACCTGCTGCGCTCGCAATAAACATGCCGCCTATTGCCCCGAAGGTTCCGCCCATCCCAACGACCGAGGCAACTGCCTTTCTGGGGAATATATCGGAGACTGTGGTAAAGAGATTTGCCGACCAACCCTGGTGGGCCGCTGTTGCAAGGCTTAAAAGTCCCACAGCTGCCCAGACATTTGAAACCCTTGATGCAAATATTATTGGCACAGCGCACAGTGCGCAGACAAGCATGGCTGTTTTTCTGCTCCTGTTCACTGACCAGCCGCGTTTCAGGAGAAATGAAGAGAGCCATCCGCCTGCAATACTCCCGACATCTGCCATAAGGTATATTACTATTAAAGGGGCAGCGAATTCATTTATTGTGAGGCCATGCTTTTCATGAAGGAATTTGGGTATCCAGTAGATGTAAAACCACCATGCGGGGTCGCTTAAGAGCTTGCCAAGGGCAAATGCCCAGGTGCCCCTGTACCTGATCAGCCTTCTCCAGGGGATCTTTATCAGGGTGTCAGGCGGATCAGACTGGATATACTCAAGTTCAGCCCTCTTTACATATTTACTCTTTTCAGGTGTGTCATAATACTTGAACCAGAAGATGAGCCAGATAAAACCTGCTGCGCCTGTTAATATGAAGGCCTCCTGCCATCCCCACAGGTCTGTAATAAGAGGAACAACAAGGGGGGCCAGTATGGCGCCAGCATTGGAGCCTGCATTAAAGAGACCTGTGGCAAAGGCCCTTTCTCTTTTGGGGAACCATTCGGCAACTGTCTTTACAGCAGCGGGGAAGTTACCTGCCTCAAAAAAACCTAAGAAAAATCGTGCAACGCCAAAGCCAAAGACTGAACCTGCAAGCGCATGGCCGATAGCGGCAAAACTCCAGCCTGTAAGTGAGGCGGCATAACCTTTTTTTGTGCCGAATATATCCATTAGTCTACCTACCAGAAGAAGACCAATGGCATAGGCAGCAGTAAAGGCTGTAACAATATAACCATATTCTATCTGGTTCCACCCCATATCTTTTTCCAGAACAGGCGCCAGTATACCTATCACCTGCCTGTCCACATAATTGATGGTGGTTGCAAAAAAGACAAGGGCCACTATCACCCATCTGAAATGGCCGATATTTTTCGCGTCAGCTTTATTTATATCAGGATCTGAATACATGTAATCCCCTGTTAAAGGTTAATGGAACGTGTAATCCCCAGTTCAAGCCCCTTGAGTTCAGATAGCCCCCTCATGCGCCCCAGCAGAGAATAGCCAGGGTATATGCCATTTTTTTCAAGTTCAAAAAGCATAAGCTGGCCATGATCAGGACGCATGGGCATTACAGGCCTATCCATACCTGATTGTTCTCTGCCTTTTTGTTCAATAAGCAGCTCTTTCATGATGGTGTACAGATCAATATCACCCTCAAGGTGCGATGATTCAATAAAATTGCCTGTTTCATCCCTTACAAGGCTTCTTAAGTGGGCAAAATTGATTTTGTTCGCAAATGCCCTTACCATATTTGTAAGGTCATTATTAAAGCCTGCCCCAAGGGAACCTGTGCAGAATGTTATGCCATTATGTATGGAATCATATGCATCAAGAATCTTTTCAATATCCTTTCTGCTACCTGCCACCCTGGGCAGCCCCAGGAGTGTCCAGGGCGGGTCATCCGGGTGTATTGCCAGGAACAGACCATACTCTTCAGCCGCAGGGGCTACCTCCCTGATAAATTTATAGAGGTTCTCCCTTACCGCCTCCTCACCAATGCTGTTATACTCAATAACCGCCTTTTTAAAATCATTTAGTGACAGTGTGAAAAGTGAGCCTGGAAGACCGAATAGTATGGTCTTTATCAGCCACTCCTTTTCAGCGCTTCCAAGGTTTTTAAAATATATCTCTGCCTCTGTAATGATCTCAGGTGAGTAATCCTTTTCAGCATTGGGCCTGTTAAGTATGTAAAGGTCAAAGGCGGCAAATGCCTTTTGATCAAATCTTGTGGTTATTGTCCCATCCTTTGTGGGTACATTAAGGTCAGTGCGCGACCAGTCCAGCACAGGCATGAAATTATAACATATGGTCCTGATACCGCATTGAGCCAGGTTATACATAGACTCCCTGTATTTTCTGATAAGCTCAGGCTGCTCTTTAGACCCTTTTTTGATGTTTTCATGCACAGGCAGGCTTTCAACAACAGACCATGTGAGCCCTGCCTTTTCAATTTCGTGTTTCCTCTTCATGATTTCATCAATGGTCCATATCTCACCCACAGGGATATGGTGCAGTGCGGTTACTATGCCTGTAACGCCAACCTGTTTTATCTCCCTTAAGGTTATCGGGTCATTGGGGCCGAACCACCGCCATGTATGTTCAAATGCCATATAGCTCTATACCCCGCTGAATGAGCTGAACCCGCCATCTATGGGGACAATAGCCCCTGTTACAAATGCGGATGCATCGCTCGCAAGCCAGATAACCGGGCCAACCATCTCTTCCGGTTCGCCAAACCTTTTAAACGGGGTGAGGTTTATGATGGATTTACCCCGCTCTGTAAGTGAGCCGTCTTCATTGGTTAAAAGCCTTCTGTTCTGGCTTGTTAGAAGAAACCCTGGCGCTATTGCGTTCATTCTTAAACCGCTTCCGAATTTACCCGCAAGTTCAACGGCCATCCATCTGGTAAAATTATCGATAGCCGCCTTGGCTGCGGAATACCCCACTACCCTTGTTATTGCCCTTATTGATGCCATGGATGAGATGTTGATTATTGATCCCTTACCATTTTCTGCCATGGATTTTCCAAAGACAAGGGTAGGGAGGACAGTGCCGTTAAGATTGAGATCAGTAACCTTTTTAAAGGCATCCATATCAAGGTCAAAGATATTCTGATCAACACCAATGGTAGCGCCCGGCATGTTACCGCCTGCGGCATTAATCAGCACATCAATCCTGCTGTATCTTCCTACTATTTCATTATTGACCTGTATGAGCCTCTCCTGGTCAAGCACATCACACTGAAAGCAGGTGATCTCGTTTTCAGTGGTCTTCAGGGCATCTACCATCTGTTTTAAGTGCGCCTCTGTCCTGCCAAGGATGATCACCTTTGCGCCCGCGCTTAAAAAACCCTTTGCAAGCGCCCCGCCAATTATGCCACCGCCGCCTGTTATTATAACAACCTTATCTTTTATGCTGAATAATGAACTGATGTATTCCATGTTTTTTTATATCCGGTTATTATTATGTATCAACACTATTATCTATTCATACTCATTGGGTACTGCACATATTATTACAAATGGGCTGTTTTCAGAACTGTTTCTGAACTGATGCCTTTCACCCGGAAGAACAATGGCAAAATCACCGGCTGCTATCGGGGGCATGGTCTCATGTTCATCAACAAGCACACCCTGACCGCTGATCACATAATTTAAATGCTCAAAACCATGGGTGTGATATGGTGTGTGCCCTCCCGGTTCTATGGTAAAGACCCTGAAGCAGAAGGATGGGGCACCATCTTTTTTAGAAACAGGCACCTGTTTATACACCCTCTCAGCCCCTGCCATGGCCATTTTTATCTTTTCTATCTCATTCAGTCTGATAGTTTTCATCTTATACCCCTGTTAATTAATTTAAAGCTAAAATACATTTCCATTTAGCCGGTGTCAATAAAGCATATGCATTAAAACTAAAGATTGACTGATTTAAATAATGAGTTATAAAGAATCTAAATGATGAGGCACATAACAGGCGCTTAAAAAATCAATTGAATCACCATTTTTCAGGGAGGGAACCCATGAAGAGAATTACACGACCCTATTGCTTTCTTTTATCACTAATCATTTTTGTTTTTATTTTTAACTTCGCAGCCGGGAGCTATGCCCAGGTGATTATGGAGGGGCATGCGCCTGTTCCTGAGGCAGTTGCCATTCCAAGGCCTTCAGAGAGTGAGGTGAAGGCTGCCGAGGAGGCGGTTGCTAAATTTATTCAGACTGCTGATCCGAAGGTCCAGGAGATTAATACAAAATACCCCGGTCTTATTTCAGTTACTGTACCGCGAGACAATACCACAACAATACCAGGTCTTATGCCCTTTTTCCAGATGCAGCACCAGGCCAACCTTGAGATTGCCAGAAAGGGAGATATAGAGCTCCTGTTATTGGGCGATTCCATAACAGACTTCTGGCGCAACCCTGAAGGGCTTTATGCAGGGAAACCGGTTTTTGATAAATATTTTGGAAACCTCAAGGTGGCAAATTTCGGGATAGCTGGAGATACCACCCAGGGGGTGCTTTTTAGATTACAGAATGGAGAGGGCAAGGGATTCAGCCCGAAGCTCATTATGCTTATGATAGGCACAAACAATACCATGCAGAATACAGGGGCTGAAATTGCGGAGGGTGTTGGGGCTGTTGTTCTTGAACTAAAAAAGGATTTTCCCTTAGCAAAGATCCTGCTCCTTGCTATCTTTCCAAGGGACAAACCGGGTGACCCGGTTCGTAAAACCATAGATGAGGTAAACCGCAGGATAGCAAAACTGCATGATGGGAAAAAGGTGTTTTATCTGGATATAGGCCAAAAATTTCTTGATGAAAATGGCTTTATTCCCCAGGATGTCATGAGCGATGCCCTTCACCCCACAACAAAGGGATATGAAATATGGGCAGAGGCGGTAAAGGGGCATATAGAAAAACTGATGAAGTAGGTTATGGTTAACCCGGAAGCCTCTGGTTTCCGGGTTTATGATGGAGAAATGAAAATGCATAACACCAGTCCGGAAACATTTTTATTCATAATCGTGATTGCTTCTATCCTGGTAACAATAATATATCCATTGCAGGTATGGGCCGGGAAAGGTTCTGCCTCGTCTGAAACTGTATCACTTGAGGCCCGTTTGAAAAGGTTGGAAGACCGGGAAGAGATAAGAGGGCTTTTAATGGATTACGGGCGCTTTCTGGATATAAGAGATTTTAAATCCTTTTCTGAACTTTTTGCAGAAACAGAAGGGGAATGGGTCGGCGGGTTTGGCAGTGCAAAGGGATCAAAGGCTATCTGCGAGCTGATGGAAAGAACAATCGGTAAAGATGCTCCAATAAGCCAGTCAGTGCATCTCTTTACAAATGAAACGATTCAGGTAAACGGCGACAGGGCGAGCGCTGTAACCAAATGGATATTTGTAGTTACCGGAGAGTCGGATCGCCCACAACCCTATTTCATAGGCCATTATGAAGACACCATGATAAGGGAGAATGGGAGCTGGAAATTCCTGCGACGGGTCGTCCATTCAGATATCCCCGCGGATGAAAAAATATCAAAAGGAGATTAATAATTTTGACAGAATATATACAGGTTTTTTCATCTGTAGTTAACCGCGATACGGCTGAAAAGATCGGTGAAAGTGTTATAGAAAAAAAGCTCGCTGCCATTGTACAGATTACTGGCCCTGTAAAGAGCATGTACATGTGGAACGGGAGTATACTCAAGGGAGAGGACTGGCGCATTGTCATGAAGACAAAAAGAGCGCTTTATGAAAGTCTTGAGGCAGAGATAAAGAGGCTTCATCCATATGGCGTCCCTGAAATACTCGCCATGCCTGTACTTGAGGGCAACAAAGATTATCTCAACTGGATAAGTAAGGAATTGGGATGATACAACGATCAATTGTCAATGATCAATTATCAATGATCAATTATCAATGATCAGTTATCAATGATCAATGCACCCTGCTTCAAACAGGCTTAAAGGAAGGTGTCTGATACCTGATTAACCTGTTATGGCAAAGTCCATGTACATTCCCCTGTTACCTTTATCCAGTATCCGTTTCCGGGTGACATGTTTTCAAGGTTACTTGACGCCGGATTACCGGGGTAATATGCCTTCCATTCCCCGTTATCATAGGCCCATATACTTATTAGCCTGTCAGCTATTGATGAGATGGCATCAGATATACTCATGGATAAAAGGGAGTTATAACCTGCAAGGTTCCAGCCTCCTGAGAGTTTTATCGCACCTGAGTATGCAGCCCCTGAAAATGAAATATCAAATCCGTCAGCCATGTGTATCCAGTAGCCTTTGTCCGGGATCATGCAGGTAAGATCGCTGAGAGCAGGATTTAAGGCGTCATATACCTTCCATTTCCCCATATCATAGGTCCAGACACTTAATACCCTTTCTGAAAACGGTTCAATTACCTTTGCGATAGCTGCATCAGCTGGCTCTCTGCTCATGGAAATCAGCCTCCACCTGGGATTATCATCAGGCTCATTTACAGGTACCATGGAAATATCATCAAGCGTGAACATGCTTAGTGCACTTCCACTGTTATTAAAGAAGTTAAGGCGTTTTATTGTCGAAGGATTACCGAGTTGATCCATTGAGATATTAACCTGTGTCCATAGGCCGGCCTTTGCATTGATTGCTATTGTGCTGCTGCTCTGACCGTCTTCATCCTCCGTGGAAAAATCGATCCTTTTATCTGTGCTTCCTCCATTTATCCAGAAACTGACCTTCTCATAACCGGTAGTATCAATCGGGTCGGATGCGGTTGAAAGGGCCGGTGAAAATCCTCCCCAGGCATCAAGGATAATATTGATACTGTTATTTCCCGAGTGGACAGGGGTGGTAGCTGACAGGTTGAATGTCCCGCTCCAGCTCCAGTTTTGCCAGTTAATTCCCAGTATATCATCATAGATAATAATCATACTTACACTGTTTGAACGGAAGGTCGCAGAAACAGACCTGTCTCTCACCATTGAAATTTCACAGGCACCTGTTCCTGAACAGGGCCCGTTCCACCCCATAAATGTTGAACCTGATTCTGCAATTGCGTTTAGGGTTACAGTGGTACCGCTCAGATACGCCTCAGTGCAGTCAGATCCGCATTCAATACCTGCAGGTGTCGAGGTTACATTACCTCCGGCGCTGCTTACCTTTTCCACCGATACGGTAAGAACCGGGTTTGCTGGGGTTGGCCTCTCTGCAAGGCTGTACAGGTATCCATACAGTGCAACCTTGCCCTTCATGGTCTGACGGGGTGTATATTCGGTATGTGAAAATACCCAGCGGGAGGGAAAATAGGTCTCGCCGATAGGCCAGGTGTTAACCACGTTTCCAGGGTAGCTGTTTTCGTACAGCTTTGAAGGCATTGCCATGGTCATACCCTGCCACCAGTCAGTAAGGTTCATGTACGGCGTGTGACCGGGGTCCACACCATTTATACCATCATCCCTTCCCGAGGTATAAACCTCCGTTACACTGCGTTTTGACTCCAGGGATGTTGTTGCGGTGCTCATCTCGATCATGTTTAGAGGATTCCTGCCCAGTCCCCATCCTGCCTCCAGATCAAGTGCTTTCTGGAAGTAATTTTTATCAGCCGCACTCCCTGTAACTGCATGAGCGACAATGGTGCGTCCTACAAAATGGGCGGTACGCCAGTAGGATGGCGGGTTATAAGTTGTCCTGCGTGAGGGTCTTGTATTCATAAGGTCTGCCTCAGTACTTTTTGCTTCACTGATGATCCGGGACATCATATTGTTATAAAGGGTGGAATAATGAACAGGCTGCGGAGTAATAAGATAGGCCGCAGTGGCATATAACTGATTGATTCCATCATCACCGCTGTAAAAATACTGGATGGGTGATGTCACGCCTGAGGCGCATACGCTCTCGCTATTGATGACCTCTTCATAGGAGGTAATGCCGGTTACATTGTAGAGAAAGGCAGCGGCCATCATCCTGAGGTCACGCCCCCTTAAATGGCCTTCATCAAAATAGAGTATTTCATCGAGCATCTGGTCAGCTAAACCTGATGCGTGGTTGTATGCCTCAATCGCTGCATCCCTGTAATAGTCTTTAAGAGAAGTGAGACCTGCCACCCGGAATGCGTCTGCAAGCATTGCAGCATTGGCGGCATTTGCCCAGGCAGCAAGGGCGGTAGGTGCGGCCTGGAAAAGCTCGTTTTCATCATTCGGGTTTGTCAAGCCATGTGAGTAACCGCTGCCATCCCTAAGGCGGAGCCAGAAATCAACCTCGTAACGTGCCTCATCAATGATATCAGGTATGCCGTTTCCGCTTTCGGTAATACCGAGGTCATCATCATCTATTGCACCATTACTCATGAGATAGGGGAGCAGCATATCATAGATATCAATAACATGGCCCAGGTGCCTGTCCCAGTCAGCAGCATCTGCATGACCCCCAAAGGCGTTCGGGTTTGTCGGACTCCCGCTTTTCACATAGGGTTTCCATGCTTCAGGGACATCCCATTTATCCCCGTCAGTAAAGGTATCCCACTCCGGGTGAAACGGGTGCATGGTTGTAAGGTATACCTTTGTAGAGGCAGGGCTTACCCCCGGGATATATAATGG
This sequence comes from Deltaproteobacteria bacterium, assembly GCA_016931115.1. Taxonomy (GTDB): domain Bacteria; phylum Desulfobacterota; class DSM-4660; order Desulfatiglandales; family HGW-15; genus JAAZBV01. The sequence continues at coordinate 72,875 of JAFGFM010000080.1, read as the reverse complement.
TGTACGCGGCGGAGGCGAAATACCTTTCGGGTTGGTTTCACCTACCCGCATATAAAAATAACCCAGTAGAGATACCTTGAACGGGTCATGATATGCATAATCATTGATGCTGAAATCCTGGCTGCACCCGACACCATCAACAACAAGCCGGTAGGTGCCCGGTGCGGATGCGCCTGAAAAATCTATTTTCCAGACATCCGACCCTGTCAGGTCATAACCATGTACGTCGCTGCCCTTCTTTTTCCAGAATTCAACAACCCCGACCTGTTCATGGGCGCCGGTATCAACATTATACAGGTAGACCGGGTTACCTTCAAAGGCAGAGTAGTTGCGAGGGCCGCCGCTTCCCATCCAGTAATAGAGGTCAGCGCCCTTGTGCGGGGCATCAGGGGAATACCCGGTTAAATTAATATGGATTGCCTCTGAAACACTATTGAACCGGTCAAAGGTGAAGGTGACATTTTGAGTGTCCGTATTTACACTGGTTGCGATATTCAGCGTGTATGTATTTCCCTGTTTGAGCGGGAAGGGCAGTTGCAGATAGATCCAGTGTTCATAGGTGTATTCGTACCTGTAGTCATTCCCTGACCATTCCATCTCGGCATGCCCGTTAAGTTTTTTCTTTCTCGCGCAGGTTAAAGGGTTTTTACCTGCCGTACCATAATTTGTATCATCAACAGATGTGATGCTCCAGCTTGATGGCATTACAGCAACACCGGTATTTAATTCCGGCGTATATCGTAATACCTGCTCTGTCTTGTTTTTCTCATCCAGGTGTATAACATCTCCATCGGAGATATTTACAATTAGGTAGTCCTGATCCAGTATGCTGCATTTAATGAGCTTTGCAGCATTTGATTCAGAGGCTGAAATGCCAGTGAGTAGCGCCAGACCAATCAGTATTTTTAAAAGACAGGAGGGTGTTTTATATTTCATATATGTTCCTTTATTATATGGATGAGGAGTTATTAGACCTCTCTCCTGCACTGTTAATTTTCTTCTTTAGGAAATAGGAATTTTATCCTCTAATATATGCTCAGCAAGAAAAGTGCCATTATGGGTCACAACTGCCTCTAATTAAATATCTCATAGATAACAGTATGTTAAGTGGAAAAACCACTAATTGTTTTAATGCATATTGCTGAAATACGTCTGAAAAAGCATACATGGCTGGTTAATGAGAGGGGATGGGCACTTATTAAGTATTAGTTTTTTAAATGTAATGCATATTAAAAAATAATCTTGACGCTTATAGTAAACATATGAGATGTATTACCCATTTTTTACAGGTTGATTTAGGGTAATGCAATTTATAGCTTAGCTTTGCACTGTTAACTTAACCATTTCAAATGGGGTCTTAATAAATGATAAAAAGAATACTCATCTTAATCTTCTCATGCACGATGGTTGCTTCTGTTCCTGTTTTCTCCGATGAGGTGAAAATCAATCTTCCTGAGACCGAGATTGAAGGTAATTTCGAGGAGCAGGATTTTATCGGGCCTATGTTTACTGAAACCAATACAAGCATAAAGGTTACTGAAAAGGGGATAACCGCGCAGGGGCCTTCTGCTGCCATGTCACCACATAAATCAATAACACTTATGCCCTCTGTGAATCAGCAGAGCGTTGATCCATCCGGACTGGCCGATATCAGCAATTACCATGAATCATTCCGGTTCAGGGGTGTTGAACCGACAGGCGGAGGAAATCCGGGATCACCTGTCAATGTGAAAGATGTCCCTTTAAGTGGAAGGCCGGGCGGCGGTATGACGATTTATGACATGGAAAATTTTGAAAGTGTCTCCATATACAAGGGCGGTGTCCCGGCGAATCAGGCCTTTGGGCTCACCAATATCGGCGGCAAGATAGACATGGATATTAAAGCTCCAAAGGAGGCATTCGGTATTAACCTGAAACAGACATTGGGCAGTGACAGTTTTACAAGGAGCTTTCTCAGGGTTGATACTGGCCTGTTAGCTACTGGAACCGGTGGATTTATTTCATTTTCCGATGCAGGTGGTGACAAGTGGAAAGGAGAAGGGGAATCAGACAGGACTAACGCCATGCTGGGGCTTTCTCAGAAAATAGGAGAAAGGGTAAAGGTGGATGGCTACGCAATCTATAATAATGCAGATGTCAATACCTACCGTTCACTCAATTATTCACAGGCGTCAAACCTCTCAGATTATTATAATTTTGATTATACTGAGAGCAGTACAGACTACTACTATTATGGTTACAACAGGAGCGACTTTGAAGACCTGAGCCTGCTTCTTGATATGGAATATAACATAAGCGATGTGTCGAAATTCGAACTTAAACCTTTTTACTGGCAGGACAAGGGTGATTTTTTTGAGACCATCACCATACAGAGCGGCGCAAACCGTGTACGCAACTGGGCTATTGATCATGACATGTATGGCATGCTGGCACAATACTCCACAAATATGCAGGATATGAAGGTCGATATGGGCTACTTTTACCTGAAACAGGAGAGACCCGGCCCTCCCACAGCAATGAAGCTATACCAGGTAACAGGTACAGGCCTGCAATTTGACAGGTGGCAGATACTTTCAGCGCCGACAAAGCATGAACAGAACCAGCCGTTTGTTTCCGGAAAATACAGTATGGGCAATTTTACCCTTGAGGGCGGCCTGAAATACCTGGATTATAAGATGCCTGAAATCAGGACCTATATTACAACAGGCATCGGTGATGTAAGCTATAAAACCGCCCTTGGCATGGCTGCTACAGTTGAGCAAAATGCAAGCGCCCAGGAAAAGGATTTTACTGAACTTCTGCCTAATCTCGGGGCAAGTTATATCCTGAGTGATTCATTGAGCAGCTATTTTTCCTATGGACGTAACTATGGGCTTTCCGTACAGCTCTACCCCTATTTTATATCCCAGAAACAGGGCTTTTACACGGCCGGTATTACCCTTCAGGAGCTCTGGAACAGGCAGGAGCTTGAGATAGCAGATAACTTTGATTTGGGCATAAGGTACATTACTGAAAGACTCTATGTGGTTCCAACTATCTACTATGCAAGACACAAAAACAAACTTGCCATCTATTATGACGATACATTAAATATCTATTTCCCTGCATCAAATGCAAAGGCCGAGGCATATGGATTTGAACTGGAGGCAGGCGCATTGCCTGTTGATCATCTGTCATTATACGGCTCATTTTCATATAACAGGTTTAACTATACCCAGGATCTCCGGAATTCTTCAGGGGGTATTGTCTCAGTAGATGGAGAACAGGTGCCGGATGCGCCGAAGGTGATGTTCAAGGGGATTGCCTCTTACATGCTCGGTGATTTTACCTTTTCAACGATCATGCGGTATACAGGAAGCAGGTATGGTGACATTGTTCACAACGAGAAGATAGGTTCAGCCACTATCTTTGATTTTGAGGTTGGATACAGCAAGGAGTTGAAGAGGTTTGGCATGAAAAAACTGGATCTTTCCATGACACTTAATAATATCTTTGACAGGGAATATATCAGCATAATCAACACAACCGATTACCAGACCCTTGGTTCGACATATATGACAGGAGCGCCCTTTACAGCCTATGTATCTCTCTCAATCTCAATATAGTGATATTGACATCCCCCTGGGGCTAAACAGCCCGGGGGATACCTGTAAGGTACACCTGTCAAGGTTCATCCTTGCCTCGGTGCTCCTCCATCTGTTAATTGTTTTCTGCCTGATCACCCTCAATATTGATAACCAGGGCGGGCTTCTTCCCGGTGAAAAGGTGGTAGAGATAAACCTTGTAAACATGCGGATGACATCTACTCCCATGCTGGCTTCTATGCCGATGAAGAGTATGGTCAATAAGAAACCAATATCTCCTCCTGCCCCTGTCAAAAAGAAGGAAGTTAAACCCAGGGCCATTCCTGAAAAGAAGATAGAGAGTCATTCAGCAGTAACAAAAGAGATCACGCCACCTGTAAAAAGTGAACAGGCAGTCTCATCAGGTTATTCCGAGGTTATAAAAGATTATTCATCCAAAAAAATTTCAGACACAGACAGAGGGGATTTTTCTCAGACCTCTCATGAGGTTAATGGGTCCTTTGAAAAAATCTCTGTAAATGCCTCTTATGAATATGGCATGGGTGATGCTTCATCCGGTAATGGTGCTCTTTCACAGGGAGAACAGTATGTAGATGAAAATTTTTACTATGTTAAGGAGCTTATTACCAGTAACCTTGTTTATCCGGCTGTTGCAAGAAGAATGAAGTGGCAGGGGACAGTCGAGGTCTCATTCAGGGTGCTTAAGACAGGAAGCGTGGAAAACATAAGGGTGTTAACAAGTTCAGGTTACAGTCTGCTGGATAAAAATGTGATTGCCACTATTGAGAGTGTCCAGCCTTTTCCCCCGCCTCCTGTAGCCGCCGAGTTTACCATGCCTATAAAATATACCCTGAAACCCTGATCTGTTGCAGACCATGCCGGAGGAAATGTAGTTAAAGGCATTTCCGGGTCAGGAGTGCTAAATTAAACCCCGTAAAAATAATAAAAACAGTGCAAAGTGCAATGATGTAAATGGCATGTTTGTGCGCGGTCAGTTAAAGGGTGATTCTTCAGGGCTCTTCATAAATCAGGGAAATGCCGGAAGAGGTAAAAGCACCCTGAAGGTTGTCCCTTTTCCGGGCGTGCTTTCAACCTTGATAGTGCCGTTGTGCGCCTCGATTATGCCTTTGACAATTGACAGCCCCAGACCTGTCCCCATTACCTTTCTGGTTTTCGGCTCTTTTACCCTGTAGAATTTATCAAATATCTTGGGTATCTCAGATGCAGGTATCCCTACACCAGTGTCTGACACCATGATCTCCAAAAGATGGTTCAGGCAGCGGGCCTTAACAGTAACAACACCTCCCTCAGGGGAGTAGTTAATTGCATTGGTCAGGAGATTATTGATTACCTCTGAGATCCTTTCCGGGTCTAACTGAACAGTCTTCAGGTTGGTAAATTCATGTTTCAGGCTGATGCCAACTGCCTCTGCCCGCTGTTCAAGAAGGGTAATAACATCAAGTATTATCTTTCCTATGTCGGTTTCTGTATGATGGTGCTCCTGTTTTTCAGACTCTATCTTTGCCATATCCAGCAGGTCATTGATCATATCCAGGAGCTGATCCAACTTCTCCCTGCCTCTTTTAAGAAATTCCGTCTGCTTTTCGGTGAGTGGCCCTGCAAGACCTTCCAGAAGCACGCTGTTCTGCTGCCTGATGGCTGATATGGGGCTCCTCAGTTCATGGGCAACCATATTTACAAAATCTGACTTCATGGCATCGAGTCTCTTAAAGGCTGTAATATCCTCAAGCACTGTGACCGTGCCAACTATAGAGCTGTCAGGGCCATATGCAGGGGCTGAAATCGCCCTGAGTATATTTTTTTTGAGTTCTATCTCCTGGGAGATGGCCTTTTTACCAGAGGATGCCTCTGACTGTATATCATTAAGCGCCCTTAACAGGTTAACATCCTTGATGATCCCTGTTACTGGCATGGGTGAATCCATATGATCAGTGATTTCAAGGAGCCTCATGAGCGCAGGGTTATAAAGGACAATCTCCATATTCCTGTTTGTCACCATAACACCATTAGCCATACAGTTTATAATGGTTTTGAGCCTGCTCTTTTCAAGGGTGAGATCATAGAGGTTGCGGACATTTTCCTCTTCATACTGTCTTGCCTTGAGTTCCAGCGCCCTTTTTTCCGATGCCCTTTTTACTGTAAGCAGAAACTGGTCCATCTGGAAAGGCTTTGTAATAAAGGAAAAGGCCCCCTTTTTCATGCATTCAACAGCGGTATCTATGGTGACATGGCCTGTGATAATGATCACAGGTATATCAGGATAGAGCCTGTAGGTCTGCTCCAGTACCTCTTCACCATTCATGACAGGCATTTTAAGATCAAGCAGGATTACATCCACCGGTTCCTTTTCAAGAAAGGAGAGCGCCTCCTCCCCGTTTTCAGCGCATATCACCTCATATTTGTTATCGGTGAGTATACGGCGGCAGCCATCCCTGATCACCTTTTCATCATCCACAACAAGTATTCTGATCTGTTTATCCATTATTTATGAGGCCCGAAAATAGAGGTTATTCCTTCTGTTGATCAACAAATCCCATTGGGAGTTCTATGGTAAACACAGTCCCTTTTCCTGGCTCACTATCCACCATGATGCTTCCGCCGTGCAGTTGAAGGATATTTTTTGTTATGCTCAGCCCAAGGCCTGTCCCCTTGCCAACAGGCTTTGTGGTGAAAAATATCTCAAATATCTTTTCTTTTAGATCATCCGGTATGCCCGGGCCTGTGTCTGCCACCTTTATTATAAAATACTCCCTCTTCCAGTCAAAGCGGACATTGATCTTGAGCTGCCCCTTGCCCTCCATTGCATCTGCCGCATTTATGAAAAGGTTTGTAAAGACCTGCTGGAGCTGCCCCATGTCAGCCGCAATCGAAGGCATATTGGCATCTATCTCTTTGATAATATCTACATTCTGAAAAAGGGGCTGGTTTATCAGGAGGTTCAGGGATTTGTCTATGAGTATAGCTATGTTGAAGGATGAAAATTTGCCAACAGTCTGCCTGCTGAATTCGAGCAGGTCAGATACAATCTTTTTGCATCTAAGGGTCTGGTCAATGATCTCCTGTATATCTTCAATGTTCTGACTGTTTTCCGATTCCAGTAGCATCAGGTTCTTTTTTATGAGTTCAGCATATATCATGATGCCTGAAAGGGGGTTATTAATCTCATGTGCGACACCTGCGGCCATCCTGCCGATGGATGCAATCTTTTCAGACCTGACCAGCTGAAAATGGGCCTCTTCAAGATTCCTCCGCATCTCAAGTATCTCTCTCATATCGGTAAAGACACCTACGCTTCCCACCTCTTTACCATCAATGACTATAATAGATGCACTCAATGTTACAGGTATCTCTTCACCGGTTATTGTTTTTATGGACCAGTTTGTGGGGTTGAGTTTTCCTTTGGGGCCGTAATTGCTACTCCTCATCTTGATCAGGTTTTCCCTTGCAGTATCCATATCGCAAAAGCTGCTTATATGACCATGCTTAACCATCTCTTCAGCCTTGAAACCGGTAAGCCTCTCCATGCCTTCATTAAAGAGAAGGATTTTTCCCTTCTGGTTTACAACGATAATGCCATCCACTGTGCTCTGTATCACATTCTGTAAAAATGTATTTGATTTCAGAGCCTCCTGTTCGAGCCTGACCTTTTCAGTAACATCCCGCGACGCCTCAAGGATCTGAACAATCTCACCTTTGTCATTATAAATAGGTGTAAGGGTAACAACCTCAAACCTGCTCCTGTTATCAGCATCAACATACTCCTCTATTGTGCTGTAGATGCCCTTTTCCCTGATTTCATCCATATACTCGTCAACATAACATCTGCCATTTGCACGTGCACAGGGGCGGTTCCTGTGTGGGCCGAAATCAATCTCATAACAGTGTCTGCCATATGTGTTGTCTTCAGTAAGATGGTAGCCATCTAAAAAGGTTTTGTTCACTGTCTCAATGCTTTTATCCATGTTTACTACCATGATCCGGTAGGGGAGATAATCAGGGATAAGTTTGCTCTTTTTACTCATCCATGAGATGTAATTGCCGAATTTTTTCTCAAGGGACTCGGTTTCAACCTCATTCTGGAGAAGCCCCCAGAGCAGTAGGCTTGCGAAATGGTCAAGAAAGGATATATAGGTGGGTTTTGCATCAACAATACTTTTTACCACCTCAAGAGAGCCGGTCAATTCTATGATCAGATTCAGCCCTTCAATCTTAAAGAGGTCATGATAATCATTTGAGGTAAAAAGTCCCTTTTCTCTCGCAAGGGTAATGCCCGGGGCATCAGGATTGATATCCACAACACCGGCTATCTCCATCTTCAGCCGGGTAAATGGGATTTCCTCCAGGATTTTGAGGATGCTGTAACATATCTTTCCTCCGCCAACAATACCGGCCTTGAAATATATATCAGACAGGTCTTTTCTTATGGAACTGCCTGTCTCACGGATCATCCTTGCAAAGGGGTTTTTGTCCAGTTTATTTTCCAATTATCCTACCGGCCTTGGCAGTACCTTTGCCTTTTCGGCGATTTCAGGCACCCTGTGTTCCCATTCAATGGCCATGAGGTGTACCCCGCTAATGCCCTTCATCTCCTTGAACTCTTCTATCTGTTCAACAACGATCCTGATTCCCTCTTCTGCCGCCTTGCCTGGCCCGGCGCCCTTGAGCCTCTCTATAAGGGAGTCCGGTACATCCATGCCCGGTACTGATTTTGCCATGTACCTTGCCATACCTACGCTCTTTAATGGTGATACACCTGCCAGTATAAAACATTTCTCATGGAGGCCCATATCAACAACCCTTTTCATGAACTCCCTGAACTTCTCCATGTTGTATATGCACTGGGTCTGAATAAAATCAGCCCCCGCATTTATCTTGTTTGCGAGCCTGTATGGTCTGTATTCAAAGGGGTCTGCAAACGGGTTTTCTGCTGCTCCTATAAAGAGCCTTGGCGCACAGTCTATCTCTTCATCATTCATGAATCTGCCCTCATCCCTCATCTTTTTTACAAGGGCGATGAGCTGCATAGAGTCGAGATCATATACATTCTTTGCCTCCGGGTGGTTTCCAAAGCTCTGATGGTCACCCGTGAGGCACAGGATATTACGTATCCCCACAGTGTATGCACCGAGTATATCGCTCATCATGGCGAGCCTGTTTTTGTCGCGGCATACCATCTGAAAGTTTGGTTCCATGCCTTCACCGATAATAACAGTAGAGGCTGCCCAGCTTGACATCCTTACAACAGCAGTCGGGTTATCAGTTACATTAACTGCATCCACCATACCTTTAAGGTGATGTATCTTCTCTTTCAGGTGTTCAAGGTTCGCCCCTTTTGGTGGGCCGCATTCCCCTGTAAATGCAAAGTGCCCTGCCTTAAGTACCTTTTCCAGGTTGCTTCCTGATTTGAATTCGCTCATATGGCAATGTCCTCCCTGATGCTTCTGCGGGGGCCGCCATCTTTTGCTGTTCTCCAGTCCTTGGCAGGCCTGTTTATTAGCAGGTCATTCAATCTCCCCTGTTTTATCTTTTTCATGACAATGGTGTCCCATATGCATTCTGTATCTTTTGATATCTCACATTTACCGCCTGATGAACCCCCGCATGGGCCGTTCAGCAGGTTTTTTGCGCAGCGGGCAACAGGGCATAATCCATCATAGTAGTGAACCACACAGGTGCCGCACCCGGCGCATCTCTCTTCCCATACTCCATGCCTTACAGAGCCCCCGAAAGAGGTCGTATTAACAGCAGGATAAACCCTTGTGTCAGGGTATCTTTCAGAGAGAAACTGCGGCCCTACGCCGCATGCCATGGTTAAAACAGCCTCATAGTCCTCAACTATATCCCTGATTATATCCACATATTCCGGGTCACACTGCCTTTCCACTGTTTTTTCATGAATCTCGATCGGGTTTCCTTCCTTTTTCCTTGCTATCTTAATAATGCTTGCAAGTATACCGACCTCCTTGGCCCCTCCAATATTACATACTGTAACACACCCCTTGCAGCCCAGCAGGAGTATCTTCTTATATTCTTTTACCATATCCAGTATCTCTGATATGGGTTTTCTGTCAGCAATTATCATATGCAAACCTCTTTTCCTGATAATCCAATTTTTTCATATATGAAGGTTATCAAATATTATATTAGAGGATTGGAAGTCAAGTTTGAAGCGACCTGAGCCTGATTTTATCTGTACCTCTTTTATCTCTTGACATAGGGCAGGATAAAATAATATGAAAATTCCACTCCATAATTTATTATTGATTGATAAATAATACATAAAATAAGCTGATTTAGCCTTAAAATTTAATATATTTTTTTGATTTTTAACCCATTCGCGGAGGAATGATCTTATGCTGACAAGGGCCTATATTCCATACAAAGGATACTACTCAACACCATTCTGCAAATGGCAGGGGCAACTCTCAACCTTTAACCCTATTACGCTTGGCGCTGAAACCGCAAAAAGGTGGTTTGCCCACGCAGGCATTAACCCTGCGATGCTGGAGTACCTGTACTATGGGGCAACTGTTGCAGCTAACAGGATGTTTTATGCCCACACCTGGTCAGGCGCAATACTCATGGATGGCAAAAAGGATATACCCGGGCTCTATGTTCATCAGGCATGTACAACTGCTGCCACATGCATTCATCTTGCAGCATTAAATGTCGAGGCAGAGACCTTTGATACGGCATTTACACTCATGTCTGATCGCATGTCAAACGGGCCACATCTTGTATGGCCCAACCCGAACGGTCCTGGAGGAGAGGTTATCTCGGAAAACTGGAATATGGATAATATCAATAATGACCCATCAGGCGGGCTCAAGATGATACAAACTGCTGAACTTGTGGCAAAAGAGGCAGGCATAACAAGGGAGGAGTGTGATGAACTTACATTAAGGAGATATGAGCAGTACCTTGATTCAATGGCAGATAACAGGGCATTCCAGAAGAGGTACATGTTCCCCATTGAGGTAAAAATATCAAAGAAAAAGACGATACTTGTTGAAGAGGATGAAGGCATTACACCCACAACAGCCGAGGGGCTAGCATGGCTAAAGCCTGTTGAACCGGGCGGGGTGCTCACATATGGTTCACAGACACATCCGGCAGATGGTAACTGCGGTTTTATTGTGACCACAAGGGAAAAGGCAAAGGAGCTGAGCAAAGACCCTGGTCTTGAGATAAAGATAGTGTCATACGGTTATGCAAGGGCAGCAAAGGCAAGGATGGCAGCAGCCCCTGTGCCTGCCGCAGAAAAGGCTCTTGAGCAGGCAGGGCTTAAGATTAATGATATAAAGGTTATTAAGACACACAACCCCTTTATTGTTAATGACATTAACATGGCAAAAAAGATGAATATTGATGCTATGTCCATGAACAACTATGGCAGTTCACTGATCTATGGTCACCCCCAGGCCCCCACAACAGGCAGGATAATCTGCGAGCTGATTGAAGAACTGGTTATTAAGGGTGGCGGATACGGCCTCTTTACAGGCTGTGCCGCAGGGGACACAGGGGCATCACTGATTGTTAAGGTAGGGTAGCTGTCTTTTACAGATTTTTTCCAGAATGGTTTTGATAATGCGAAAGATAAACTTTTAACTTAAAAAGGAAAACATATGAAACAAATTATATCGTTATTCTTACTTCTCACGGTGCTGGTTTTATTAACAGATTGTAATAACAGAACTCACTTTAATAATTATTTAAATAATCCTCCACCAGCTATTCAATACGCTGGGCAGGGTAATACCCTGACGAATAATAAAAAGTATGATGAGGCAATATCATACTTTAATAAAGCCATCAATTTAGAACCTAATAATAGCATGTACTACTGTAATCGTGGAGAAGCTTATTGGTTAAATGGCCAAAATAATGAAGCAATGGCTGATTTTAATAGATCTATTGAATTGGATCCTAATATTGCTAATGGCTATTTTTATCGTGGAGCGGTTTATATGAAGGATGAAGAAGTGGATAAGGCAATAATAGAGTTCAATATGGCAATTCAAAAAAATCCAGATTTCGCTCCAGCTTATTTATACAGAGGAATTGCCTTTGAAAAAACAGGTGAGATAAATAAGGCTGTTTTAGACAAGAAAAGGGCAAAAGAATTACAGCCAAGGGTTGAAGCTGTTCTGAAAAGAATGATCAGTCCTGAGATTGATGAACCTGTTGATCCTGACACAATATACACATTATCTGAGGTTGAAGCACCTCCTAAAGCTGTTTATGTAGTTCCTCCTGTCTATCCCATTGAAGCTAAAAAAAATAATATCTCAGGGTATGTAAAGGTAAAATATGTCGTAACAAAAGAAGGCAAAACAAAAGATATAATAATTAAAGAAGCTTCTCCGAAAGGTGTTTTTGAGACCGCGGCAATCCAGGCTGTTGAACAGTATCGTTTTAATCCTGCTGTCAAGAAAGGTCAGGCTGTTAATGTAATTGTTAATATGCCAATCCAGTTTGATGTTAATACTAAATAGTGTTTTTAAAAATATTAGAAAATCAATCATAGGGTGTTACATCTGAAAAAGAAGCTTGATTGATGGTTGTATCAGGAAACAGGACTCAGAGCATCTGGCGTTGCCACGGAGACCATGGGAACGATGAGAAAAATAGTTAATGATTGCACTGAACTGGGGGTTGAGAGCAGGCCGGTTTATTAATAATTTGCTGTAACCTTATTTGGAGGTAGTTCATGGAAAACACCATGTCTATAGTAGAGATAAAGACGGCATTATCGGAATCTCTAAGGCAGGTAGAAACAGGTGAACCAATTATTATCACCCGGTATGGTAAACCTGTTGCTGCGCTTGTATCTGCCCATGATATCGTACACCTGAAACGGTTAAGAAAGGCCGGGCCTGAAAAGGGGCTAGCAAGTATTGCTGGCGGCTGGAATGGTTCTGAGGAACTGGTCAAGGCTATTAAGCGATCCCCCCGATCTGGAAATCGTGATGCCCCTGGTGGAGTGGCAGGAACAGCACGAAGAGAGACTGAAAAAGAACTTGGGCGAAGTATTGTGACAGGTGATAATTTTTTGCCACCTGTAAAAAGGAACATTTTGAAAACCATTAACTAATCTGACATTTTTTAAGACCGGGTGGAACAAGAGGAAAAATATTTTTATTAAAAAAGGAGGACAATTTTATGTACCGGACAAAACTTTTTATCTCCTTCATTTGTATTATTGTGGTTTTAACAGGTGTACCAAAAATCATTACAGCACAGCCATCAGATGCTATTCTTAAGGTCAGGCAGCGTTTCCTTGATGCAGACATAAATACACTCACATTTCATAATATAGATGAGATATTTGAGACCAGAAGAGTGCCCACAGCTGGTCCGGTCTGGGATATTCCACAAAAGTTGACGCCATTAGATTTCACATATCTCTATGATGGTAAGAACATCCCGGCAGCAGACTTTGCAGAACGAACCTATACCAATGCCCTGCTGATTATCAAAGATGATAAAATAATCTTTGAACAATATTTAAACCAGACAAATGAAGAGACACATTTTTTATCCATGTCCATGGCAAAATCGTTTACCTCTGTTTTAGTGGGAATGGCCATAGCTGATGGCGATATTCAATCGGTTAATGACCCTGTTACCAAATATATCCCTGAGCTAAAAGAGAGCGGTTATGCCGGTGTTACTATACGTCAGGCACTTATGATGAGGTCAGGCTGTAACTGGGATGAACGGTATGATTTTGAAAAGGCCACGCCCATGTCAGAGCTTCATGATGGTGCAATAGTTGAAAACCGAATCCGCTTTACATCCGCGGCCCTGCCTTTAAAGAGCATTTATCCTCCAGGGAAACATTTTAATTATTCCACAGTAGAGACCGGTGTTCTGGGATGGGTTGTTGAGCGCGCTGTTAATAAACCCCTTGAAGAGTATATGGCAGAGCGATGGTGGAAGAGGGCAGGTATGCAGTCTTATGGTTTCTGGATCGCTGATGGAAAACCAGGTGTTGGCAGGGTTGTAAACGGCATGGGCTTTAATGCAGTGCTCAGGGACTATGGCCGTATCGGGTTGATGATGCTGCATAATGGAAAGGCAAACGATCAACAGTTACTTAATCAGGAGTGGGTAAGGGAATCAACTATTCCTGAAAAAGAAAATGAACCCATATACCAGGGCACTGAATTAGGGTACCAGTATCAATGGTGGACCCTGACAGATTCAGATTCATATATTGCACTTGGACTTCAGGGGCAGTATATCTATATTGATCCTTCAACCGGCACGGTTGTTGTCAAGTTAAGTTATTTTCCCCCGGGTGAAATCAAGGCTGAGAATGAAACAATTGCCTTCTTAAGGGCCGTTTCAAAATGGAGGCCTTGATGATTCCTTTTTAAAATGTCTAATCAAATTGGAATTTTCTGCCGATTATAAGTTATCATAATAAAGGGGGCTTATTATGAAGGTAGAAAGTTCAAGTATTTACATGGCATCACAGAGGGAATTCATCTCAAGGGATGAAGAGAAGGAAAGTCTGCGTGTTTATGTTGATCCACCTCAAAGTAAGATATCCGGTGAAAAGATCACTATTTCAGCAGAGGCAAAGTGTCTGGCAGCAGAGTGCAAGCCGGATGAAGATGTTATTGAAAAAAACCTGGCTGCCGATTCGAAAATGACACTTAAGGCACTGCTTGCTGAGATACTCTCTGGTAAAAAATTCAGGATTCTGGATATATCTGAATATCAGCGCGATGCGGAAGATCCTGATATCACGCAGGAAAGCAGCAATACCGCTGCTGCGGCTCAAAACCAGCGTCAAGGCTGGGGTATTTCATACGATTCCGAGAAGTCTCATTATGAAAGAGAGACAGTCTCTTTCGCAGCAACAGGCATAATCAAAACCAGTGACAATAAAGAGATAAAATTCGCCATTGAGCTTACTATGCAGCGGGAGTATGCCTCATATGAAAGCTTCAGTTTCAGGGCAGGTGATGCGAAATTAACTGACCCCCTTGTTATAAATTTTAACGGGACTGCCGCAGAGCTATCCAATGTGAGATTTGCATTTGACCTTGACTCTGATGGTTTTGAGGAGGATGTGCCTCTCTTAAAACCGGGTAGCGGGTTCCTCGTGTTTGATATCAATAATGATGGCGCAGTAAATAATGGGAGCGAACTCTTTGGCCCTGAAACAGGCAATGGTTATAATGAACTTGCCGCACAAGATATTGATGCCAATAACTGGATTGATGAGAATGACCCTGTTTATAGCCAGCTCTATGTCTGGACAATGGATGAGTTGGGTGGCCAAAACCTTTCTACTCTTAAACAGAGAGGAATAGGGGCCATCAATACCGGTAATGTTGCCACCATGTTTGACCTGAAAGGTGCTGACAACGAGTTACTGGGCCGGACAGTCAGGACAGGCATATATGTAAATGAAGGCGGGGCAGCAGGGACGATCCAGCAGCTGGATTTAGCGGTGTGAAAAGCAGGCTGAAGCTTTTTAGACTGCAGGCTTTCAGGCTTTTTAATGAAGTCGCTTCAGCCTTTCCTTATTGAAGATATGGAGATACCTGAATAGCTCACAGATGCGATCTTTACAATCACAGAATTGAATGCAAACAGGATTGCAGATATATATAGCATTGCATATGAAAAGAGTGTTTTGTTCATTCTTTAACTATTTTAAATGCATCTGCATAAATTCAATAGCATATGGTTTCACCACGGAGAACACGGGATAAAACAAAATAACTCCGTGCTCTCCGTGTCCTCCGTGGTTGGTTATTTTGTTAGTGCATCAAAATCAGTCATTATTTTTTGGCCTTTTCCTCAATAGTCGCCCTGTTAATAATGAGCGGCTCCTTTGGTGTGCCGTTCTGGGTGCCTCCCTCCTCAAGCCTTTTAACCACATCCTGGCCTGCTACCACCTCGCCAAAAATAGTATGCTTTCCGTCAAGACCAGGTGTAGCAGTAAATGTGATAAAGAACTGGCTACCGTCTGTGCCAGGCCCTGCATTGGCCGTGCTTAAAAGGTATGGCCTGTCATGTTTAACTTTTGGGTTGAACTCGCCACCATAGCTGTAACCCGCATCACCGCTGCCTGTGCCAAAGGGGCATCCTGCCTGCGCCATAAATCCGGGGATCACTCGATGAAATGTGATGCCATCATAAAAACCCTTTTTTGTAAGAAAGATTGTGCTTGTAACGTGCATTGGGGCCACATCGGGCATAAGCCTGAGTCTTATCTGCCCTTTGTTTGTGTCCAAAACCCAGATATATTCCTTGTTGTTGTCAAAGGTCATCATCTCAGGTTTTGTAAGCTGGATCTTCCATGCCTTGTCACCAAGCAGTTTAGCTGCCTCTAGCTTTTTCTGTTCAGCCTGGTAATCCCTCATTATTTTTTTGATCTCATCCTGTGAAAAACGCGAAGGCCGGTTATCCATGACCTCTTTTATGCCATCAAGCATAATATTGTAATCAGGGGCAATATCCTGTCTTTTAAGAAGGTTACCGATCTGAACCCCTACAGCATAGCTCATTTTATCTTTACTGGTTTTGAGGTCATCCTGATTTTCAGCTGCATTCAAAGGAAATAGAAGTAAGATCTCTAATAACAGTAATGTAAACAATTTTTTCATCATAATATCTCTCCTGTTGGAAAATTATACTCTTATGTAATAGAAATGATGGACTATATGGGAGGAATACAGATTATATCCCTTAAAAAAACAGGCCTGCTTTTTACAAATAAAAAGCAGGCCTGATAATCTTTATTGATTTGTCCTGTTAAACTGGAAAAAGGGTATAAGATATTTCAGCCAGAAAAAGGCTTAATCTCTATATGCGCCTTTTACCATTATTGCTATCAGTTAGTTACGTGGGATTACAGAATCAACAGCCTTCTGCGCACCCTCTTTAACATCCTGGGCCGCATCCTTTACTGCATCGGTAACTGCTTCGGCTGCTTCTCCAACCTTTTCTCCTGCCTGCTGAGCCATATCTGTTGCCTCTTCTGTTACAGTGGTAGCAACATCAGATACTACATCGCTAGCATCATCATATGCTTCCTCAACAGGTGTTGCTACATCATCAGGTATTGCCTCTTCAGCCGGAATAGCCGGTTCTTCAGCAGGCTGTACAACCTCTGCCTGAGGTTCTGCTGTGTCTTCAGGTTTTGAGCAACCGCTAATTACAAAAGCCATGATAAGAATAATCAAAAATAATATGCTAATCTTTTTCATTTTCATCCTCCATTTAAAAAATATTTAAAATCTCTGAAATAAAACCATATCAACAAAATCCAACTTACTATAGATACATCTTTATTTTGTGGTAAATGCACCAAAAAAACTGGCGAATTATAAACAAGCTTTTTAATAATGACAAATAAAAAATAAATTAACTTTATGCCTGTTATTTCCACTTGTCAATCAGTATACCCCCGGGGAACTGAAAGTCTGTTACAAACCATGTGGTCTGTATGCCGCCGCCTGCTACTATTGCCCTTATGCCCCTTACATTGGTAAAGGGCTTAATCAGCTCTTTGGGTGGTGTCTTCATCCATGTTGCATAGGGTTCACGACCTTGAAGGGCCATGGGTTTAAATGCTGTTGTATTCACCCCGTTTCCCCAGTATGTCTCTGCAGCCACCTCGACATTTTCTGACAGAAATTTGCTCAGGTCATCCTTGGTATTGAAACCATGGACATCCTTGAGCAGTTTTGCCACTGTCGGGTCCATGATAATAGTAGCTGACATCCCTGCCAGGGAGCGCATGTAATCACGAAACATCATTTGCGGCGGATGGCTTATCTGCGCCTCGCCAACGCTTGAGATATAACTCCATCCCATGCCTATGCTCACGACATTGTCTGTACTTTTAAAACCAAGCTGTACGCTCAAAGGCTCCCATCCATCAGGAAGTGACTCTTCATTTTCTGCAAAACATATATTGTTGTACTGAAGGTTGCTTCCAAGGGTTGAATATGCTCCCTCATTAAGCCTGAGATCACCCATGATCTTGCCAGAGATGGTAAATACCCTGCCAAGTATTGAGTTGGCCTCGCTGAATGGGCCAAGGGCATCAACACCTGAATTCATACCAAGCTCTTTTCTTATGGGGCCGTTTACAACGATCATGTTTGCGGCAGAGCTTGTGGAATTGCCAAAGCTGTTCGCCCTGGTACATATCGCAAGAATGGTCGGGAAATATTTTGGTGTGGCACCTGCCATCACCGCATAAACTGCTGCCTTTTCAACAGTCATTTTGCGGGAGCCGTATTCACACACGATCTCATCAGGCTTATGGCTTGTGCCTGTAAGCATCTTAGCCACCCGCTCTTCAGAAGGAAGGATGATAGAATTAAAATCTGTCCATTCCCTGTCATTAAACAGCCTTCTCAGGTTATCTTCTGTATCAGGAGCAAGAAGCCTTGGTTCAGGCGCTGCACCCTGAGGAAGTCCTGCAAATTTCTCATCATCAGTGAGCGGCAGGGTAAGACCATCTATAATGGCCTGCATCATAGGCTTATCACTTAATAGGTCTTTCCCTTCAACATACGCCTTATGTACAGACCTTGGCTGCCCTGCAACCGGGAAAGGAAAAGCAACATACCTGATAGGCATGCCATTGGCATATTTAACATTATAATCTTTAAATTTTACGACGTTAATTCCTGATGCACCGACAGTAGGAATATTGCTCTCTTCAAGGGATCTTGCAAATCGGCTCACGACCGACACACATCCGTGTCAGCCACCAATGCCGATAACGGCACCCCGTGCGTTTGCAACAATCTCTGCCCTGAGATCAGGATCATCGCCCATCCAGCCACCCTTTGATCTCCTTACCTCTACCTTGACCGATGGCATGTTTTTGGCGAACCATTCCTTCATCTCTTCAAAAACAGAGTAGCCTGCATCAGGGCCGCCCCACTGAAGATCAACCAGGTAGATGGTCTTATTATCCAGGGTATCATTGCGGGGCGCAAGTGGTGCCCTTTCTGCAAAGGCGGTTGACAGGGCAGGGTTCAACAGGTTAATCAATGGCTCTTCAGTCTTCTTGACCACTGTCTCCTCTTTTTTGGTACAGGAGATAACCCCTGCAACAAAAAGGATTAACAAAACAGAAAAAACAGTTACATAATGAGACTTCTTAAACATAGGCCCTCCTGATTATATGTGTGGTTTTGCGGTAAGAAAACGATTACAGAAATGAGACTGTATTGAATAAAACAGGTTATGTCAATAATCTAGTGCTCACCCAGAAAGAGGCTCGTTCTCTATGGAGCTTTCAGCATTCAGCTTTCAGCCGTCAGCATTTTAAAAAATTCAGCCATTGGCATATTTCTCCAAATTTAGTGTTATATGGCCACGGATTGGCTGATATTAAAGGTGTTGATTTTTTGAAAATTTTAACCTATTGATATATGTCTGTTTTTTTATAAATAATCGTGGCACGCTTTCTGCTAAACAGACTTTTAAAATAATTGCCTTTTTTTAAAAACCGGAAGATTCTTTACATGATAAAACTGGAAAATTTACATAAGACATATTTCAATGGCAGCCCGCTTCATGTTCTTAAGGGTATAAACCTTCATATAGAGGCGGGAGAGTTTGTCTCCATTATGGGGTCATCAGGTTCAGGTAAATCCACACTCCTTAACATAATTGGCATACTTGATAATTATGATACAGGGGCATACTGGCTGGGCGGGACCCATGTATTGAACCTTGATGAAAAAAAGGCGGCCTATTTCAGGAACAGGATGATCGGATTTGTATTTCAGTCATTCAACCTGATCAGCTTTAAGAACGCCATGGAAAACGTGGCCCTTCCACTCTATTACCAGAACATCGGCAGAAAAAAACGCAACATACTGGCCATGGAGTATCTTGACAGGCTTGGGCTTAAGGATTGGGCTGATCATACGCCTAATGAGCTCTCTGGCGGACAGAAACAGAGGATAGCCATTGCCCGTGCAATGATTACAAAGCCCAGGGTAATAGTGGCTGATGAGCCTACCGGTGCACTCGACAGCGCCACATCCCTTGAGGTAATGAAGCTCCTTCAGGAGATAAATTCTGATGAAGGGGTAACCATAATTATTGTTACCCATGAAGGGGATGTATCCCGCATGACAAAAAGGATCATAAGACTGAAAGACGGGCTTATTGAAGAA
Source organism: Deltaproteobacteria bacterium (assembly GCA_016931115.1). GTDB lineage: Bacteria > Desulfobacterota > DSM-4660 > Desulfatiglandales > HGW-15 > JAAZBV01. Next base: position 53,098 of record JAFGFM010000080.1, on the reverse strand, counting down.
CAGGGGGATCAGGGGTAGATTATGCTTGACCTTGACTCCTGGCAGGAGATATTCAGCATCCTTGGTAAAAACAGGCTCAGGGCTGTTCTGACAGGTTTCAGTGTGGCCTGGGGTATTTTTATGCTGATTATTCTTCTTGGAGCCGGAAACGGTTTTGAAAATGCCATGAGAAAGGGTTTTTCAAACTCCCTTATAAACAGCATGTGGATATGGGGAGGCAAGACCACAAAACCCTATAAAGGGCTTAAACCCGGAAGATATACCAGGCTTACCAATGAGGATTATGAGCAGATTAAAAAGAATATACCTGAAGTGGAACTCATATCGTCCCGTTTTTACCTGCCTGGCCAGAATTATGTGGCATATAAAGGAAAGTCACTTAAATATCAGGTTATTTCAGTGCATTCCGATTATCTGGCAATAGATAAAGTGGATATTATCCAAGGACGATCTATTAATAACCTTGATGTTTTACAGAAAAGAAAGGTCGCTGTAATTACCGAGGAGGTTAAAAAAGAGCTTTTCAATCACAAAGAGGCGGTTGGTGAATATATTATTGTCAACGGCTTTTATGTAAGGGTTATAGGCGTATGTAAAGACAAGGATCAGAATAACAATCAGGTTGTCGCCCTACCGATCACAACGGCCCAGTTAATATGCGGCGGGAAAAAAAACATATCGAATCTCTGCCTCACTATTCCTGACTCCTCATCTGTTAAGGAATCTGTGGAGATCGAGAAAAAGATCCGCTCTGTGTTATCAGGGATACACAACTTTGATCCTGAAGATGACAGGGCAATTTATATATCCAACAGCGTGGAGCAGGCGGGCAGGTACATGACCATCATTAACTCAATAAGGATGTTTGTATGGGTAATAGGCATCATGACCATTGTGGCAGGTATAGTAGGGGTGAGTAATATCATGACCATAGTGGTAAAGGAGCGCACCAGGGAGATAGGGATAAGAAAGGCGCTGGGTGCGAGGCCCCGTTCAATTATAGGGATGATCATGCAGGAGTCTATACTTATCACATCCCTGTCAGGATTTATTGGACTTCTTTTAGGAACAGGCCTGCTTGAACTCATAAGGACAAAAATGCCTGCAAACGAATATTTTTATAACCCGGAGGCTGACATAAGGATCGCTGTTACTGCAACTCTCTTTTTGATAGCAGCAGGTCTGCTCGCAGGGTTTTTCCCGGCCCGAAGGGCGGCCCGAATCAAACCTATTGTTGCATTGAGGGATGAATAAAGATGCTGGACAGAGACCTCTGGCAGGAGGTTTTTCATATCCTTAAGAAAAACAAGACCCGCACGGTACTTACGGGTTTCGGCGTGTTCTGGGGCATATTCATGCTTGTTGTAATGCTGGGCGCTGGAAAGGGACTTGAAAATGGCGTATTTTACGGGGTGGGGGATCTTGCCCTTAACAGCCTTTTTATATGGACAAATTCCACTACAAAACCATATGAGGGATTTGACAGGGGGCGGTACTGGTATTTTACAAATGAGGATACTCAGGCCCTGCTTGATAACATTCATGAAATAGAGGTACTGGCACCAAGGCTGAACTACATGCGCGGAGATGTAGAGATATTCCGCAATAACAGGAGTGATACTTTCAGGATTATGGGAGATACCCCGGAATACTTAAAGATTGAACCTCTGACAGGGGTTTCCGGCAGGTTTATCAATAATAAGGACCTGAAAGAGAGGCGAAAGGTTATTGCAATAGGGCAAAGGGTGCGTGAAGTGCTGTTTGAACCTGATGAAGAGCCTCTGGGTAAATACCTTAAGATAAACGGGATATATTTTCAGGTAGTTGGGGTGTTTAAATCCAGACGCCCTCCGAATAACGGCGGTGACAGCCAGAATAAAACCATTCTGATGCCCTTTACTACCCTTCAGCAAGCTCAGAACAGGGGTAATTACGTAGGGTATTATGCGGTTCTGGCCAGGCCGGGCATTCAGGTAAAGGCCCTTGAAGAAAAGATGAAGAGGTTTCTTGCCAAAAGGCACAAGGTGTCACCTGATGATAACCTTGCCTTTGGTACTGACAATATTGAGGAGGAATTTCAGGATTTAAATAATCTGTTTACCGGTATTACCCTTCTCTCATGGATTGTGGGCACATTGACACTCTTTGCAGGTGTGATAGGCACAAGCAATATTATGCTTGTTATTGTAAAGGAAAGGACAAAGGAGATAGGCATTCAAAGGGCACTGGGCGCAACACCGGTAAGAATAATCAGGCAGATTGTGACAGAATCGATTTTCTTAAATACAGTAGCGGGTTATACAGGGCTGCTTCTCTCAGCAGGGCTGGTGGAATTAATCGCCTATATCCTGCGTAAAGGCCAGGTGGAAACTTTCTTTTTTCACAATCCTGAAGTTGATTTAAAGGTTGTAACACTTGCGCTTATTATACTGATCATATCCGGTGCCATTGCAGGTTTTCTGCCTGCCAGACGTGCCATAGCCATTAAACCCATAGATGCCTTGAGATCGGAAATATAAAACAAAGAAAGGTCTGAACATGAAAAATTTTTTTATAACTTTAATAGTCATAATCCTAATCGCTGGCGGTGTATCCCTGTTTGTCTACCTGGCAGCCAAGGAGAAGAAGGCCCCTGTGGTATTTGAAATTAAAGAGCTTTTTGTTACTGATATCGTAAAAAAGACAGTTGCAACAGGATCTATCAAACCGCGCAAGGAGGTGGAGATAAAGCCGCAGGTTCCTGGTATTTTGCAGGAGGTCTATGTGGAACCGGGGCAGATGGTAAAAAAGGATGACCCTATTGCAAAGGTACAGATTATTCCTGAGATGAAGGAACTGAATGGCGCTGAAGCGAGGCTCGTTCAGGCAAAGATCAAGTATGATCATGAGAAATGGAACATTGAGCAGCAGAAGGAGACCTTTAAAGAGGGTATAACAACTGAACAGGATTATCACAGGAGCGAGGCGGATTATAAAAACGCAAAGGCAGAGTATGAGGCTGCGGAGAATAATCTTGAGATAATCAAGAGGGGGGTTGCAAAAAACACCACCACAACAAATACCCTCATATGTTCAACCATGGATGGCATGATACTTGATGTGCCTGTAGAAATAGGGGACACAGTTATACAGAGTAATTCATTCAATGCCGGGTCAACCATAGCAACTGTTGCAGATATGAATGACCTGATATTTGAGGGGAAGCTGGATGAATCTGAGGTCGGAAAAATCAAGATCGGCATGAGGCTCCTTATTACCATAGGGGCAATTGATAATGTGGAGTTTAATGCCACACTTGAACATATCTCTCCAAAAGGGGTGGAGGAAAACGGGGCCATCCTTTTCCCAGTAAGGGCGGACGTTGACCTTGTTGATAATATTTTTGTTCGCGCAGGCTACAGCGCTACGGCCAATATTGTGCTTGATAAAAAGGAAAAGGTCCTTGCTGTAAACGAGTCTGTGCTCCAGTTTGATAAAGATAACAAGACCTTTGTTGAGGTGGAAATAGCACCTCAGCAGTTTGAGAAACGTTATATAGAAACAGGTATTTCAGACAGCATCAATATAGAGGTTGTCTCAGGCATTGATAAAGATGTAAAGGTCAAGGTGCCAAAGGTATAATATAAAAAATCTTCTCTATCTCCGGCCTCATGAGTATTGGCCGGAGATAGATAGATTAATTCTTATACCCTTACAATCATAACCGGTACCGGTGCAAGTTTTAAAATACGATGTGCAACACTTCCAAGCAGCACCCTTTCAAGACCGGCCCTGCTGTGGCCCATAACAATAAGATCAATGCCATTCTTTTCTGCATAATCAACTATCTCATCAGCGGGATGCCCTGATAATACCTGGGTTTTTACCTTCATCCCCGCAAACTGGTTTTCGGCAAAGCTCTTAATCTGGGTATTCGCAGCGGCTACAACCTCGGTTTCAAAGTGTTCGAGCCCAGCAATAGGCATATCCAGGGTATTATAATAATGTCCGACACTTGCGACATATACTATTTCAATATCAGCCCCGAATTTACCTGCCATCAGTTTCACATGTTCTGCGATCTTTTTTGATTCCTCACCTAAATCTGTGGGAAACAAAATCTTTTTATATCCTGCCATAATAATTCCTCCTTTCTTATCAGTTACAGATTAATAATAAAATAGATACAGAGGCATTTGACATAAAAATAATAACAAAAATTTATTTTTCCAGCAATCATCTCTTGAAATAGCAGAAAATTGTAAATATAGTCATATCGTTCAACAGAAAACCGGTGTTTTCATGTCCCGTCCATTTAAAGAGAAGAGGCTATGGAAAAAATAGAGAAACTTGTACTGGCGCTTGGAACTGAATTGACCATGCAGATAGAGGGGATGGAAGAAAAATTCAGGTCCATCCTGGTAGGTATCGAGTCCCCGGTTTATCTGATGGTGCGTATGCAGATACCGACCAGATTCAGAAATCAGATAGATAAAGGCACCATATTTTTTGTCCGGTATGTATATCTTGGCAATGTGTATGGTTTCAAGACAAAGACTATAGGTTCTGTTGATAAGCCCTATAAGATCACCTTCCTTTCATACCCTGAAACAGTGGAGAGCCTCAATATCAGGAAGGCACAGCGTGTGAGCTGTTTTATACCTGCCACTATGGAAATAAATAAAAGGCAGATCAGGGGCCTTGTTATGGAGATCAGCAGGAGCGGAACCCGTTTCAGGATATCTTCCAGCCCGGATCTGATAAAAGAGGTGACCATAAATGACCCTATAAGGATATCCTTCCCTTTACTGGGTTTTGAAGGCATACAGAATTTTAAGGGGATTATCAAGAGTGTAAACAGTGATTCTGAAGGTTTATATTTTGGTATCCAGTTTGAAGATATAAAACCAGGTGTCGAGAACATGATAGATGGCTACGTGAGAGATGTTCTTGATATACATTAACGAATAAGGAGGGTTATTCATGAAGGTTCTTGCTATTAACGGCAGTCCCCGTAAGGACGGGAATACAGCCATAATGCTTAAGACAGTTCTTGGTGTACTTGAGAAAGAGGGGATACAAACGGAGTTATATCAATTTTCAGGTAAATCAATACATGGCTGCAAGGCGTGCATGGGCTGTTTTAAGAATAAGGACATGCGCTGCGCATTTAATGATGATGATTTCAATGAATGCCTGGCAAAGATGATTGAGGCGGATGGAATAATCTTAGGTTCCCCAACCTATTTTACAGATGTTACATCAGAGATGAAGGGGCTTATAGACAGGGCAGGTTTTGTCTCCTTTGCAAATGACAGGTTTTTCAGACGTAAAACAGGGGCCGCGGTTGCGGCTGTGAGAAGGGCAGGGAGCATACATGTATTTGATACACTGAATCACTTCTTTTTTATCACAGAGATGATGGTGCCAGGCTCCAGTTACTGGAATATGGGCATTGGCCGTGAAAAGGGCGAGGTGGAAAAGGATGAAGAGGGGTTAAGGACCATGCGTGTTCTGGGCGAAAACATGGCATGGATGATGAAAAAGCTTTATACGTAAAATAGACATACTCAATAAATTCGTATTTAGCAGAAAAAATACTTGGTCTGAAATTGTTTTCAAACAGCGATATAAATGCTGAATCATAGCAAAAGACGAAATGTGAATTGAAAAATGATTGGTATGTCTGTAGGGGCAGGCCTCTGTGCCTGCCCGCATATGGTTATGCATGATAATCGTCCCTGGGCAACCACAGGGGGTTGCCCCTGCAACTTTTACATAAACCGCAAACCGAAAACCGTATTCTATATGCCGCAGCCCCAGACCGAAGATCGTAAACTGTACTCCGCTTGTTCAATAATAAATCGCCATCGGGATCGATTTTGATTTCGATTTTGATTTCGATTTCGATTTCGATTACGATTTCGATTTCGATTTCGATTACGATTTCGATTTCGATTTCGATTACGATTTCGATTTCGATTTCTAAAAAAACTCCGTGAACTTCGTGGTTAGCTATTGTGATTTATCAGTATTTCCCAAACTCCTTAGTGGGTTCCACCCATACTTTTACAAGTTCTTTATCGCAGTAATCCATGGCCGACCCTGCGGCCATAATAAAACCGCCGTTTTTACCCACTGTTTCACCCATCCTTTTTTTCTGTTCACGCATCTTTTCAGGTGTGCCTGCCTGTAAAAGCGATACAGGGAACCCGCCTGTGAGGCACATGATATTACCTATTATCTCCTTTGCCTTGAACATATTCGTATTCTGAAAGGAGCCCCTTGTCTTCCCTTTTGGCAGCTCTCTCAAATAGTGTAGGCGGTTATCCCATACCCCTTCATAGAATGGGGCAGGTGTTAACCCGGCATCAATCATGTCAAGCAACAGGCCCTTTAACTGGGGCCAGTAAAAGGTCTCAAACTGTTTAATAGACATGAACCCGTCCGAGCCCCTGTGCAAAGGCAGCATGATGACCTTGCCGCCTGTGAGTTCAGCAGCCTGTATGCATGCCTTGAGTGTAATATTTCTGGCCTTGTCAATGGCCTTAAGTAGTTTATCAGGGCGTCGGTACATATCCATCATTGATCCTCTTTTCCCTTTCAGCCCTGAGTGTTTCACCTGTTTTTTGCATTTATTTCCCTCTTTTGGAATTAATGGAATGTGGAGATGTTCTTGTAATGAAACTAGAATATAGATAAATGACATGCACTCTTCAAAAAAAAACTGTCATTGACAGCTTTTATTTTCCCTTGACCCCTGGAACCCTCGAATCCTCTCTTTCAAAACCTCTCAATTAGCTTATCTATCAGAAAGCTGCTTTCTCTCATTGCCTGTTCACTGAATGGCCCGAACCATTTGGCGATCTCCTTAAACTCTCGTTCAAACTCCTCCTTGTTAGACGCTTCTACCATACTGATCAACTCGGTTATTGAAGAGATATATTCCCTGAGCATTGAGCGTCTCTCATCAGATGCAAAGATAATCCCTGAATAGAGGTCAGGTGCCTGGGCAAAAAGACGGCCCACCATGCCAAGCTCAAGCCGGTATATAGGGCTTGAAAACTCCAGTGAGCGGAACAGGTCAACATTCTCCCTGAATAAAAACCTACCAAATGTAAATGTGGCAAAGTGTCTTAATGCCTGCACAACTGCCATGATCCTGTCATGCTCTTCTCCACTGGATCTTACTGTAATGGCCCCCCACTCTGAGATCTGATCAATGACCCATTTGCATGACCCTTCATCTCTCCCCGGTGTTACAACAATTATCTGCTTATCCATGCTGGATGTTGAAGGCCCGAACAGAGGGTGTATCCCGAGTACAGGGCCTTTATGCATGCTCATCATTGCATTCACAGGCTCTTTTTTGATGCTGGTAAGATCAGCCAGAACAGCATTTTTGGGCAGGTATGGCGTAAGCCTTTCTATAACAGATAAAGTGCTCTCAATAGGGACGCTCACAATAGCAAGATCAACTCCATCGCATAAAGACTCCACATTATCCCAGTCGTTACGTCCGAGCACCCTTGTGTTGTATCCTGATTTATTAAACCACTGGGCAAAATATCTGCCCATGCCGCCTTTACCACCAACAAAAAGAACGGTGGCATCAGCTTTTACACCCTTCTCAGATTTTGATTCTGTCTGCTCAACACGCGACTGGCGCAGGAGCGACCTGAACAGCTCCTCTACGTAATCTGGGTCAAGCCCCTTTTCCTTTGCCAATGCCCTTCGCCTTGATATCATGTCCTCTTCTCTTGCAGGGTGGCGGACAGGCATATTGTTTAATTTCTTATATTCAATAACCTTCTCGACCTCAGCCTGTCTTTCTGTCAGGAGATCAATTATCTTTGAATCAATCACGTCAATCCTGTCCCGTGATTTTTCCAGTTCATTTGTGGTTTGATTATCCATAGTTGCCCCACTCATTAAATTTTAAACCTTTTACGATTACCTGAATGCTGCTCCAGGTAGTTAAATGTGGATACTATTAACTCCTCAGTCATCTCCCATGATATACATGCATCGGTGATTGATACCCCGTATCTGATATTCTCAGGTGTCTCACCAACAGACTGACTGCCCTCATTGATATTGCTCTCAAGCATGAGCCCTGTTATGGATGCATTTCCGTCCATGCGCTGGTTGATCACATCCTGCCATACCCCTGGCTGCATCAGGTAATCCTTTGATGAATTCCCATGTGAGCAGTCTATTATTATGGAATCACGCAGGTTATTTTTCTTTAAAAGGGTAATGGTGCTGTTAACGCTCACAGAGTCATAGTTGGGGCGCATGCCTCCTCTTAATACGATATGCGTATAGGGGTTTCCCTTTGTTTTAACAATGCTGGCCCTTCCTGTGCTGTCAATACCGATAAATGTCTGAGGGCTTGCAGATGCCTTCATGCCATTAACTGCAATCATTAAATCCCCGTCTGTGCCGTTTTTAAGGCCCACAGGCATGGAAAGCCCGCTAACCATCTCCCTGTGGGTCTGGGACTCTGTTGTCCTTGCACCGATTGCGCTCCATGATATCAGGTCTGCAATATACTGGGGGCTTATTGTATCGAGCATCTCTGTTGCTGCAGGCACACCCATTTCAGTTATTTGAAGAAGCAGCTTTCTGGCCGCTCTCAGGCCTGATTCTATGTCACATGACCCGTCAAGGCATGGGTCATTTATTAAACCTTTCCAGCCGATGTTTGTACGCGGTTTTTCAAAATAGACCCTCATGATAATAAAAAACCTGGATTCAACCTTTTTTGCAAGGGCCTTCAGCCTGCTTGCATATTCTATGGCTGAATCCCTGTCATGTATTGAACAGGGGCCGGTTATCACCATGAGCCTTTTATCTTTTTTATCCAGTATATCCCTGATTGCTTTTCTTGAAGAGCTGACCGTATCAATAGCGTTTTGAGTAATGGGTAGCTCCATGATAAACGTATCAGGAGGAAGGATAGGGGTATATGACTCGACATAAATATCAGTTATCTTTTCCAAGGTATTACCTCCAAAAAAAAAGCCGCAGGAAGGTTCTTCCTGCAGCTTTTTGAATCGAAAATTATTAAGACTGAATCAACCGGCTGCAGGCAGACCAAAGGCGTAGTAATAATAGTAATCGTAGCTGTTTGTTCTGCCTGAAAAGTTTTTCATTTGTTGATTCCTGTTATAATCTATTATATTTTTACAGAAGCTTACCACAAGCCTTTTAACGTGTGCAAGGTTTATTTTCTGTACACGCTGTATTCCTCTGCCTTTTAACCCGCCTGTAGGGCGGAAAAAATAAAAGAGGCCCTGAATTCAGGGCCTCTATCATTATAAACCTTAAACCTTAAACCTTAAACCTTGAACCTTGAACCTTTAATTTTATACCTGTTCCAGCACCATAGCAATACCCTGTCCGCCGCCTATGCAGAGGCTTCCCAGGCCAAGGGCGTCACCTTTTCTTTTCATCTGGCTGATAAGCGAAACAAGGAGCCTTGCACCTGATGCCCCTATTGGGTGACCTATTGAGATTCCGCTTCCAACAAGGTTAACTTTGGCGGGGTCGCATTTGAGCTCTCTCATACAGCCTATTGCCTGTGATGCAAAGGCCTCATTAAGCTCTATTGTACCGAAGTCATTGATGGATAATTTATCTTTTGCCAATATTTTTCTTACTGCCGGTACAGGGCCCAGGCCCATGTAAGCGGGGTCTATACCTGCTGTGGCATATGATTTAATCCTCACGAGCGGTTTTAAACCTAATTCCTTTGCCTTGTCCGCTGACATAACCAGCATTGCTGCTGCTGCGTCATTAATACCTGATGCGTTTCCTGCGGTTATTGTCCCATCTTTTTTGAATGCGGGTTTCAGCTTTGCCATCTTTTCCACGCTGGTTTCCATGGGCCTTTCATCAGTAGCAAAGGCAATCGGGTCCCCCTTTTTCTGGGGGATCATAATAGGCACTATCTCATCCTTGAAAAGACCGCCAGTAATAGCAGCAAGCGCCCTTTTATGGCTCAATGCACCGAGTTCATCCTGTTCCTGTCTGGATATCCCCATCTTTTCAGCGATATTTTCTGCTGTTATGCCCATGTGGTAGCCGTAAAAGATCTCAAACAGGCCGTCAAATACCATAAGGTCAATCATCTCGGCATTATTCATGCGAGCGCCCCATCTGGCAGCTGGAAGCCCGTATGGGACCATGCTCATGTTTTCCATACCACCGGCAAGAATTATATCTGCATCACCGGCCTTTATGACCTGGGCTGCAAGGGCTACCGCCTTCATACCGGAGGCACACACCTTGTTTATTGTAAATGCAGATGTCTCTTTGGATATACCGGCCTTGATCATGGCCTGGCGGGCAGTGTTCTGGCCCTGTCCTGCTGCAACAACATTACCCATTATAACTTCATCAATCTGAATCGGCCTTGCAGATTCAGGGTAATCATATGCCTTTTTCTCAAGTTCAATTATACCCTTTCCCTTGAGGGCATCAGGTTCAAAACCTAAAAGTTCCTTTGAGGCAACAGGCTTAAGGTTAACCCTTTTAAGAGCCTCTTTAAGAACTGTTGCTCCCAGATCCACCACTGGAATGTCCTTAAGTGTTCCGCCAAAAGTTCCTACCGCTGTCCTGACACTTGATACAATTACAACATCTTTCATAATGTGTGATCTCCTTTAATGTTTGTGAAGTTCGCACAGTATAGGGAATCAGGGTTTTGGTGTCAACGGATTTATTGCAAAAAATTCAGGGTGTTCTGTGAACCGATAAGGGTGAAAAATTACTGATAATTATCCATAAATTTGTCTGGTTCCCACGGAGACCACGGGAGATAAACGGGATAAGGCTCAGCAAAATGATATTTGACCACTCGTATATGATCATGATATACATTTACCTATGGCAAAGCCGAAAAATATATTGGAAAATTGCACTGGTTTTGAATGGGACGAGGGCAATATATATAAAAATTTGGACAAGCACGATGTATCAGTGGCCGAATGCGAACAAATTTTCTTTAATAAGCCATTAATAGCAAAAAGAGACAAAAAGCATTCAAATTTTGAAAACAGATATTATGTCCTTGGCAGAACCAATATGAATCGCCTGCTTTTTGCAGTATTCACGGTACGTAAAGATAAAATAAGGATAATTTCTGTACGTGACATGATCGATGCAGAAATAGAAAGGTATGAAAGATGAAAAAGGAAATACCAAAATTCAAGAATGAAGAGCAGGAGCGAAAGTTCTGGAAAAATCATGATTCCTCGGAATACATTGATTGGAATGATGCTGAAGAAATTAATCTAACAAAACTTAAGCCATCTACAAAAACTATATCAATTAGACTTCCCGAATCTTTACTTGATGAATTAAAAATCCTTGCAAATAAACGTGATGTCCCTTATCAGTCTTTATTGAAGATATTTATTTCTGAACGAATTGATGTTGAGATGCATAAATAAAACAAAAAACAGGCTATACAAATATAATACGCATTGGATTATCGAGTAATAGTTCCATGACTTCATATCGATTTTATGTGCGATTAGATAATGATACAGGTAGATATATAGTTTCTGATGACCTTGAGAATCTAAATTGGATGAAAAGCATATAAAACTTGCTTCAGATGACAGTATAACGATGATGCTGCTCATGGTAAACGCTTTACATCGGCGTTATAACCAGTACCTCTATTGTATAATACCACTAAAATCCGGTGCCCTGAGGGTATATTGATGAACTGGAACACTGGCGTTATTCATGTGCAAGAAATTAAGCCGGAAAGAAAGTGTTGATTGATGTATTTACTGAGTGGTAGAAGAATCGACGATGAGCGTAGGGAATGACATTCCCACCCGGAGCATGGGAACGAGAAGACCCCGGATAAAATAGTTTTCAAAATACTGAGAGTTAAAAATGAGCAGATGGCGTCCTCCTGGAACAATAGCTTCAAAGTATATCACCCCTGAAGGTGCAAAAAAGTTAACTGAAGAGCTTCAGTACCTGTGGAAAGTTGAGCGGCCATCTGTGACCGCCAGGGTTGCAGAGGCAGCCGCACAGGGTGATCGAAGCGAAAATGCAGAATACATTTATGGCAAGAAACGTCTGCGCGAAATTGACAGCAGGGTGCGTTTCCTAAGAAAGCGTCTCGACGGGATAACTGTGGTCGATACCATCCCTGACGATCAGGACAGGGTTTATTTTGGGGCTTATGTTACCCTTGAGGATGAAGAAGGGGAAGAGGTCGAATATCGTATTGTCGGACCTGATGAATTTAATATTGCTGAGGGAAAACTCAGTATGGATTCACCCCTGGGTAAAGCAATATTAGGTAAAGAGGTGGATGATGAAATCAATATCTCTACACCGGAAGGGATAAAAATATTTTATATTTCGAAAATTCGTTATACCTCCCAGTTTTAATGGCCATGATCTTTGTGATGTACTGTCAGAAGGTAAAGTATTTTTGAGTAAATTCCATATGGTCTTTTCTTTTTAATATCAATTAAGAAACGGCAAAGGCAAAGGAACTTATCAGGCTCTATAACAATGATATAAAGCAGGGAAAGGATAGATGAAAGGGAAGGAAAGAATAATGTCTCAGGGATACAGGGTTACACGCAGGGAACTGTTCGGTTGGGCAATGTTTGACTTTGCCAACTCCTCCTATACGACTGTCATCATAACGATTGTCTTCTGCAATGTTTTCTCAAGTGTCATTGTTGGTGACGGGCCTGAATTTCGTCTGGGTAATTTTCTCTGGAGTGTGGTGCTTTCTATAAGTTATTTTGTAGTACTAGCATCAACGCCATTACTGGGTGCAATAATGGATTTTACAGGGGCAAAAAAGAGGTTCCTTTTAATAAGCTGGCTCCTCACAGTCTTTGCAACTGCTGCCCTTTATTTTGTCAGGCCAGGATTAATAATACCATGTATGTTTTTAATTGTTCTATCAAATATAGGTTTTTCATACAGTGAGGCATTTGTCTCAAGTTTTCTTCCTGGTCTTGGCCCTCCGGAGGATATGGGTAAGATATCAGGCTTTGCATGGGGTCTTGGATATTTTGGCGGTCTTGCCTCAACGGCTATCGTTATATTCGTGATTCATGCAGGCGTGTACACAATAGATAATTATGCAAATCTCCGCCTTGTTGGCCCTGTAACCGGGCTTTTTTTTCTTGTAACAGCTATCCCCACCTTTTTATGGGTGAAAGAGAGAACAAGGCCAAAGGGCCTTCCTGCTAATGAAACATATTATTCAATAGGTATTAAGAGGCTTAAACAGACTGTAAGTGAGATTCAAAGTTTCAGGGATCTTGTTATACTTTTACTATCCTTCTTTTTTGCATATGCAGGGCTTTCAATTGTTATCTGTTTTGCCTTTATATATGGCGACCAGATAGTAAAATGGTCTGGAACAACCCAGACACTCATGTTTGTTATTACCCAGATTACAGCAGCATGCGGTGCCTTTCTGTTTGGCTTCATACAGGACAAATGGGGCGCAAAAAAGACATTTATAGTAACACTTGAATTATGGTTTGCGGCGATAATCTTAATCTATGGGGTGGTTGAGATTACTGCTTTTATAAACAGGATGCTTGGCACCTCATTTAAAACCGAACATATGTTTCTTGTGACAGGCTCCATTGCCGGGCTCGGGCTTGGTTCAACACAATCCGCATGCAGGGCAATGGTGGGGATGTTTTCACCTGTTACAAAGGCCGGTGAGTTTTTCGGATTATGGAGTTTTTCAAACCGGCTTGCAGCAATCCTGGGGCTTATGAGCATAGGTTTACTTCAAAGCCTTTTCGGACTCAGGAATGCAATACTGATCTGTTCCATCTTTTTTATGATTTCCATATTCATTGCCTTCTATGTAAACGAAGAGAGGGGAAAGGCCAGTGCCCTGGAACATACCGGAGATTAAAATAGTATTCAAAGTTTGCCTTGTCTCTACAAGGCATGGTAATAAATTTAATGGAAAATAATAATAAGGAACAAAAGCAATACAGATCAGCTGTCATGGGCACAGAGCCGATATGGCCCCTGCTATTCAAATTTTCAGGCCCTGCCATTATATCCATGACAGTCGCCTCAACCTACAACATAGTTGATGCCATATTTGTAGGGAGACTCGGTGCAGAGGCCCTTGCAGCCTTGAGTGTGACCTATCCGCTGAGTCTTTCATTTCTGGCTATTGCAGCCGGTACAGGGGTAGGGGCTACATCACTTATTTCAAGATACCTGGGGAAAGGTGAAAGAACAAAATCTTATATAGCCGCCTCTGTTGCCATTACACTCTGCCTTATTTTAAGCCTTGGCGTTATACTCTCATGCCTGCCAAATATGAAACCCATACTCAAAGTGCTGGGTGCACAAGGCAGTGTACTTGTACTAGCAGAGGAGTACATATCTGTCCAGATCAAGATGATTCTCTTTTACTACCTGACCATGGCGCTTGGTCATATTTTACGGGCATTTGGAAACCCTCTTTTATCAAGCACAGTTATGGTATTGTCTTCTATCGCTAATATTATTCTTGATCCTCTATTTATATTCGGTCTTGGCCCCATACCTGCCATGGGCGTAAAGGGTGCGGCTGTTGCTACTGTGATCGCCCAGATACTTAGTTCAATGATTTATCTGGGTTATCTTTTTTCAAAAAGGTCAGGATACAAATTTAGTGCAATGTATTTTATACCACATCCAAAGGTTGTATTTGAGATATACAGAATCGGGTTTGCGTCGATTGTAAGGTCAGGTGTGCAGTTTCTGGTTATGGGTGTTATCAACAGGGAAGCAGCCTTCCATGGGGTTGTTACACTCGCTCTAATGGGGGTTTTGATTCGTCTTGGAAGGTTTGTCCAGATGCCCGCCATTGGTATAGGTCAGGGACTTCTCCCTCTTATAGGGTATAATTATGGTGCCCGAAAAATGAAAAGGGTGAAGGAACTGGTTTATAAGGCTTCATTTTCAGGGAGCATATGGTCAGGGTTCTGCTGGGCCCTTATCATGATTTTTCCCGGTCATGTGCTGGCAGCATTTGGCCTTGATTCAACTATTGTGGCAGAGGGTGGACATGCTGTCAGATTATATTTTAGCTGTATTTTTATCATAGGCGTTCAGATGGTGCCTGGTTTCTTTTTCCAGGGTATGGGCAGAGGTCTTCCAGCTTCAGTGCTTTCTGCGGCCAAGTTTATTATCTTTCTATTACCTTTGATTCTTGTTCTTACATCTGTATACGGTATAACAGGTCTGTGGGTATCATTTCCTATAGCAGACATGCTGACATTCTTAACAGGGCTGGCCTGGATGATATTGGAGTTCAGAAAGCAGGGCATATTAAAACGGGCGGACACATAGGTCCACCACTACAATTAAATGGTAAATTTCATGATTAACAATGTAGGGGCAGGCCCATGTGTCTGCCCTCAGTTTTTTTAAATTTATCAATCCTTCAGTGATGTTTCAGTGAAATATCTTTTTTCAATATTAGAAAGTGACAGATACAACCCGCTGAGATCAAAAGTCAGGCGGTTTGGATTGTCCTTATTATGTTTTACCACGATACTTAACTCGTTGTTAAAGTCTCCGGTTAAGAACCCTTCTCTGGTAGCATTAACATTCTCATACAGATACTGTGCTGCTTCCTTATTCAGTTCGATAGTAACTTTTACATCTCGCAACTTGTTAGAGTTGGGATAGGTGGTTTCTACTGCCTGAATAATCGTTGCAACATCTTCATCTATGATTTCCCAATTATGGTCTATTGTATATATTCTTAAAGTAATACCCGGGGCGAGTTTATTTTCTTTATAATCAATTGTCTTGATCTGTGTTCTGCTGAGCTGCCAGCCTTCAGGCACCTCTGGATTGAAAAGATCATC
This sequence comes from Deltaproteobacteria bacterium, assembly GCA_016931115.1. Classification (GTDB taxonomy): domain Bacteria; phylum Desulfobacterota; class DSM-4660; order Desulfatiglandales; family HGW-15; genus JAAZBV01. Next base: position 37,229 of record JAFGFM010000080.1, on the reverse strand, counting down.
CGCCAAAGGGACATCCCACTGGATATCTGTGTATTTTATTATCATTTTCCCCTCATTATTGTTGATCATAATTTTCTGATTGATCTCTGCCTCTATAGGTGTTCCATTACTGCTCGTGACCCACAATTCTCCTGATAAAATAGTCAATATAATTTCAGTAGAGTTGTCAGGGAAATTTAATTTTTTTGGTGGGAGTTCTTCAATACTGAAACCAATAGCAGGAATTCCATTAATTATACGGTCACCTATTCTTTTCGTTTTATCTTCACTAATTTTCTTGAAAATTTCCCATGTCTTCGCAGTTGTATTTAAAATTGACTGAAAAGGGGGGGGCACGCATGTCATCGGTATTGAATAACCAGGTTTGTAATTCCGCCTTTTGGGCACCATTGTTTAATACAAAAAGATCAATTCGGCCAGCTTCCTGCTTAACAATCATTGTTACATTAGAGCCTGGGTCCACCCCCATTCCTTCGGATTCTGATACTTCAGCCTCTATTCTCCTGAGTAAAGGATCTTTAAAATAGGATTTTGAACATAAATTAAATTTTTGTCCGCTCGGGCCAGGAGCCTCTATTTGTGCGCATAATTTAGTGGACATGGTTCTGAATTGCTCCAGTTGTTTCTGTACATCAGCCCAGGTGATAGACCCTGATATATTACCAAGCCACGGGATTAAAATAAAAAAGACTAATGCTGAAGTTGCAGCGAGGGGTAATGCTGTCCAGCGGAAAGTAAAGATTTTCTTTTTTTCAGATTTTGAAGCTATTTTGATTAATCTCTTCCTGATATTGTTTTTCAGCTCCACAGGCATCACGGGGATGGATGCACCCAGTTCAAGAAGCCTGTCCAGGTTTTTATCTATATTTTCATAATCATTGTGTTTGTTAATATCGGTCATGGGGTAATCCTCCCTTCCTCTCCTCTCTCAATTAATGAGGTGGAGATGGTTTTAAAGGTATCGCGAAATGCCTCTCTTGCTCTGTAAAGTAAAATCTTTATTGCTCCTTCACTGCTTTTTTCCAGCATAGCCATTTCATGGAGTGAAAGGTCTTCAAAGTAATGTCTCTGTAAAGCCATCTGGTATCTTAGCGGTAAATTTGTGATAGTAATACGAACAAGTTCTGCGGTTTGTTTCTGCTGGAGAAGCTCTTTTTGGATAATGTTCGAACCCAAATCTGTCACAGTCTCGATAAGTTTATGATCGATAATCTCCCAGAAGTCTACCATGTCACGCATCTTTCCATGTCTCCGCATAACCTTCCTGATACAGTTACGTGCAATGTAGGTCAGCCATGGAAACATCTCACCGCGGTCAGGATCGTATTTATCAATGCCCCAATAAGTCTTTATAATTACAAGCAGAGAAAAAGTGCAACAAGAACTCTGTGCGATAAATTATTGATTTTGAAATTAAGGATAGAGGGTAAGATTAAAAATTATTAAAGCCCGGCATTGATATTCTTATATCTATAAGAGAAAAATATGCCGGGCTTTAATAAAAATAATTATTGTCGGCTGCTAGCGCGGCATGCCGCTTGACATTCCACCCATTCCATCTCCGCCGGTACCTGTATTTACACCGGTACGCCCGCTCACATCACGATCGAATTCATCCAATTTTTCCTTGTTTTTACCATCTCTTATTGCCCATTCTGCCTTTGTAACGCACACCCTGTTTTTAAAACGTGAACCTGTGACATGCAGATTACGGCATACTATTTTCTGGTCATCCTCAGTGGTGCTTTTGCCTGATTCATCATTTTTTGCTACCTGATCAGTAGCTTTATTTATAGTTGTTGTCTCATTTTTTCCTGTGCTTGTGCAGCCACAGAGAAGCAGAGTTATTAGACAGATGAGCACCGGAATTGCCAGATAGATTGTACTTGTTTTGTTAAGCTTAATTTTCCCCTTCATTTTGGTCTCCTTTTTTGAAATTTGAATTACTTATTTATTCTAATCAAATATCTGCACCACCCGGCAGGCTGGTTTTGATGCAGGTTTTAAAACCCAATAATTCATATTTTTTAATACATTGGCTGGCATCTATTTTGTTTTCATATTCACCGACCAGTAACAGGCATCTGTCATCCTCATCCCACACCCATGTATATTCCAGGAAACGTATACCATGTGACTCAAGATTCTCCCGTATAGCTGTCCGGATCTCCTCACGGTCATCAAAGTCAAGTGAACCATATGAAGGTCCTCGGATCAATGCATAATAATTGATTCTTTTTTGAAGTATGCTATTAGGTTTCTTATCATGATCATAAGGGATTTTCAATCAATATGCCTCTTACAATTATAAAACAATTAATTTTTATACGAATTGACCTGAATAAATATCTTTATTATACTCCTGCAAAATTCAAAAGTTACATTCAAAAAATAGACTTTATGATAAAAGACAGGGGTTTAAGGTTTAAATTTATCCGTGAAACTATAAGGAGATAAATACCATGATAATCAGGAGAATGCTACTTGTTATTGTATCTACACTAGTATTAGTTTCAGGTTGCGCATCAATAGACGGATCGAAAGACCCCTCAAAAAGGCAATATAGAATGGCAAGCGATGATTGCATAAGATTTGGTCACCGTCGTGGCTCCTATGATTTTAAAAAATGTATGGAAAAGAAGCTTGAAATTATGAATAATAAAATTCAGGAAAAGTGATCATAACGATATAACTACCTGCTAGTGTGGATTACCTTTATTAATAGTTTATCATGTTGTTATTGGAGCAAGAGAGTAAAGAAATGTTTTACAATAAAAATAAACTGGAAAAGAGGGCAGCTTTAACCCTCAATAATTTTATTGCGGTTTTTGTTTTATTGATTATCACTGTCATAGCATCGCCGGCCTGTTCAGAGGATGAAAAAAAATCGGCTATTTCCGGATCGAAAGTGGATACTTCAGGTGCAGGGGATATTTTAGCCGAGGTTAACGGCAAAACCATTTTTACCAATGAATTGTTAAAACAATATAATCTATATTTCCTGATATCAAGATTTTCCAGGACATCCTTAAAAGATTTAACCATAAACTCATATCTTGATTTTTATATTTCTGAGCTTTTACTGCGTAGTGAGGCAGATGCTTTTAAAGCCAGCATAACAGAGGATCAGGCTAAAAAGGAGAAAGAAAGATACCTTAAATTATTCCGTTTTCCTGATGAGGCCTTTGTAAAGTGGTTGGACTCAAAATCATTGACCATGGAGGATGCTGAGCTTTATTTTAAAAAAATACTTATCTTGCAAAAATTATACATAAAGAAATTCGGGGCTAAAAAGTTTTCAGATGAAGAGGTCAGGGAATATTATAAAGTTCATAATGAATACTACAACAGGCCCGCAAAGATAGCGCTCAGCCATATTTTGATTTGTCACCAAGAAAGTCAGGGCTGCGCAAGCGATCTCTCAAAGGATAAAGCAAAGGAGTTGGCGGAAAGTATTAGGAAATCCCTAACACCTGAAAAATTTGCTGAATCAGCAAAGAAATATTCCTTTGACAGTACAGGGCAAATTGGAGGGAGTCTGGGTGTAATCACAAAAGGTTCTGCAATCCCTTCTCTTGATAAAGCAGCTTTTAGTTTAAAGCCAGGAGAAATATCCGATCCGGTAGAGTCCGAGCACGGCTATCATATATTATATGTAACCAATAAGGCTGAAGAGCTTTCTATACCGTTTGAAGATGCCAGGGAATCAATCGAGTATACCCTTGAAGAGGAGCATATTACCTCAGAACTGTTGAAATATTCGGAACAGATTAAAAAAAATGCGAAAATAATAAAATATTCAGAAACAGACAGAAAGGGCTCTCTTGATCTTAAAGAGCAGGCAAATACAAAAAAGAGTGTACCTCCTGTTAAACAGTACTCGACCTTTAAAGTAACGGGTAAAGATATCTATAGAAACAGTAAAGGCCAACCGGTTATTATCATGTTTTCACATATAGGGTGTTCGTTTTGTAAATGGATAGAAGAGACCTTTGATGATACAGTAATGGATTACATTAAAAAAGGACTTATCGAAGCCCATCACTATGATATTCAAACAAAAGATGACCTGCTTACACCCGAAACTGAGAATGATATCCCGGAACAATATGTTAAACTGTTCAATTATGAAAACCCTAATAGATCTACCCCATCTTTTAATTTTGGAGGCATGTACTACCGACTGGGTGCCGGGTATTTTGATCAGGATGATTTATATGCAGAAGAAATGGAGATGAGGCAGATTATAGATGACCTGATCAGGTATTAACGGTTAATCAGAAAAAACCAATGGATGAAAAACACCAAAACAGAATGAAAAAAATTAATCTCCCGCTTGTTAAGACCGCAAAGGATTTTCTGCCTCTGAAGGATTATATTGTAGACAGCAGGTACAGACTTGCTGTTGGGCTATTTTGCCTGCTCTCGGTTAACCTGCTCCAATTGCTTATCCCTGTTGTATTGAAAAAGGTAGTTGATGGCCTCTCATATAAAAGTGCTACAACAGCAGTTCTTATAAAATACAGTGCTGTTATACTGGGTATCTCCCTTTTAATAGCCATCTTTCGGTATTTATGGAGGCTCTGTATCCTTGGTTTTTCACGAAAGGTTGAAGAGCTTTTAAGGAACAGGCTTTTCAGCCACCTTCAGACCTTAACAATGTCCTTTTTTACCAGGATGAAAACCGGCGATATCATGGCCAGGTCAATAAATGATATTAATGCCATAAGGATGGCTGCCGGTATGGGTCTTGTTTCTCTTGTTGACAGTATCACTATAGGGATCGCCGCAATATGTTTCATGATATATATCAGCCCCCGGCTTGCAATGCTTTCTCTTATACCTGCGCCATTCATAATAGTGATAGCAAGGGTCTATACAAAAAGGATGTCCAGGGGGTACGATACAGTCCAGAAAACATTTTCGGATCTCACTGAAGCTGTAAGAGAAACCTTTACAGGGATAAGGGTTGTTAAGTCCTTTGTGAGAGAAAACTGGACTTATGAAAAGGTAAAAAAAGAGGGTGAAAACTATGCCAGTGAAAATATCAAACTGGCCCGCACCCTTGCCTTTTTTTTTCCGGTCATGACAATCTTTACAAACACAGGGCTTGCCATAGTCATCTTTTTCGGAGGCAGGCTAGCAATCCTGGGCGATATCTCAACAGGCGACTTTGTGGCCTTCATTGGTTATCTTAATCTTCTGACATGGCCCATGATGGCAATGGGGTGGGTGACCAATCTTTTTCAGCGGGGTGCGGCCTCCATGCGCAGAATCAACATGATACTTGATGAAGCGCCTGAAATCCGGTCTCATGTTATTAATGATAATTACAGGATAGAAAAGGGTGAAGTCAATTTCAGCCGTGTGAGTTTTAACTACCCGGAGAAAACTATCCCTGCGTTGCAGGATATCAGCCTAATCATTAATAGCGGCCAGACAGTATCTCTTTGCGGCATGGTAGGCTCAGGGAAATCCACACTGCTTAACCTTATCCCCCGGCTTATTGATCCTGTGGCAGGTATTATATCGATTGATGGGACAGATCTCCGTGATATTCCATTGAATTATTTACGTGAAGGCATAGGTTTTATAACCCAGGAGCCTGTAATATTTTCAGACACCATTAAAAACAACATTGTTTTTGGAAGAGACAACATAACAGAAGAAACAATAGTAAAGGCTCTGCAATGTGCCAGGCTATATGAAGATGTTATGGCACTTGAAATGGGTATGGATACAATAGTTGGAGAAAAGGGCGTTACCCTGTCAGGTGGTCAGAAACAGCGCCTGACCATTGCAAGGGCAATGATACTTGATCCCCCAATAATGATTATTGATGACTCTTTATCCATGATAGATACAAGGACAGAAGAAGAGATCCTTAACGAAATAATAAGCCTGAGAAAGGGAAGAACAAACATCATTGTCTCTCACAGGCTATCCACTATTAGCAGGGCGGATATTGTAGTGGTAATGAAGGATGGAATGGTAGTAGAAACAGGTGATTACCGGGCGTTGCTTGCCAATGGTATTGAATTCAGCAGGCTCTATAAAAAGCAGGTTATGTCACAGGATATTGAATAGGGACTAAATAAATATGCAGGCCGATTTTGGATACATGGAAGAGGGGCAACTGGGTAAGCCATACAATATAAGGCTTTTAAAAAGGCTGGCAGAATACGCCAGACCCTATAAGAAAATTATTGTCCTCGCGCTCACAGTCGCTGTCATAATTACCCTTCTGGACCTGGCATTACCCTATCTTACGAAGATTGCTATTGATAGGTATATACTCTCTTCATGGGAACAAATAACATTTATTAGTTCTGATAAAGAGGCCTCAGAGCAGTTTATTCTTAAACACAGAGATATACTGATAAAGGGCGTTAACAATAAAACCGCCTATTTTCACAGGAGTGAAGTTAAAAAGATTGATCCTGCCATACTGCAAAAATACAGGGCAGATGGATTATTATCCAGAGAGCAGTGGTATCTGCTTGATAGCAGTAAATATTCTATACTCTTAAATGAGACTTCAATAACAGATAAGCCGGTTACTTTGTCAGACGGACGCATTGCAGTACCAAAGTCTGTAATTGATAAGCTTTCTCCTGATCTGCTCCACAGGGTCAGGGCATCTGATTTTGATGGCCTTGCAAATGTAGGGATATTTCTTATTGTTTTACTTTTAGTAACCTTTGGACTTAATTACCTTGACTATTATCTGCTTGAATATATCGGTCAGAATATCATGCAGGATATCCGGATTACCCTTTTTGAACGTATACAGGGGCGCGCCATTTCCTTTTTTAACAAACATCCTGTAGGGCGTCTGGTAACAAGGGTCACAAATGATATTGAGAACTTAAATGAGATGTTCAAGTCAGTTCTTGTAACCCTGTTTACCGATGTGTTTATACTGGTTGGAATAATAGGCATGCTTCTTTTTCTGAACATACGACTTGCGCTGATCAGTTTTACCTTACTGCCTGTTATCTTTATCTTTACCATTATTGTAAGCAGGATGATGAGGGATGCATTCAGGGCTCTGCGTGAAAAGGTTTCAAAACTGAACGCCTTCCAGCAGGAGCAGATAGCAGGAATAAAGATCATTCAGCTTTTTACAAGAGAAAAGCACCAGATGAAGGTGTTTTCCGGTCTTAATCATGAAAACTATGTGGCAGGAATGAATCAGCTCCATCTCTTTGCGATCTTTGTCCCTGTTATGGAGCTGTTATCTGCTGTAGGGGTTGCGCTTATTATATGGTATGGGGGAGGCAGGGTGATATCTGAGAATATCAGCCTTGGCGCCCTTGTTGCCTTTATCAGTTACATCCAGATGTTTTTCAGGCCAATACGTGATATATCTGAAAAATACAATATTATGCAGCTTGCCATGGCCTCAACCGAGAGAATATTTGAATTTATGGATAATGGTGAGGTGATCCCTGACCCGGAATCACCCGTAAATATTGAAATCAAAAAGGGACGAATACAATTCAAGGATGTAACCTTTTCATATGAAAAGGGCAGGCCTGTGTTACAGGATATAAATATTACAATCAATCCTGGTGAGATGGTTGCTGTTGTCGGTGCAACAGGGGCAGGAAAAAGTACTCTTGTAAACCTTATAGAGAGATTCTATGATCCTGATAAAGGGGCTGTATTTCTTGATGGCGTAGATATAAGAAAGATTTCAAAGGCTGCGCTTAGGTCACGTATTTCGCTTGTGATGCAGGATGTTTTTTTGTTCTCAGGTGATGTCATGGAAAACATCTCTCTTGGTAATCATCTGATCAGCGCTGATGATATAGAAGAGGCAGCGAGTGAGGCTAATTCAAAATGGTTCATAGATAAACTTCCTGATAGATTCAACCAGGAAATAAGTGAGGGTGGAACTTCACTCTCAGGAGGGGAGCGGCAGCTGCTCTCCTTTTCACGTGCGCTTGCATATGATACGGACATCCTTATACTTGATGAGGCGACATCAAGCGTTGATCCTGAGTCAGAAAGGCTGATACAGGACGCTATCAACCGAATGACAGCAAGCAGGACAACCCTGGTTATTGCCCACAGGCTCTCTACAATAAAAAAGGCGGACAGGATTATAGTTATGGGCCACGGGAAAATTATTGAGCAGGGAAATCATGAAGAGCTAATGGCAAAAAAGGGTAAATATTACAGGCTGAATCTTTTCAGGGAGTCTTATAAAGAAGATTAATAGAAACCGCGAATAACGCGAATGGACGCGAACAATAAAAATTAATTAGCGTTTATTAGCCTCAATTCGCGGTTGCAAAATTTTATTCATTTATGTTTCAGGAGAACTAAAATGGGAAAAATGATTATACTGCAAACCCATGCACAGGCTGCAGGCAGACGCTGGATTTTACACTGTATGGCAGTGATCATGCTTTGTGGCATCTTGTTTATGGGTGGATGTGTGAGTATAACAAAAAAGGATCTAAGGCTTGTTTCCAAGCCCAATATGCAGTTTAACGGATCAGCAATTTTTAGTTATCAGGATAAACTGCTTACACAGTTTGAATCAAGCTCAGCCTCCTTCATGGGTGGGCAGTCAGCGGAATGCGGATCGTGTGTGGCAGGGGGTACACCATAATGAAACGCATTAAAATATGTTTGATAATGATGCTGTTTATTACAGTAGTGGGTGGTATGGCGTGGAATGCCGGTGAAGTTGCCCCTCCATTCACCCTGTTGGAACATGGAACAGAAAAGCAAGTCAGCCTGAATGATTTCTATGGGCAGATTGTACTCCTTGATTTTTTCAGTGCCAGTTGCCCTCACTGTTTAGCTGCTTCATGGGAGATTGAGACCGGGATTCAGGAATACTATAAGGCCCGGTCAGGAAATCCTCATGGTATAAAGGTCCAGGTCATCTCGATTAACTCCGATACTGCCAGGCCGGATGACATGAGCGCATTTATTGAGGATACCGAGATGAGTATGGTTCTGGAAGATACCGGAGGCAAACTACTGGATCTCTATGGTGGCTCCGCTTTGCCATATCTGGCCATAATTGATGCTACAGGGGCAGAAGCGGGTGCATTTCCGCCAACCGTGGTTTATAAACAGGCAGGTTTTGACGGGCTTGAAAAACTTTATGAAATCATAAATTCTATTAACGGTCTCAGGGAACCAGAGGCACATGATATGCATACCCTGCCTGTTTCAGAAGCGGATCAGCAGATCACACATGATGGTATAATTGATTTATCATCACTGAGCGCTTCCGATGTATTTGTAACAGAGAGCTCTGTTGGATACCATCGTGAGGGCAGGAAAATGGATATTGATCTTGCTTTTTCATGGCGTCGTATTGAGGCTGATTACCTTTCAGAATACCTGGGTAACAGGAGAGAGAAAACCCTGGCCGCTGACAGGATAGGGCTTCAATTTAATACCAGTTACAGCCTTGATAAAAATCTTGCAATAACTGCCGGCGCAGGCTTCTATGACGGTTACCAGACCTTTCGCGCCTTATGGCTAAATGAATATTACAGGCACATTTTTGATGTGCTTGAAGAGTTTATTGGTGAACTAAATGGGTATGAAAATGCCAGTCCAAAGGGATACAATGTGTCATCGGGTCTGCGCTGGGAATATATTCCGGATATCGGATATGTAGATGCTGGGATATCTTTTCAGCATGATGCTGTCTCACCTGGCTATGAACTGGGGGTAACTGTTACAAGGTTGAGAGACAGTTATAATACAAAGAGCGGTCATCTTGCCTTTGAAAATGTTATTACACGTCGCTTGCGCACCCTGGCTGAATTCAGGATAGATGATACTACGAATCGTGAATTACGGTATTCACTCCAGGGAGGTTTAAACTATGCGATGGCTGAAAACTGGGTAATGCGTTTAAATGCGGGATGGTCAAAGGAGAGTCCGGGCTTCAGATCAAAATCAATCAGCGCAGTTATGGAAAGAGACTGGCATGGCATCTGGTTCGCCAGCATTTTCGGGCGCTACTATGAGGATACGAGTGAAATTGAGAATGCCGTTATAAGCGTTGCGGCTTCTCCGCCGCTTGAATCATATCAAGCAGGGATAGGGCTGCGCAGGCAGGGGTACAGCTCCTCTTTCAAATTTGTAGCAGGGCCATGTTTCACCAATTATAAGAGGAAACCTGATCGGGATATCGCCTTTGATCAGCTCTATAAAGACAGGGACTGGCTTTCAGTGCAGTTCACATATCTCCATAGGTTTTAACCGCGAATGAACGCGAATGGACGCGAAAAAAACCATAAAAAGCTCCCCTCCACTTTGTGAGAGGGGCTGTTGGAGGGGGACTCCCAATTAATCTACTCCCTAAAGTACAATATGAAAAAGAAAAATACAGAACAACACGAAAATAATATGAGAGATAATTACGATTTTTCAAAAGGTGTCAGGGGAAAGCATTTCACAGCTTATCGTAAAGGCCACAAATCTTGAATCTTGAATATCTTATAGCTGTTCTCCTATCCCCTGAATTGTCCTTCCTTTCAACTTTGACCTTTCAGCTCTCTTAAATTTTCCCTTGATTTTTCAGGTGATTAGTCTTAATGATAACCCATAAGCTTTTCCAGTAAAAAAAATAATACATAGCAATTATGATTACTTTACTAATGATTTTAACGAACATAGATTCGTCATTCCCGTGCAGACGGGAATCCATTTAATGTATGTCTGCCGTTATGGTTATGGCAGGTTATGAATCAAGTAAAATGTTGGAAAGAGGAAAGAAAACCGAAACACTCGCAAGAATACCCCAAAGGTTTTTCAAAAAGGCAAAAAATTCTTTGAGCTTATCAAGGTAGCTCTTGCTAAAATCAGAATCTTTCATATATTTTCCAGCCCTGCTTTACTCTTGTTACTGTTAATTATGACAAGTTATTGAATAGTTTCTGATAAACATCAACATGTATAAATACCCGCAAAAATTTATTAAAACTTGATGAAAACAAATCTGGTGAGACCTGGGCATTATGGGAAATAGTATAGGGTATGTCAATATGTTTTGGGGTCAGGATGGTAAAGTTTTGCTGCCGGGTTGGGGCGGGATAAGAATAGCTTGCCAATTGAGTATTACGATATCTGTTTCCTGCTATATGCATTTTGAAAATTCTTAACACAGAGCGTTATTAAAAGAGAAGAGTCCTGTGTTAATTTCCTGAAATATTAGAAAAATACCGGTATTAGTCTGTTTTTGGCTAAATCTTGACATTCCAGGCGTTTAATATTATATTGGACCGGAAAACGCCAATATAGGCTTATTATTCACTTAAAAATGGAGATTTTTATGGATTTAAACGATCAACCTCCGTCGGGCTTTGGCTGATTAGGATTCATGTCAATCACTTCTCTTTTTCCCAGTCATGAATCTTTATCTCTAGTAAATTTATTTTAAGCCAATTCATCATTAAGCTGAACGCCTTTCAGGTCATAGGTCCGGGCAGAGATATCTTTGTCCCTGATATCCGGAATCTGACAGGTGTCCGTCGGTCAGGTAAGGATCGCATTCCATCGAATCCCAATAAAAGGAGGTGACCCATGGTCTGGAAAATTATACTCATTTTTGTGGCAGGTTTTATTGTCGATCTTTTAGTCACAAAATACACCAGATTCATAGCTGAAAAAAAAATCGCCTGGGCCACGATTTTGAGCGGGATCATTACAGTAGTCAATTTCGTGCTTCTGACCATGATCCTGCAGGATAGCGCCAGCAACGGGATGATGAATATCCTGGCTTTTGCCAGCGGCAACAGCCTGGGGACTTTTACGGCCCTTAAAAAGGCATGAAACAGGTGCCGGAATTTATAAAAAAAGGATACCAATGGAGCAAGATATCTGTTTCCTGCCATATGGATTTGTATAATTCTTAACGCAGAGCATTAATATAAGAGAGGTTCCAACGGAGACCGTTGGAACCAGACAAGAATTCCTATCGCTAATATATAACACCGTTTTCTTGAGCGTAGATATCCCAGTTGGCAATCATCTCTTTATATTTTTCAGACATGGTTTTACTTAAGTCATTCTGTTCAAACGGGTCTTCTGCAAGGTTATATAAGCTCCACCTTCTTTCATTTTCAGGCAGGGCCTGATCCCATACAAGCTTCCAGTCGCCCTGCCTTATGCCTCTGTGCCCGTGCAGTTCCCAACCATGGATATTTTTTTTCTCATGAATCTCATTCGCCTGACCTGTAATAAGAGGAATAAGGGATTTACCTTTTACAGGCAATACCTCCTGGCCCCTGTAACTCGTACCGGGGTGCTTTGCTTTTGCAAGTTCCAGTAATGTGGGATACACATCCATTACATGCCCCATACCATTACTGCTGGTGCCTGCTTTTACCATTTTCGGATAATGCACAAAGGCAGGCACATGAACGCCCCCTTCAAACCCGGTTGCCTTATGTCTGAAAAATGGGGCGGCAGATACACTGGCCCAGTTTTTACCATACATTACATAGGTGTTTCCACGCCCGAGGTTTTCAAGGCTGTGATCATATTCTTTGCCAACATGATCTGCTATAAACGGTGCCAGGTCCATTCTACTTGATTCTGCACCGTTATCGGACATGAACATAATAAAGGTATTATCGTATTCATTGATACTTTTTAAATAGTCAATAAACCGCCCAATGTATGTATCAAGATCGCTGACCATTGCGGCATATATTTCCATCTTTCGCCTCTCTATCTTCTTTTCTTCATCGCTGAGTGCATCCCATGCCGGCTGAAAGCGTTCGTTACTGATCGGTTTTGCGTCAGGCTTTATAAGCCCCATCTTTTTAAGGCGATTAAACCTCTCTTCATAAAGGGCCTGATATCCTTTGTCATATTTCCCCTTGAAACGTGCAATGGATTCATCAGGCGCCTGCAAGGGCCAGTGCGGCGCAGTATAGGCAAGATATGCAAAGAATGGTTTATTTTCCTTTCGGTCATTCTCTATATACTCTATCATCTTTTCTGTGTACACGCGGGTGCTGTAGAAATCATCGTCAACCTGCATCTGTGTCTCACCATCACGGTAGTTGGCTGGCTGAGGCCCGCGCCAGTCCCATTTCCCAAGGTGGGCTGCACCGTCAAGAGAGATAAATGCGCGTCTGAAACCCCTTGCCACAGGCCCGTTTTCCACATCCATACCAAGGTGCCACTTGCCTGTTATATAGGTATTGTAACCTGCATCACGCAATATGTCTGCCAGTGAGACCACCCTGAAATTCAGATACCCTACATAACCCGGTTTATCCTTGTGGTCTTCCCTGGATGGGCCTCCCATTACACCCACACCTGCAAGATGGTTGTCTGTGCCTGACATAAGCATAGACCTTGTGGGAGAGCATGTCTGACCTGAATAGAAGTTTGTAAGCATCATACCGCCCTTAGCAAGGGTATCCAGATTCGGGGTGGGGATTTCACCGCCATAAATGCCCATATCGCTGAAACCCAGATCATCTGCCAGAATAAACAGGATATTGGGTCTTTCAGCCTTTTCAGAGGTTGCATTTGCTGATGTTGTTTCTGATTTATCAGGTACTGTAGATACTGTATTCTCCTGATTACATGCCACTAAAAAGAATAAAGCTACCAGTAAAGCCATATTACAAGGTATGCGAAACATAATTTCCTCCGGAACAGGTGATATTTGGACGTTTGCTTATCAGAATTCATATTCTGTTTTTAATATATAGAAAGATAGATCTTGAGTGTCAAATAAAATCATTATTATTGTCCATCCAGGCTGTCGTTTTTGGATTTCCATCCTCCGTAGCAGAGCTACTGCGGAGGACGGGCAAGCGATCAGCCATCAGCGTTCAGCTTCCTGTCCCGCCATAGCCTCGTGCTAAGGAGGATCAGCAAAAGACTTTCAAAACAAAGAGTTAGCTGACATCTGAAAGCCCCATCCAGAATTAGCCCCTTTCTGGATGCACACTAACTATGAGTTGTACATTTATCCCCAAAGGTGTTAAAAACTGACTTTACAGTCAGGATTAATATTTTCACATTTTCATAATGGAGAAAGGAGGATTCATAGATGGGTAACAGTTTTTCACGACGTGAGGTGTTAGGGCTCGGGATTGGTGCAGCGGCCCTTGGGGCATACAGCCTTGCAGGCGCTGCAACAAATAGTGGAGAGGCACAGGGTAAAAATATTGATCAACCTGCCGATACAGCAGGGATAAATAAAAGGGATGCAGAGGATCTGGAACGTGTGCTGATACTGCGCACATCCCCAGTGGCAGTAAAGATGGTGTCAAAGGAAGAGGAGATACCAAAAGATGCAGTCAGGCCAAAGAGAGACCGCGGATATCATCTTACCCAGTGTCAGGCTGTTTCCATGTCAAGGAGGGATAAAGTCACTATAGCTATGCTTAAGGAGGATAACTGGTGCCCCACCGCTGTTATGGCATACGGACTGGTTGAAAAACCTGCATCTGTTAATCAATGGTCTCATCCATATGACAGCTTTGAATATGGCAAATATATCGGTATTGTTACTGCCCCTTTGAGCATGGCTGATTTTGTGCCTGATGTTGTGCTTGTTTATGCCAAACCTGCTCAACTGCGCGGGCTGCTTTTATCCCTGAAAATTTCTGATGTGCCTGAGGTAAGGCATCACTTTTTTCCGCCATCATGCGGGTGGTCTGTTGTTAGCCCGATGAAGGAGGGCAAATACTATATCGTCCTTCCTGACCCCGGTGAATACCAGCGCGCACTTACAGATGAAGGGGATCTGATATTTTCTATACCACAGGTAAAAATGGCTGAGATGATGGCGGGCATAAGAAAGAATGAACATGGCCCATTCTCATACCGTGATCACCAGATGTTTATGGAAACCAATTTTCCTCTCCCTGATTTTTACAAAGAGATGTTTAAAAACTGGGGCATGGATACTGAATAACACTTGGCTGTTTTATAGGCTGCATTATACCCCGTCTCTTTATGGCGGGGTAGTCAATTTCAAACACAACCCCCTCTATATCCTGAAGAAGACTATTTAAGATTAATTTCCATATGCCGATGTATAAATGACAAAGAACATTTATGTGCTGTCTTTTGTCTGTATTATTTTTTAGCTTTTATTTTTTTGTTTTTATTAGAATATATTGAATTGATGTTATCTAACAACTTGATAATATTGATTAAAGAGTGAAAAATATATTAAGATATGAAAAGTTTTATCAAAATAAGATCTTTCTCTATTCACAGGGGCAGAACATGGGGCCGGTCTATAAAAGGTTTTAGATATCTCTTTTCCAATGGGTTTACCCTCATTGAACTGATGGTTGTTATAGCTATAACAGGGATCCTTGCCGGTATAGCAATTCCTGCTTATATATCATTTGTTGAAAAGGCAAAGGTCACTATAGCTATCTCTGATATCAAGCTTTTACAAAGAGATATCTCTGACTGGCAGAGTGATCATGGTACTTTGCCATTAAGTCTTGAAGAGATGGGTAAAGGGGATATGAAGGACCCCTGGGGTAACCCATATCAATACCTTAATTTTGATACTATTAAAGGGAAAGGTAATGGGGATAAGAGAAAGGATCATAATCTTGTGCCCATAAATGAGGACTTTGATCTTTACAGCATGGGCAAAGATGGTAAAAGCCAGACACCTCTTGCAGCAAAGGCTAGCCGGGATGATATTATCAGGGCAAATAATGGGAGTTATATTGGTGTTGCTTCAAATTATTAATGATCAAGAGTGATTGAAATGTTTAATTTAAAAATCTATCCATTTCTTAAGCATATATAATGATTACGTCAGGGTTATTATGGCAGTAGTGTTAAATTCATTTAAAACCAGGGTAGCGCGCCGTATTTTTATTCTTTTTTTTATCTGCGCAATACTGCCTGTTTCAGTCTTTGCTATTATATCCTTCATCAATGTCAGAAATAGTCTTGTTAGCCAGCATAGTGTATCACTGCAAAAAGAAAGCAAATCACTGGCCACCTCTTTGTATGAAAAACTGGAGTTCCTCAGGTCTGAATTAAGTTTTTTTGCAGGTTACTATGAGACAAACCCTGATGGCCTGAATGCCAATTGGGACAGCCTTTCTTTTGAAAGGGTAGAGGGTAGATTTAATGCATTTGCCCTTCTTCATAATGGGGAAATCAAAAACATCTATGGAACTATTAAGAGCCCAATAAAAATATCAATTGAAGAATGGGGGCATCTTGAGTCTGGAAAGGCGCTTCTCTATCTTCAGAAATATGATAATTCCTCTTTTGATCTGTTAATGTGCATGGCTGTTAACTCTAATACACCTGAAAACAGACTCCTGATTGGAAAAATAAACCATGCATATATCCAGGAGGTTATTGATAGAAGACCTCCTTTAACCGAAATATTTGTAATTGACAGTTCAGATATTGTTCTGGTCAGTTCCATTAAAGATATTCCATCTATTTCAGAAAAAATTAAAAGTGAGCTGATTGAAGCACCATCAGGCCAGTTCCAGTGGCAAAATAAGGGCAATGACTATCTTTCGGGTTATTCATCCCTGTTCCTGAAACCCAATTTTTATTTACAGGAATGGACAATCGTCCTGAGCGAATTAAGGTCAGATGTCCTTGTCCCTATGCAGAAATCCGAATTTTTTTATGCCTTGACCATCGCATTTATCCTTGGGCTGGTAATCTTTTTAAGCATCAATCTTATCAAGAAAATTACAGTGCCCATAGAGATATTGAAAAAGGCGACCAGAAAGATATCCGAAGATTCTTTAGGTCACAGGGTTATCATAAAGAGCGGGGATGAGTTTGAGGAGCTTGGTAACAGTTTTAATGAAATGAGTGACCGGTTAAAGGCCGGGCAGGAGCTTCTTACAAAAGCAGCCAGGTTAAGTACTATGGGGCAAATGGCCGCTGGCATTATGCATGAAATAAAACAGCCCCTCACAGCAATATATGGAAATATAGAACTTGCGATGTTTGAAGGGAAGGATGAAAATAAAAGAAAGGATAGATTGACAAATGTTCTTAATGCAGTGGAAAGACTAAACTCCATTCTTGAAAGGTTCAGATCATTCTCATCACAGTCACAAAAGATCAAAGAGACGATCTCTTTAAATGATACTGTGAGGCAGATATGTACTCTTATGGAACATGAACTTCTAATGAAGAAGATTGAATGTGAAATAAAGCATGAGGGGAGTCTTCCTTTCATAGTTGGAGATGGGCATGAACTCCAGCAGGTTATCTCCAACCTTTTAGTAAATGCCATACATGCGCTTGAAGGGAATGGCGATGATAATCGCAGGGTAGTGATCACCACCTGCTCATCAGCAGATAATGTTTACCTGTCGATCGAAGATAATGGGTGCGGTATTCCCAGGGAACTGCATGATCGTATCTTTGATCCTTTTTTTACTACAAAATCACCAGACAAGGGGACCGGTTTGGGAATGGCGGTTATCCAGGCCATCCTTCACCACCATAAGGCAACAATAGGGCTTGAGAGTGAGGTTGGAAAAGGAACCAAGTTTACCATCACCTTTCCCAGGCCCGGCTCTGAAACGGGGGCACCATGATGCGCAAGTACAAAAGAAATCCCTACAGGATTATTAATAAATCACACCAGTACAGGTTTCTCGCCCTAATCCTGATCTACATTATCATTATCACCGGAGTACTGGTTTCAGTTTTATTTGTCCCTGATATCATGCGCATGAATGATCAGAGTTTAAGTATAGAGGCGCGTGCTGTAGCAGCAGATAATATATTGATGCTCCATTATCGTGTATGGCCGGTAATTATTGCACTCATTTGTGTTATCAGTCTGCATTCAATAAGAACCTTCAACCGCTTTATTGGACCTCTTTACCGGTTTGATCTGACATTCAGGGATGTACGCAATGGTAACCTCGATAACAGGATAAAGCTCAGGAAGGGTGATTTTCTGCTTCAGGAAGCTGATGTTATCAATGATATGTTTGATGTAATAAATCAGAAGATCAAAAACATACAGGAAAAAGGGCAGACTGCACTAACAATACTCAATGATTATGAACAGTGGCAGCAAGAAAATATTAATAAAAATGATCCTGATACCGGAAAAATTACCATGCTTCGCCAAAATCTGGATGAACTGATCGATTCGGCAAATTATTTTAGGACAAGGTAGATCAGATCGGGTAAGTTTGCACTGAATAGAGATTTAACTACATCATTTTACCCCCATCATTATTTTTGTGTCTGACAGAATAGTGTAAAATTTTTCCAGTAACTTCTTGCATAGATGGAGATTTACCGGTAAAAGAGGGTAGATAAACCTACAAAACCATACCTTTTGAAAGGAGAAAACCATGAGTTCCAAAAAAGACAATGAAGTGGATGAAGGCAGAAGAGATTTTTTCAAGGGGGTTACCGCAGGCGCTGCCGGTGCAGCAATAGCAAGCGCCCTGATTCAACTGGGTGCCCCTGTAATAGCCGAAGCGCAGGAGGCAAAGAAGAAAGATTCCCCATTTTTTAGAAATCCCCCGCCCTGGCCAAAGGGCACAAGCGGCACAAAGTATGACCATCTGTTCAGCACAAAGCTCAGAGAAAATTCCATTACTGATGTAGTTGCAGGTCCCCAGGCATATTTCAGGGGTGACAGTGATCTCCCCGGCGCAAAGATCAACATGGGCTGGCAGATGTTCACAAAGCCCTACAGGCTTGAACTTGAATCACATCATCATGATACAGATGAATACCTGTTTTTCCTGGGGGCAGAGCTGCCGGACCTGGTGGGCTCATTTGATGGAGAGATTGAGTATTTTATGGGTCCGGAGTATGAAAGACACGTTGTCACCAAGGCAACGGTTCTTTATATCCCTGCCGGGCTTGAGCATAACCCCTGCGATATCAAGAGGCTTACCAAACCCATGATGTTCAGTGCGCTTCAACTGGCCCCCTATTTTAATGGGAAATACCAGTCCATGGGTTATATGGAAATGAAAGGTATGCCGAAAATAGATTAAACCTCAATCTAATTCACTACACTTAAATTAACAAAAAACCGCCGGATCAAACCGGCGGTTTTTTGTTATTTACATGCCTGTAAACTGGGAATAACTATTAACCCTTAAGCGGATTAATGGCCGGTGTCTCTACTGTATCAAGGACCCAGTCCCATGGGCGTCCACCCTTCCAGACCTCAGCATTCATCTCGTTTGAGTACATGATCAGGCTCGAGCCAGGGAAACGCTTTACCATGTTATAAAAGAATGAAGCAGCATCCTTTGTATTGGCAAGCTCTTCCTCGGTGGCAATCAGGTAATCCTTTGTGTACTTGTAGGCGCTGCCATCAAGCGGGCAGCCCTCTTTCTGATGGCCGGGTATAACTATCTCTGCATTGTATTTTTCCATCTTTTCAATGTCTGCTATCCACTGTGCTCGCTGCGGGGCTGTTACCTCGCATGTGAAGGGGTGTGCCTGATTAAAGAGTACATCGCTTCCATACATGGTTTTAATGGATGGTATCCAGACAACAGAGTTCCACCTGTAATCGCCCATTACATGGTCAAAGACCTCAATCTTTTCTCCCTCAAGCTCAAGATAGCCTGTGTCCAGCGGGATTATATTTTCGGCCTGTTTGCGGCAGAGGTTGTTCTTTCCCATGATGGGTTCCCATTCATCCAGTTTTGCCTGATACTGGTGGTTGTAAAGGTTAAGGTCTTCAGGCAGCATATAACACTTGGCATTCGGGAATGCCTGCTGCATGTAGCCCATACCCCAGTAGTGATCCGGATGAGAATGTGTGGCAAAGATCGCCTTTAGTTCGAGCTGGCTGTCAATTATCTCGGCTGTTACCCTGTATGCATTGGCGAGCGTCCACTGACAATCCACCACAATACATTCCTTTTGACCCATAACGATTACTGAAGCCACATTGAATCCGAACTCGTCACTGAAACAGGTCTTTGTTGCGAGTTTACCCTTGCCATGTTTGTTTACAATAATTTCCATGCTGATATTCTCCTGTTTTTATTTTGTGTTGCATAATTTTTACACCTATTTCTCTATAGAAATTCCGAATTTAGAGCAAGATAATAATAAAAAGAATAATATTTACAAGATATTCCAATAAAAATCATTTTGTATTCAGTAGTGTTTCGAGACAATGTTCCCTGATGCCGTAAAAATCCTTTAGCTTTTCGATCTTTGTAAGCTGATGCTCCCGATCGTTATTTGTATCGCGTTTTATTGCAAGGAGCATCTTGTTCTTGCTTGTATGTTCCAGGGAGACAAACTCAAGGAGCTGGGTTGTATAGCCGCTTGCCTCAAGGAGGAGGGCGCGTAAACTATCGGTTACCATTTCCGCCTCCTGCCCAAGATGAACACCAAATTTGAGCATGGGTTCAATAACCGCAGGAATACGAATCTGTTCCCTGATCTGCTTGTGGCAACATGGGGCGCACATGATTATTTCAGCATTAGAGCGGATACCCAGGTAGATCGCCTGATCTGTTGCTGTGTCACATGCGTGCAGCGCAATCATAATGTGGATGATCTCCGGTGAATAGCTGCTTACATCACCCTGATAAAAAGACAAACTATCTATAGCAAGGTTTTTCGCAGCCTCATTACAAAAACGCACGAGATCTTCCCGCAGTTCGACCCCTGTTACCTGCACATTACCATCAAGCGAGTTCCGGAGCAGATCGTGCATCGCAAATGTCAAATATCCCTTTCCACACCCGAAGTCCACCACATGAACACCATTTGTCTTAGATATCCTGGATGACTCAAATGCGTGCTGGAAGATCTCTAAAAACTTATGGATCTGTTTCCATTTTCGCGCCATTGCGGGGATGATGCGATGCTCCTCATCTGTTATTCCCAGTACTGTAAGAAACGGGTTATCAGGGTCAATTAAACGCTTTTTGTCCCTGTCATGCCTTTCTGAAGGAACAGTATTATGAGTCGCCTTGCTGCTGATTAAACGACATTTGCCTTTCCGGCTGAACTCTATCTGGATATCCCCGGTTAATGAAAAGAGGTGGGCGCTCATGAAGGGGTCTCCAAGAAGCCTGTGAACCGTTTCCATGCCTGAGGCTAATGTTTCATTCTTCGTAACCTCCCTGGTCTTGTAGCAATAGATCATAGAAAGGCGCTGCTCACCTTTAATAACAATATTTCTTACAAGAATGCGATTCAGAGATGAATCCTGTCCCCGGTATTTCCCGAGAATTAGTTTAACAAACCGGTTCTGAACAAGAGAGTCTTTCAGGAGGGTCATAAACTGATCTTTATATGCAGGTTCCTGGCTAATTGAGTTACTAGCGGCCATTTTTTATAATTTTCCTTTTTTTTATACTTTATATTAGGCTATATTATCTGAGTTAACAATTGTCCATATTTTTTAATCATACAAAGACCATTTATGAAGAGAGGTATCCCATTTTGGATGAGAAAAAAATGTCTGTAATTGATGATACATTAAAGAGGGTGTTTGGTTTTGATAAATTTAAACCCGGTCAGAGAGAGGTTATAGAGGCCATCATAGCAGGTAAGTCTGCTGCATCAATCTTCCCTACAGGCGCAGGAAAATCTCTTTGTTATCAGCTACCTGCTGTTATTGAACAGGGCATGACCCTGGTAGTCTCACCGCTTCTCTCCCTGATGAAAGACCAGATAGATTTTTTAAAATCAAAGGATATTGCCGCGGCAAAACTTGATTCAGGCATGAGCGATGCTGATTATCGCAATACAATTGCAGCAGCCCGATCAGGTCAACTCAAGATACTGATGGTTGCTGTTGAACGATTTAAGAATGAAAGGTTCAGAACCCAGCTCAAACAGATGAATATATCCCTGCTTGTTGTTGATGAGGCCCACTGTATATCTGAATGGGGCCACAATTTCAGACCCGATTACCTGAAGATCCCCATATATCAGAAAGAATATGGTATTAATAAGGTCCTGTTACTCACAGCCACGGCAACGCCAAAGGTTATCCTCGACATGTGTGAAAAGTTTGCAATCAACCTGGAAAATGTGGCGCAAACAGGTTTTTACAGGAAAAATCTATTTTTACGCATACGTCCTGTGGCGGAAGAAAATAAAGAGGCCGTGCTTTGCGATATACTTGCAGAAAAGCCTGATGGCCCCGCAATCGTCTATGTTACACTTCAGAAGACAGCGGATCGCATAGCCCTTATGCTTAAAGAGCATGGACTTAAGGCAGAGGCCTATCATGCCGGTATGGAAAATGCGGAGCGGGATGCTGTTCAAACCCGTTTTATGAGAGGAGAAACAGGTATCGTTGTAGCAACCATCGCCTTTGGCATGGGAATAGATAAAGAGGATATCAGAAAGGTTATCCACTATGACCTGCCAAAATCTATAGAGAGCTACAGCCAGGAGATAGGCAGGGCAGGCAGGGATGGAATGCCTTCTCTCTGCTGCCTGCTGGGAAATAAAAACCACATACCTGTACTTGAGAATTTTGCCTATGGTGACACGCCAGGCCTTGCGAATATCCGCAAGGTGCTGGAGGAAATATCACAATCCAAGGAAAAGCTGTTTGAGGTTAGGGAACATTCCCTGAGCATGAGGACAGATATCAGGCTGCTGCCCTTAAAAACCCTTCTGGTTTATCTTGAGATGGCGAATATTATTTCCCCCAAATATATCTATTTTGAAAATTATTCATTCCAGTATCTGGTGCCCGGCGAACAGATTCAGGCAAATTTTAATGGTGAAAGGAAACAGTTTGTTAAAACCATACTGGATAATTCCAGGCTCGCCAAGACATGGGCAAAGGTGGATATAGATAATATTGTGGCCGAGTCAGGCTTTGACAGGCAGCGGGTTTTAACAGCCCTGGATTATTTTCATGAGAAAGGGTGGATTGTCCTCAGACCATCATCTGGTGTGGAGGTTTTTGAGATAATCAATTCCAGATTTGATCTAGACTCGATTGCAAAGGAGATTGCAGCGCTGTTTATAGAAAAGGAGCAAAAGGATGTGGCGCGCCTGCATGCCATGATTGACCTTTTTGAGTCTGACCAGTGTCTGGCTAAAAATCTTTCAGCCTATTTTGGTGAAAGGCTGGATAATGGCTGCGGGAGGTGTTCGGTCTGCCTGGAGAAAAAAGCTATCAGAATGGAGTCATCAGAGCTGCCACCACTAAACCATCCGGATTTTCATGCCATGGTTAAACCCCTTATTGATGCGGTGGGGCAAACAAATTCATTTGATATGGTAACCCTGATAACACGTTTTTTATGCGGCATTTCTTCTCCCAGACTGGTTGAATATAAAGCCAAAAACCTGCCAGGGTTTAGCAGGCTGGAGGCCTATCCATACAAGGTGGTGGAAAAATGGGTGAAACAGCATTAACCCTCTTTCATCATTTCAGTTAATACCTCTTTTACCAGGCTGCCTTCAGCTTTTCCTTTTAAATCTTTCATTAGCTTTCCTGTTATTTGCCCTATATTTTCACCACCCTTTAAATTAATGCCTGATGAAAGAATGAAGGCCTTAATTTCTTCTTTGGACATCATTTTAGGCAGATAACCTTCTATAACATTAAGATATACTGATTCAGTTTTATTTAATTTTTCCAGTACCAATTCTTCATTCTTCTTAAGACCTTTCAATATCTTCAATACTTCATCGTCTGTAGGAAGTTCACCGGCTAATTTATTAAGTCTTGGAAATTCACCCATAATAACCCGTATGGCATTTACTCTATCCATATTTTTTGCTTTCATAGATTCTTTCAAGTCTTCTTTTAAGTCATGATACAACATTTTATATCTCCTTACCTGTTATAGGTTGATTAACAACATTTCATCACAATCCAAAAAGAAACCACCCTTTAGAATTGATACCTTCTTAAGCCATAAGCTCAGGCCTGTCAACTGTTTAGGCCTGCCTATGCCCTTGCATGAGGTAAATCTCTAAATCTTCAGACAGCTTCTCCCAAGCTTCCCAACCGCAACGATCATCTAAATCTCTGTCTTCGGTGTTTAATAAAAAAGGTTCGATTGCAGACCATCCAAGATTCCCGAGTGCCACTATTGCAGATTCTCTTATTTCTCTCGATTTATTTTTAAGCGCCTCACCCAAAGGATCAACGGCTGTCAAACCTTTATTTCCCAAGGCTGTAGCAGCTAACGCTCTGTTCCTGGAAAGTTTTGAACTATCCTCCAAATAGCGCGTTAACGGCTGTACTGCTTCTGCATCTTCTAAGCTTGTCAAACCTATAATGGCGTATTCGCAGAGATTTTCATTCGGAGTTTCCAGCCATAATATTAATTGCTTTGCTGCACCAAGTTTTGCAAGTGACACAGCGGCACAATACAAAGCTTTTTTCATGTTCGGTAAACCCGATGAGTCTTGTATAAAACTGGTTAAAGGTTCCATTGCTCGAATGTCTCCGATATTACCGAGAGCTTCGACTGCTGCTGCGCTGACTTCTTCTTGGGAATCTTTGAGTGTATGGACTAGTGGTTCAACTGCCTGAGCATCCGCAATCTCTCCAAGTGCAATGGCTGCCTCTTTCCGAACAATGGAGTCTGTGTCTTGAATTGCCCTTATCAGAGAGAGAATCGCTCGCTTATCCCTGATCCTACCCAAGGTTTTCGCGGCCATGGCCCTGACTTCATAATGGGGATCATCCATAAGCACGATTAACAGAGGATTAACACTCCCTGGCTCTTTTATTCTATCCAGCAACTCCAGGCAGGTGAGACGGTTATAAGTAGCCGCTGTTTTTTCATAGCCACTATAGGAAGTTTCTTCCTTCGAGAGTTCAAGCATAGCCACGACGGCGTTTACAAGAACATCTTTATTGTATCTAAATACTTCCAGTAAAATGTCGTAATTGCTTGAATTAACAGATAGCATACTAATTAATGATTTCATGAAATCAGGATTTCCCAGGCGCACTAATCCCATTTCAGCGTATTTATGGGCTTCCAGTTCGTCCACTGATAAATTTTCTATCGTATCACGCAGTGCCGGGACTGCTCGTCCATCCGCGCTTTTTGAAAGAGCTATGATAGTATCTCGACGGATAGACATATCTGTTTCATTAAGTATTTTTAACAAGGGTTCTGTCGCACGCGGGTCTCGAATATTACCCAACGCTTTAATTACTGTACGACGTTCATAACTGCCAGGTTTTGTCTTTTCCAATGCCTCAAGTAAAGGCTCTAATGCGCGCTTGTCGCCCAGGTTTCCCAGTGCCCATGCCACCATAGTATCCAAGCTGCCATTTGCATCATGCAAAAGTAAAAGCAATTCTTCGTAAGCTTCCAGTTGTAAAAGAGCCGAAATGGCGCCTTCTCGCTCTTCGGAGCGAGAAAAGTAGCTTGTTTTAAGGGCTTCAAACAACGGATTGATTGCCCGCCGATCGCCTGATTGGCCCAAAGCTTTTGCGACAATTTGACAATATTGTCTATTGGTCAACTCCCCTGCAAGACGGTCAATGGAAACGGAACTAACTTTGCATAATGCTTCGAAAAGCCTGCGGCGACCGCCAATAGAACCTGCGGTGGGCATATTACGTAATAAAGAATCAACCGCATCGACGCCAAACATAGATAATGATTTGATTGCACATTCCGAAAAGGGCTTCAGGTCAGCGAGATATTTTGCAAGTGGTTCAATCGCCTTGTCATCTTTAAGTATTCCCAGGAGATGCAAAGCAGTTTTTTCAGGGATATAGGTTCTGCCGGATATGGCAACCAGACATTTTTCAACTGCAGCCTGTTTATCTTGATGACATAATTTTAAAAGAGCCAGAATGTGCCCTCGCCTGCTGGGCCATATTTGACCACAGATAGAACATTCAAGATCGATCCAATTGTGCTTGTTCGATCTTTTAAGGTTACATCGCCCGCAGGTCTCACAATCTTTGTCCCAATCATGTCCTTCGTCTCTTATCTTTCCGCACTTCTGACACTTGCAGCCGTTCCAGTCATGTGCGCTTGCCCTTATTTTGCCGCACACACTGCACTTCTCGCAATCCGATAACCAGTCGTGGGCCTCATCCCGAGTCTTTCCGCATTTCGAGCATCTGCAACCAGTCCACTGGTGCATTCCAATCGTGCATTTCAAGCTCATAGCATCCTCGCAAAAAAGTAAAAAGAGTAAATCCTTTGGTATCAGTACTACATAATTGACACCTTCCCAAACCATAAGCTTAAGCCAGCCAACTGTGTAGGCCTGATACCTATGCTCTTTCAAGCTTTTACCAGAAACATAACGTTGCAGTAAAGAAGGTGAGTGTCTTATTTGTTACTCTACTTCTCCCAACCCTCTGGCGGCTCTGTTCCTCCTTTGATTTCGCGAGTAAGATACATCCACTTACCTTTTATTTTAACGAAAGTGGAGTACTCCCGACCCTGAGCGGGCAGCTGTATCTCACCCCTTTCTTTTTGCATCACATTCTCAGTCCACACCAGTTTCGCCCTGGCGGTATCACCTTTCACCGTAATGAGTAAATTACTGATAAGACTATTGAATGAAAAATTCTTGGGTGCTTCACCCTCAGGAAAGTTATAAGCTTTGGCAATAGCCTCTCTACCCTTATAATGCTGACCGATCAGAATCAGCTCACCATTATCCACATAAAAGTTTGCAAAACTTTCAGGCGTCCCACCGAAGTTGAAGTAATAGCGGGTAATTAAATCCTGCACCTTCTGACGATCGATCAAGGTTTCGAGAGTCATTTCTTCTGCCTGAGCAATAGAGCTGCAAAATAATGTAAAACAAATCAGGGCAAGCAAAGTCTTAAATCGGTTTGTGAAATTATTCATTATTGTCTCTCCTCTTTTGAATATCTGTTTATATTGTTGTACATAAAATTCAGGGTCAGTAAAATGTTCAGAAACGTTTAGTGTTAGACATACACAATGACACCTTCGTAAGCCATATACTTAGGCATATCAACTGTGTAGATCTGACATTCACCTCACTTCTGTACATTATCTAAAGTTACTACTTTTGTCTTGTAATATCTACTTGAACGATGATTGTCTTTTTCAGTAATGTCCGTTGTCAAGGACTGATCTTTCCCAGACCCTATCTTTCCCCTTTTGAGTTAATGCGATTGTTGGTATTTATAAATTGTCAACATTGTGTACAGTTACTCCAGTGCTCGAAATATCACAAAACTCTTTGTCTTTAGTGATAAAAATCCGATCGAATTCTTTTAAAGCCCCAGAGTTCTTGACTTCCTGAAAAAATGTTGGAATTACCCCATAGATATTTAGTGATGGTAAACTCCAGTTATTGTAAATGAGAAGCCAATTTTCATCAAATTTTTCATATCCAACTTTTTGCGCGATACTAAGCTTTTTCTGGATAAAATGAAGCATTACTTCCTTCCAAGAAATTTCAGGAGAATCTCCCCACCATCCATCACCATGAGCGTTCTCTTGAATTTCTTTCATTAACTCTTTCTTACTCTTCGACAGATCATTTGGTGAAATAGGAGATATAAACCAAGTGCTTGGACCGTTATTTTGGTCCATTAGAAATTCCTTATGAGCAATATTCTGATGAATTGCTTCAGTATGTTCAATTCCAATACTTTTGTTCCCCATAACAAGTAGGAAGTCAGGACGATTACGATGAATGAGCTCAAGCGGAAATGTGAGTAGGTCGCATTGCATAAGGCAAAGTAAAAGATGAGATAAATCATATTTTTCTACATCATCTTTCGTTCGTCCATCACTCCTTTCAGGTACTCGAAAATCTGCATCTAAAAGTAGTTTCTTATACTCTTGAACAGTATTTGCCTTAAACACTATTTCCATCTTATTTTTTGTCAACGATAAAATCAGTCGCCAGTGTAACGAGTTGTCTAGATTAATTTGTTACATCGACCTTTTACGCCGTTACCTCTCTGTTTAGGTGGTGTTTTATGAACTGCTTGCCTTCGTTAGAATCTATAAATTCCGATAATTTCCACTCTTTGTATTCGCAGTACTTTTCAAAATACCTGTCGAGTAAAGAAAGACACATCCTTTTTGCGACATCGCGGTCTGGGTTGATGAAGTAGATATTCTGGAGAATTTGGTTTTCATTAAGAGCCAGCCCCAAAAGGCTTTTTACATAGATATCTGTTTCAGGGAAGGAATAACCAATAACTATGATTCGTTTTGCAGTCATTAGCTCCTTATACGCTTTATCCCACAGCACCCTAATTTCGGGGTCGGACTTATTCCAAGTGGGAGGAACGATAAATGTCTTGGTGTGGTCATCTGCAGGTGTCCAATTGATGGAACCGTGGAGTTTAAGAAGCTTCAAAGAGCCATCATTTTCCGAGTATAGCTCAAGAGATGGGAAATAAGGATTTGACATGTTCTTCTTGAAATACTGACCAACATCCTCCACAACGATGTTTGTTTTCCCAAAGGTCGTATTAAATAGAAAGGAATCATTTCTTGGTTTTGTTGTATATCCGTCTAGACGCCTCTCGTCTCGTTTCCAGTTGTAGATACTAGCCGCTCCTTCAAGCACGAGGTCGTAATTAAAGCTAATGATGGTGTCGTCATGCATGACAACTTTATGCTTATCATCCTTTATGAAGAGACTTATAAATGAAAGGTACGTTTGAAACTTGGAGTCATCAATTCGTAAATGACCGGAAGCGTCATGGTAGAAGGGACAGGGTGTTCTGTCTATAAGCACATCACAGATCAATCTAGTAAAGTCATTCTTGATTTGTAAAATAGCCGAGTCCTGGGAATAGAAGAAATCCATTTCGATGAGGTTGAAAAGGTGTTCAAGGTTCAAGAGAGGATAGTTTAGGTATTTTTTCATTTTGGTAAGTTTATCTTGGTATTCGAACACTCTCTGGAAATGTTTATACTGACCAGTGCGCTTAAAAAAAACTTCTTTTGCAACCAGTAAAAAATCATCTTGCAAAGGAAGACCAATTTCTTTTGAAAAGCCTGCTCCAAGTAAATACACGTTCTTGTCATTATTGAAAGAATCAGACATTATGCCTTCCCTTTCTTCTTTTGTTTAACAAGTGATTCACAGCTTCTGATATCTTGTTTTTTATAATAAACCCTTTATATGATTATCAGACCTACACAATTTTTACTATCTCAAGTCATAAAATTATTTCAGCCAACTGCACCGGTCTGATAAACCTATGGTCTCTCATTTGCATTGTTGGATGTCACTCCTATTATCATATAAGATGAACATCTACGAATTTTTTAGTACCAATTATCGCTGCATCCTCAGCATCGGTTGAATCTAGTGTGAGAGCTGGACTCTCTTTTATAATTTTATTTCAATTTAATTTCTAAAGAGCGTCTTGGTCTCCGGCTTTTCGCACCCACTGGTTTTTGTGATTATTAGCTTTATTCTGCGTCCCAATCCTCTAATACCTTTCTCTGATTGTTAATAAATTCTTCACAATCAAACTGTGTTTCTTCAGTTATCTGCGTAGTTACCCAATTGCTCTCTTGATCGTAATGTTCCAAATCCATCCTTTTCCTTGTTACATAGATTGTTAGAGCAGTTCTCCCTTTATATTTGAGGCTTATATATTGTTGATTGATTTTCTCAAGAATCTCGCTACTTAATGCACTAAATTTTTCGCGGACTTCATAAAAGAGTTTCTGCAAATACTCATTTGTTAGATATTGCCCGAATTCATCTGCTGTAGGGATAGGTGACATTGGAGAAGATAGTGCGTTGGTCTTTATCTCAAAAAAGACTGGAAAAGTTGCTTTTTCATGAGCAATACCTTTGAATCTAAAAAGTTGAACTCTGATATCGTCACGGATAAATCTTACTCGTGATAAACATAAATTGGAGAAGTCGGGAGCGATTAGAATTAATCGAGGTGGTTGCATAGAGTCTATTTTATCATTTTTGTATATTCGTTTAATGCTGTCGATGTTGTCCCAGATCCATCCAAAATAATCTAAACCTTGAAACAAAATACTGTCATCTATTTTGTTCTTTAGTTCAACAACTGTCAATCGCCCTCCGTCATCGACTAAAAGTAGGTCTAAGGGACCACGAGTGGTATTAACCTGGTTCGCAATATATTGAAGCCCTGACTCAATACATGCAGGTGATTTGCATAAAAATGCTTCGAGTTCAGCTTCTGACTTAAAAACATAATTGGAATACATTTTTGTTCCTCGTGCTT
The DNA here is from genome assembly GCA_016931115.1 of Deltaproteobacteria bacterium. GTDB lineage: Bacteria > Desulfobacterota > DSM-4660 > Desulfatiglandales > HGW-15 > JAAZBV01. The sequence continues at coordinate 7,078 of JAFGFM010000080.1, read as the reverse complement.
GTAATAAGTGTTTCATCAATTCCGGATATTTTTATTTTATGACGTTTTAAAAAAAAGATGATCCGGAACCTTATTAATGATTATAAAACCTTATTGGTATTTCTGGGTGAAGCGGGGAGATGATAGCTCTTCAGATATCTATTATCAAGTATAAACAGGTTGTTTTTCATAACATTTCCCCTTTAGGTATTTTTTGTTAAAAAACCGCAAAATCATAAACCTAATAAAATAACAGCATACCCATTTACCCACAGACATTGTTTGGGAATTATTGGCTTAATTTCGAACTGACGACACGATTAATGCTGATTCCGGATTCAGCAGCCCGGATAGCAAGATTGCGATGGACCTCCGGTGGAATTCTTACCATAAATTTACCGCTATACTGTCTACAGGCAATAGGCTCCGGGATAGCCTCATCACTTGCTTCCATATCAGCAACAACATCTGAGACTAATTTTCGTATTCCTTTTAATGCTGCCTCCGGCGTTGCAGACAACCAGCTCATGCTTGGAAATTCAGCGCATAAGCCAACATATTCGTTGTCGTCTTCTGACCATGTTACTCGGTATGTATATCGATCATTTTTTAATGCCATGATTTACCTCCAATTTATCAAGAGCCAAAAAGCACTTGTTTCACCTGAACTGATATCATTGTCAAGGACTAATTTTGACTTTAGAACCGATTGGAATCCGATTGGTTTACAGGCGATTTTAAATTCTTATCAATAAACGCCAATATACGTTCATATACTTCCTTTCGTGTTTCTTCATCATGGACACCGTGTCCTTCTTTGCCTAATGCCATCCATTCATATACTTTATTGTTCTTTTCCAGGGCTGACTTCATTTTTGTCGCCTGTTCAAAATCGGCGCGCCAGTCCTCTTTGCCATGAATTAAAAAGACCGGAACCTGAATCTTGTCAGCATTGTAGGTCGGTGACCATTTGTTAAGAATGTTTTTATCAGTACCATGGACCATTTGCAGGTATGATTTGCCTAATTTTGAGCGCTGGATATCCCCTTTTTCACCCATCAATTCCAGATCGTAAATGCCTGCATATCCTATTGCGCATTTATAAAGTGCTGGTTTGCGTATCACACCTTCGAGCGCTGAATAGGCGCCAAAGCTGCTGCCATATATACATATCCGATCAGGGGCTGCAATTTTCTGATCAATGGCCCATAGTGTAGCGTCGGTAATATCATCCTGTATCTTTCCACCCCATTCTTCGTACCCTTTTTGCTCGAATTCATCTCCGAGGCCACCGCTTCCACGATAATTGACCTGTAAAACCGCATAGCCGCGATTGGCAAACAATTGCGCTTCAGAGTCAAATTCCCAGTAATCACGCACGCCATGAGGCCCGCCATGCGGGATTACTACCATTGGGTATGGGCCGCTTCCTGCAGGACAAGTAATATAACCATGCAATGTCAAGCCATCACGTGCTTTAAAGGTGAATGGTTCCTTTGGACGCATTTGATCAGGATTTATCCAGTCTCTGGCAGGCTGTAAATAAGAGGCCTTCATGGCCCTGGTGTCAAAGAGGTAGTAGTCACCGGGATTAATATCTGAATTTACAAAAACCACGGCCAGGCTTCCATCTTTACTTGCTGTTACAACCTGAACTGTCTGCCCCTTAAAGGTTTTTTCCAGTGATGCGCGTATTCTTGCAGCCAGGTCCTTTTTATCCAGCCAGTGAGCAACCGGTTTATCAATATAGGAAAGGACTCCAATTATGTGTTTCCCGGTCAGGTCATAAATTATACTGTAGATATCATTGTCATCAAGTCCAAATATCTTTTTGATTTCTTTGGTCTTAAGATCCAGACAAAAAAGTTCAGAACAATTCTTATCGGCAGCTATGCCCAGAAAAAAGATTGATTGAGCATTTTCACTCATTATAATTGGTATTATAGAATCATTACGAAAACCGGGAAGATTAAAATCAACCCAGTCTCCATCAGGGTCTGGCTTCCAACTGGCTGAATACTGTAGATCTGAATTAAGACCAATGGCAAAACGCACCCGGTCCTGTTGATCGGTCATTACTACAGCGCTGGAATAGGGGGCAACCCCCAGGCTTTTTTTATTGCCGGTATAACTGTCAAGCAGGGTGATTACCGGTTTTGCATCAGGATTATAATATAAATAGTTGCCTAACTGGCGATATGGCATTTCGCGTATGAGGACATTTTTTTCATCGTTTAAAAGCGGGTTTATCAGGTCGGCGCTGGAGTAGGTATCTTTCCTTTGTGTTATTCTGGTGCCGAGCTGTTTTTCACCGGCACGGTAGCCGAAGATAATTTCATGACTACCACCATCAACATTAACAGCATACAACTCACCTGTGCCCGACAGCACCCCTGAAATCTGTCTTTCAGCTATTTCATAGATTATACGCTGGTCCGATATCCAATGAAAGTCTTCAAACTCAAAACCATCCCGGCAGCGAATGCTGTTGACGGGTTTTATGTCTTCGATTGTAATGGTCATAAGGAGGCTTCTTCCATTTTTACCACCTAAATATGCAGCATATTTACCGGATGGGGAAAGCTTGATGTCACTAAATACATCATATTTTGTAAATGCCTCGACCGGCAGTGGGGCAGGGGTTGCTTGTGGATTATCAGAACCGGAAGTAACTGTCTGAGTTTGGGCATAAGTATTACCAACAGTCAGCAGGATAACAACAACAAGCACAAAAACCGGGAGAATGCGACGCATAATTTCGCTCCATTAAAAATAATTTTATGATTTTAATCGGAAAGACTTTAAATAATTGGGATGAGAATATATTGAAAATGATATTGTGTGTCAATATGGATATTCTTATACTCACGCACCCACTGAGATAGTGGTATTGAGGAGATACTTTTTACTGACACCTGAAAGTCACATCCGGAATTTTATTCTTTCTGGATGGAATAAAATTCTAAATTGACAATTGGGAAAGATGTAATTACAGTATGTACATATAATAAATGGAGTTAACCATATGGAAAATCAACCACGAGTAAATGATGTAAAACTTATATCAATTGGAAATTCAAAAGGTGTTCGCATACCTAAAGCCCTTTTACAGAAATATAACCTCAAAGATACTCTCTTTATCGAAGAAACAGAAAGGGGCCTTCTTTTAAGGAATAAAGAGGGGAATAAGCTTTCATGGGAAAATACATATAAGGCAATGGCAGATGAAAAGGAGAGGTGGGATGACCTTGATATAACGCTTCAGGACGGTCTGGAGGATGAGGATGCTGGACTGTAAAAGATACGAGATATATTATGCAGACCTTAATCCTACCATCGGAAATGAGATAAAAAAGATTCGACCTGTTGTGATTGTAAGCCAGAATGAGATGAATAAATACCTTGATACTGTTGTTGTATGCCCGCTTACTTCAAAACTGCACCCTCAATGGCGCAGCCGGATACAGATTAAATGCGCCCAAAAGAATGCAGAAATTGCAGTTGACCAGATACGAACTATCAGTAAACAGAGATTAAAAAGCAAAATAGATCAGTTATCTACTGGCAAGGCCGCCCAGTTAAGAAAACTCATAACCGATATGTATGGCGAATAATATCACCTTTTTATCTCGTCCTAACGGTGGCAGTGGGAACCTCTAGAAAAACACTAATTATTATTGTTTGTTAATCCTGTACAGGTTTTCCGTGACACACGTTCGGCTGGGTCCTGACAATAATACTCCTTTAAAACATTATAAAGGTCCGGGGCGTGTTTAATCATCTGCATAGGCTGATTGAAGAACTGCTCTGTTGCGACAGCAAAAAATTCAGCCTCATTCGTTCCGCCATATTCATCCAGAAAAGATTCTATACCATTTTCAGCTTCATGTTTAAGACGCAGGTATTCGCGTGTGCATACTGTAACCCAGTTGCGGTATTGAGTTGTATCCTCTAACGGCGGTGTGCCATCCGCTGCACCATCCAGCATATCCAGTTTATGGGCGAATTCATGGTAAATAACATTATGGCCCAGTTCCGGATGGCGACCACCGTGCAGTGCTGCATCCCAGACAATAATTACCGGACCCTGCTGAAATGCCTGCCCCAGGATCGGGTGCTGGACACCCACCGGAGCAAAGGAGTTTTCAAAGAAACCTAACTTTCTTTGAGGTGGAACCACTGTAGAGGGATAGACTATTATGGATATCACATTTTTATAAAAATTGTGGGGCAGGCCGAGTACTAACAGGCAAGCCTGTGCTGAAATGGTAACACGGATCTCATCATCCAGTTCCAGTCCACCAGCGCCTTCCCAGATTTTCTCAGCAATAAACACCTGTATCAATGCGCGCAGATGCGCCTGCTCAGCACTATCCAGCATGCAGTAGTGGGCAACGTTTCGGGTGATAATGGCTTCCCATGAATCAGGGAAGGGCGCATCAGTAAGTTTTTTTCTGCGAATGTCGTTTAACCAGTCGAACAATCAAATATCCTTTGAAAAATGTTTTTGTCTTTATATAACACAAAGAGTAAATCAAGGTGCATTTTATTTCTTGCAACATCTGATGTAAACGCATAAAAGCATAGACGTCCCGATCCTGATCCGGTTTAAAAATAAATCAGTTTATTATGTTTATCATTGTAGTGGACCTGATTACGATGTCATGCAACAGGTCAGAGGAGAAAGTTGTGGAAAAAAACCCGTTACTCACAGAATATAATACACCTTTTAATGTGCCGCCCTTTGACAGGATCAAGCCGTTTCATTTCATGCCGGCCTTTGAAGAGGGGATGAAGCAGCAGAATGATACTATAGACAGGATAATTAAAGATAATGAGCCGGCTTCCTTTGAGAATACTATCGAGGCGCTGGACAAATCCGGTGAAACACTGGATACAGTTTTAAATATATTCTATGAGTTGAAAACATCAGACACAAATAAAGAAATAGATGCCATTGATCAGGAAATTTCACCCAGGCTTGCCCTTCATAGGAACCGTATTACTTTAAACAGCGAACTTTTTAAAAGGATAAAGAGCCTGCATGAAAGACGCGATAGCCTGAACCTGAATGATGAGCAGGCTTATCTGCTCGAACAGCTTTTTAAATCTTATGTACAGAACGGGGCTCTCCTGACCTCTTCGAAAGACAGAGAGAGATTAACAACTATAAATCAGGAACTTGCTTCCCTTACTGTTAAGTTTAATCAGAACCTGCTGGCGGAGACTAACGATTTTAAACTGGTTATTGAAGATCCTTCTGATCTGGAAGGTCTTCCTGACCAGGTGGTTCAGGAGGCAGCTTCAGCAGCAGAGAAGCTTGGTCTTAAAGGTAAATGGGTATTCACGACGCCCAAATCCAGCATGCTTCCATTTTTAACATACTCACCCAGGAGGGAATTGAGAGAAAAACTTTATAATGCATACATACAGCGTGGAAATAACAATAATGCAAATGATAACAAGGGTGTGATTGCCAGGATCATTAAACTGAGACTGGAAAAGGCAAATCTCCTGGGTTACAAAACATATGCAGCATATCAGCTTGAAAACCGCATGGCAAAAAACGCAGACAGTGTCTACAAACTGTTGAACCGTGTCTGGGAATCGGCCATTCCGGCAGCAAAAGAAGAGCGTGATGAGATGCAGTCAATTATTGATGCTGAAGGCGGAAAATTTAAACTGGCCTCATGGGACTGGTGGTATTACGCCGAAAAGGTTCGGAAGAAGAAATACAATCTTGAAGATAGCGAATTGAGACCCTATTTCGAACTGGCCCGTGTGCGTAACGGGATGTTTCAGGTGGCTAATATGCTCTATGGTATTACATTACATGAGAAACAGGATATTCCAAAACCGCATAAGGATGCCTTTGTATTTGAAGTCAAAGACAGGGACGGATCACATCTGGCAATCCTGTATATGGATTTTTTCGCAAGGGCCAGTAAACAGCAGGGCGCCTGGTGTGGCGGTTACCAGTATGAATACATGAAGGGGGGAAAACGGATAAATCCTGTTATTACTACAGTATTTAATTTTTCAAAACCAACCCAGGATTCTCCGGCACTCCTTGAGCTGGATGAAGTGAAGACCATGTATCATGAATTCGGGCATGCCATTGACGCCATATTCTCAGAAAAAACATATCATATGGAATTTTACCCGACCGACTTTGTAGAGCTACCCAGTCAGTTGATGGAACACTGGGCCCTCCACCCGGATGTATTGCCTCAGTATGCGAAACATTATCTGACCGGTGAACCGATTCCCCAGGAACTAGTGAAGAAGATCATCAGCAGCAAGTTCTTCAATAAGGGATTTAATAATGTGGAATACCTGGCTGCAAGTTTACTTGATATGGAATACCACACTATGAAAGAGGCGCAGAATCTGGATATCGTGCAATTTGAGAGAAACTGTTTGGACAATATTGGCCTAATATCTGAGATAGAACCAAGGTATCATACAACATATTTTTCACACATAATTAACTACTATCCTGCAGGATATTATTCATATATATGGTCTGCGGTGCTGGATAACGATGTGTTTGATGCGTTCCGCGAGGCCGGTATTTTAAACCAGGATACAGCGTCGCGGTTTAGAAAAGAGATTTTGGCTAAAAGCGGAAGCAGGGACAGCATGGAACTATTTAAATCATTCCGTGGAAGGGAGCCTGAGATTGAACCTCTTCTCAGAGAACGTGGATTTTTAGTACAGGAACAAAAAAACTAAGGATAACTGTATTTGTTCTTAACGAACGATCCCGGACCACCCATATACTTCAAGGCTGCTGCTATTTTTTAGCGGCAGCCTGCATACAGTATTGGGCAACATTACGAACAATTATTGTTTCCAAAAAATCAGGGAAAGGAGCTTCAGTAAGTTTTTTACTGTGATGGTCGCTTAACCAGTTAGACAATGAAATTTCTTATCATCTAGTACCTACTGCGACCTTGGAGACGAGAGCAAATAACAAGAGTCAACGGCAGACCTGACCCCTTTCTACTTCCTGAAATTCCGGATATTTACCAGTGATTGCAAAGATCGACTCGTTAGATGAAGTTTTAAACACATGATAGTATGGCTGTAAATTCTC